>NZ_JABWEF010000025.1:0-97647 GCF_013369445.1 Duganella sp. BJB1802 | reverse complement strand
GGCCGCCGCGCCGGGCATGGCGGGCACGGCGGCGGGGCCGGCCTCGCGCTGGCGGTCCAGCGCGCCGCGTTCGGCCGGCGTGGCGAACAGCCGGCCCAGCGCCACTTGCTGGGCTGCCGCTGGCGGGGCCGCCGCCAGCGAGGCCAGCAGCAAGGCGCGGATCAATGGAGTCGACTGGGTCATCACGAACCTTTCTTGCGCACGGCGGCGTTGAGCGCGGCGGACGGCGCCAGCGTCAGCCAGTTGAGCTTGCAGTCGGCGCCGATGGTCGGCGCGTTCGGCACGTTCTGCGGGCCGCCGACGCGCTTGAGCGTGCATTGCTGCACCGCGTAATAGCCGCGCTGGCGCAGGTCTTCGAGGAAGTTGAACAGGTCGCCCTCGTGCAGCAGCTCCATGCGCAGGTTCATGCGGCTGCCGCGCAGCGCGTAGTCGCCCAGCGGCAGCGGCGCGTCCAGCTTGACGGCCTGCTGCGGCTCGATCTCGTAGCTCAGCGGCGGCAGCTTGCGGCGCTCCTGGATCTGGCGGATCTGCTCGACCCAGTCGAGGCGGTTCTCCTCGCCGATCAGGCCGTGGCTGCGCAGCAGCGCGAACTGCGGCTGGAAGGCGCGGATCTCGCGCTTTTCCGTTTCCACCTGGGCGAAGCGCTGGCGCGCGGCGTCGCGCGTCTGCAGCGCCTGCAGGCGGTTTTCCTCGGCGTGGTGGACGTACCAGCTGCTGGCGAACACGGTCGCCACGCCGATGGCCAGGGCGCCGGCGGCCACCACCACGGCCAGCCGGATCAGCGCGAACTCGCGCAGCCAGTAAGGCAGCGGCCTGGCGGCGCGGGCAGGCTTCTTGCTGAAGGGGGCGGGGGAGGCGTTCATGGCTGCCAGCTCAGGTTGAGGATGAAGCGGGCCTTGGTCTCGACGCCGCCCACGGGGCCGCCGCCGGCCTTGCCGCTGAGCTTGACGTTGGAGCGGGTGTCGACCGGCTGCTGCACGATCTCCACCGTCATGCGCGGCTGGCGCGCCAGTTCCTGGGTGAAGGCGTTCATGGTGTTGACCACTTCGCGGTAATTATCCGGCGGCACCATGATCTCGGCCTCCAGCCGCAGCGCCTGCGGCACCTTGCCCGGCAGGCCCAGCATGAGCGACGAGATCGGCTCCGTCGCCGTCCCCGGGGCGCTGGTCATAAAGCCGGTGGCGGCCGGATCGGCCGGCGCGGCCGGCGGCGCGATCTTCCAGTCCAGCTGGACCAGATGGATCTGCGGCACCTTGTCGAGCGCCGCGCTCAGGTGCGTCATCAAGGGCAGCGGCTGCGGCCCCTGGCGCACCAGCAGCTGCGCCACCGTGACGGCGGCCTTCATGTTGGCGGTCTTGTCGATGGCCGGCGTCATGGTCGACAGCGCGGCGCGGTAGCGGTTGTCGTACTGCTTGGCCTCGGCGTACATGGCGTCGGTGGCCGAGGTGGCCTCGACATAGCGCCAGACGTCGACGCCCAGCCAGACCAGGGTGCCGGCCGCCAGCACGGCGCCGGCGCTGAACAGGGCCAGCCGCGCGCGCCACAGCTGGAAGTAGCGGCGCGCCTCGCCCAGCGAGTACTGGCTGGCCGGACGTTCGCGGCCGAGCAGCGTGAGCAGCAGGATGTCGGCCAGCTCCGGCGCCTGCGGCAGGCCGGTGCGCCCGGCCGCGGTGTCCATCGATTCGAAATGGTAGGCCGTCTCGGGGCCGTCCTGGCACTGCGGCTCCAGCCGGTCCAGCGTCTCGTCGGGCGCCAGGATCACCGTGTGCAGCACCTCGCCGCGCCCGATCAGGCGGGTGCTGGTGAGGAACTGCTGGGTCTTGGCGGTCTCGCGGGCGACGTCGACCGGGGCGCCGTCGCGGTCCACCGCCAGCGTCAGGCGCGAGAACTTGAGCTGGCCGTCGAGGAAGTAGCTCTGGCGCAGGCCGGCCGATTGCTGCGTGACCAGCAGCAGGCGCCGGTCCGCCAGGCCCAGCTTGCGCACCAGCGAGGAGGTCATCAGCGTGGTCGAGTACAGCCCGGCCAGCGGCGCGCGCAGCAGTTCGAGCGCCTCCACCCAGGGCTGCACCAGCGCCGGATTGGTCAGCGCGCTGAGCAGGGCGATGTCGTCCTGGCGGCCGTCCGGCTCGCGGCCCTGCACGCGCACGTAGCGGTACGGCGTCTCGCGGTATTGCTGCAGCAGCCGGCGCGCCAGCAGGCGGCGGCCCGAGCGGCCGGTCACGTGCGGCAGCGTGATGCGCTGGAAATCCTCCTCGATCAGGTCGACCATCAGGTAGACCGGGCCGTAGGGCCGCGCGTCGAGGTCGTCCATGAAGGCGTCGACGCCGGCGCGGTCGTTGGGGTAGCGCGTGGGCTCGCCGAGCGCGTCCTTGTGCCACGGGTAGGCCCACACGAATTCGCTGCTGAGATAAAGTAAATGGCTGTGCAACACGGCGGCCTCAGGGTCGGATCTTGGAGATGGTGTCGTAAATCGGCCCCAGCACGGACAGCATGATCCAGCCCAGCAGCAGGCCCAGCACCACGGTCATGGCCGGCTCTATCATCGCCTGCACCTTCTCGATCATCTCCTTCACTTCGCGGTTGTAGAAGTAGCTGACGTTGCGCAGCGCGCCGTCCAGCGCGCCGGTGGCCTCGCCCACCTTGAGCATGCGGATCACCAGCGGCGGGAAGATGCCGGTGTTCTGGAACGCCGCCGTCACGCTCTGGCCTTCTGAAATAAGCTGGGCCGCGCGGCGCAGGCCGGCCGCCACCATGCGGTTGCCGACGATGCCCTCGGACAGCCGGATGCATTCGAGGATGGTGATGCCGGCGCCGTACATCAGCGCGAAGAAGGTGGCGAAGCGGGCCAGGATGATCTTGTGCTGCACCGGGCCGATCATCCAGATGCGCAGCTTGAAGGCGTCGAAGTTGTAGCGCGCCTGCTCGCTGCGCGCCAGCCAGGCGCGGCCGCCGAAATACAGCGCCACCGGCAGCGCCAGCAGCACGTACCAGTAGTGGATGAAGATGTCGGAGACGAAGATCAGCGCCTTGGTGTGGAAGGGCAGCTCGTTGCCCATGTTCTTGATGAAGGCGGTCAGCTGCGGCACCAGGTAGATCATCAGGAAGGCCACCACGCCCAGGATCACCACGCCGACGAACAGCGGCTTCATGACGATCTTGCGCGACTGCGAGGCCAGCTCGTCCTGCCACTTCAGGCTGTCCGACAGGTTCAGGAACACCTCGGAGATCTTGCCGGTGCGCTCGCCGGCGGTGATCAGGCTGGTGAAGGTCTTGTCGAACACGTCCGGGTAGGCCTCCAGCGCGCCCGACAGCTGCAGGCCGCCCTCGATGTTCTCGATCAGGTCGGTGATGATCTCGCGGAAGCGCGGATGGTCCATGCTGTCGCGCAGGTCGTTGAGGCCTTCCAGGATGGGCACGCCGGCGCCGGTCAGCTGCTCCATCTGGAAGCAGAAGTTGATCAGGTCCTTGCGCGTGATGTCGCGCCGGCCGATGGCGGCCAGCTTCTGGCGCGACACCTGGCAGTCGATCAGGTCCAGCTCCATGCGGTGCAGGCGCAGCTCCAGGTCGGGCTCGTTGAGCGCGTCCATATTCCCCAGCAGCAGCTGGCCGCTGGCGTCCATGGCGCGGTAGAGGTATTGGGGCATCAGCTCAGCCTGTCCGTCAGGTCGACCACGCGCGACACTTCCTCCAGCGTGGTCACGCCCTCGCGCACGCGGCGCAGGCCGTCGTCCACCAGCGAGCGCACGCCGGCGGCGGCGGTGGCGTTCTTCAGCTCGCGCGAGGAGGCGCGCCGCGCCACCATCTCGTCGAGCTGGGGCGTCATCTTCAGCAGCTCCATGATGGCCAGCCGGCCCTTGTAGCCCTGGTGGCCGCAACGCTCGCAGCCGACCGCGCGGTACAGCGTGAACGGCGCGGCGTCCTGGGACAGGCCGAGCAGGCGGCGTTCCAGGTCCTCGGCCGGATAGGCCTCGCGGCAGTGCGGGCACAGCCGGCGCACCAGGCGCTGGGCGATGATGCCGATGATGTTGCCGGCCATGATGTCGGCCACCACGCCGATGTCGAGCAGGCGCGAGATCGAGCCGATCGCCGAGTTGGTGTGCAGCGTCGAATACACCTGGTGGCCGGTCATGGCGGCCGCGAACGCCATCTCGGCGGTCTCGCGGTCGCGGATCTCGCCGACCAGGATGATGTCCGGATCCTGCCGCATCATCGAGCGGATGCCGTCGGCAAAGCCCATCTTGGCCGACTCGTTGACGGCGGTCTGGCGTATCATGTTCATCGGGTACTCGACCGGGTCCTCCAGCGTCATGATGTTGACGCTCTCGGTGTTGATGTGGTTGAGGATCGAATACAAGGTGGTGGTCTTGCCCGAGCCGGTCGGCCCGGTCACCAGGATCACGCCGTCGGGGCGGGCGATCATCAGCTTCAACAGGTTGAGCTCGTTTTCCTCCAGGCCCAGGCCGTCCAGCGGCACGATACCCTTCTGCCGGTCCAGCACGCGCAGCACGAAGTTCTCGCCGTGCGTGGTGGCCTGCGCCGAGGCGCGGAAGTCGATCTGGCGGCCCGAGAATTTAATGGAGATGCGGCCGTCCTGCGGCGCGCGGGTCTCGGCGATGTTCATGCCGCTCATCACCTTCAGGCGCACCGCCATCGCCGGCCAGTACGATTTGTGCAGGCTGCGGATCTGGCGCAGGATGCCGTCGATGCGGTAGCGGATGCGCAGGAACGATTGCTCCGGCTCGAAGTGCAAATCGGAGGCGCCGTTCTGCACCGCGTCGGCCAGGATGGCGTCGATCAGGCGCACCACCGGCTGGCTGTACTCGTCCGAGGTGCTGCCCAGGCTGGCGTAGTTGACCTCGCCCGTTTCGATCTCGTGCAGGATGCCGTCGATGGACAGCTCGAACCCGTAGTACTGGTCGATGGCGCGCTGGATGTCGGAATCGTTCACCAGCAGCGGGCTGATGGTGATGCCCTTGACCAGCATGGCGCTGATCTGGTCCAGCGCGACGATGTTGCTGGTGTCCGACATGGCCAGGATCAGGTTGTCCGTGGCGCGCTCGTACACGATGGGGAACACCTTGTAGCGCTTGGCCACGTCCTTGGGGATGAGTTTGAGGGCGATGGCGTCCACCACCAGGCTGGTCAGGTCGGCGCTCTGCTGGTTGAGGTTTTCCGACAGCGCCATGCGCACCGTGGCCTCGGTCACGAAGCCGAGCGTGATCAACAGTTTTCCCAGCGGCTCGCTGCTGCGTTTCTGCTCGATCAGCGCGATGCGCAGCTGGTCTTCGCTGATCACGCCTTTCTGGATCAGCAGCTTGCCGAGCGGGAGTTTGACTTGTTCTGCCATGGATCTCTTATTGTGGTTTGGCCGGCGCGCTCAGCTCGTGCATGCGCGTGCGCAGCGCGTTGCGGTCGAACGCGGCGGCGTGGTCCTGCGCCAGCGCCAGCGCGCGCTGGTAGTACTTCAGGGCCAGCTTGCCCTGGTTCAGGCGGTCCAGGCCGATGGCCAGGTTGTAGGCGTAGTCGGGATTGTCCGGCATGGCGGTGTAGGCGCGGAAGTAGGCTTGCTGCGCCTCCGGCCAGCGGCCCTGCTGGGCCTGCAGGTTGCCGAGCGCGAACAGCACCGGGCCGGCGTCCGGGTTGGTGCCGAGGATGGCGCGCAGCCGCGCCTCGCTCTGGGCGGTGTCGCCCTGACGCACGCCGACCAGGCCGGCCACGGCGGTGGCGTCGTTCGGATCGAGTTCGAGCAGGCGCAGGTAGTAGCCCGCCGCCTGTTCGCCCTGGCCCTTGCGGGCGGCCAGCGCGGCCAGGCCGAGCAGGGCGTCGCGGCTGGTCGGGCTGTCGCGCAGCGCGGCCTCGTACTGCTGCTGGGCTTGCGCCAGGTCGCCGCTGTTGAGGGCCTGGTAGCCGTTCTCCAGCGCCGGTGCCACCGCTTGCCGCTTGCTGGCGCGGGCCACGCGGATGTCGGTGTTGTCCGGCGCGGCGATCGGCGGCAGGCGGTCGGGGCGGGGCGCGCTCAGCTGCGCCATCTGGGTCTGGATCAGTTGTTGCGACGCGGCCAGCGCCTGTTCGGCGGCGCTCAGGCGGCGTTCCAGTTCCTCGCTGCCGGCGTGGGCGGCCGACGGCGCTATCGGCGCGGTGTCGGCCAGCGCGGCATCGGCGGCGTCCGGCGCCACGGCGACCTTGACCGGGGTGGCGCCGGTGGCGCCGGTGGCGCCGATCGGCGGCATCGGCACCGGCGGCAGCGAGCCGGCGCCCGGCGCGGCGATCGCCTGCCAGTAATAATAACCCATGCCACCGGCCCGACCGCACCAGCAGCGCGACCCAGCCGACCAGGCGCAGGCGTTCGCGGTCCAGGCCGGCCGATTCGGACAGCGCAGTAGCGGCCGCCGCTGGCGCCGCGCGCAGGCCGCGCCACCTCGGGGGAGCGGCCTGCTCGGCCTTGTCGGCGCGCGGCGCCGGCGCGGTTTGGCGGCGGACGCGGCGGCGCCGGCGGCCGGGCCGGCGGGCGCCGGGGCCGGGGCGGGCGCGGTCTTCGACGCGAACGCGGGCGCGGTGGCCGGCGCGGGTTCGAACGCCATCGCGCTCGCCGGCGGCGGCGCCGACGGATCGGGCGCCAGGTCCAGCGTCAGGCCGGCGGTGCGGTGGTCGCTGGGCGCCGGCAGCGGGTCGGGCGAGGGCTGCAGGTTGGCCTGCGGCGTGGCCGCGATCGGCTCCAGGCTGAGGCCGGACATCGGCTCCAGGTCCAGGCTCGGGCCGGGCCGGGCCGGCGCCGCCGGTTCCGGCGTCAGCGCCAGGACGTCGTCGAACGCCTGCGACGGCTTGTCGGTGGCGTCGTCGTCGGCCGCGCTTTGCTTGGCCCGCTCAGCCTTCTTGAGCGCTTGCATTAGGAGACTCATGATCCGTTCGCCTTGGCTGGGGCGGGGGCCGGCGTGGCCGCGCCATAGGGAGCGCTGTCCGGCTTCTCGCTCGGCAGCAGATAACGATAGTCCTTGTAGTCGCCGTTGACGCTGGCGTCCTTGACCACCACCGGCCGCATGAAGATCACCAGCTCGGTCTTGGTGGTGTTCTCGTTGCGGTGGGAGAACAGGTCGCCGATCAGCGGCACGCTGCTCAGACCGGGGATGCCGTCCTTGGCGTTGTCGATCGAGTCCTGCATCAGTCCGCCCATGACGGCGATCTGGCCGCTGGACACCTTCATCAGCGATTCCAGCTCGCGCGCCTGGATCACCGGCACCTTGCTGATGACATTGGCCTTGGCCAGGTCCGGGTTGGGGTCGTTGACGTAGCCGACGACGCGGGTGATGGTCGGCCGGACGTTGAGCGTGACCTCGTCGGACTCGGAAATCTGCGGCGTCACGCTCATCACGAAGCCCACCGGCACCGTCTCCAGGTGCGATTCATAGGTGGCTTGCGAAATCGGCGTGCCGGTCGAGCCCAGCACCGCCGGCGTGACCTTGATCGAGAAGAAGACGTTGTTGTCGACCACCTTGAGCAGCGCGGTCTGGTTGTTGAGCACGCTGATCTTGGGGCTGGACAGCACCTTGACCTTGCCGAACGATTCGAGCAGCTCGATGGTGGCGGCGATATTGCCCAGCCGGCTGGTTGGATTGGTGTAGTTCATCACGAACACGCCCGGATTGGTGGCGGTGGGCAGCGTGGCCGAGCCGAGCGCGCCCTGGTTCAGCTTGAGGCCGCCCCGCGCCAGCGATTGCCAGTTGATGCCCTGCTGGTACTGGTCGCCCAGCCGGACTTCGATGATGGTGGCCTCGATCAGCACCTGGCGCTTGGCCGCGCCCAGCACGATGTCGAGGAATTCGCGGATCTTCTCGTGCTGGCGGGCGGTGGCGCGCACGGCGATCAGGCCGCCCTCGGCGTTGACGATGACCGAGGTGCCGCGCTGCGCGTTGGCGCCGCCTTTCGCGCCGCCGAAGCCGGAGGCGTCGAACGGCGTCTGCGCCGTCGCGCCCGGCGTGGCGCCGTTCATCGAGGCCAGCGGATCGACCGGGTTGTCGCCCAGGTTGGAGGCGCGCAGCATGTCGCGGATGTTCTTCTCCAGGCTGTACCAGAAGTTGTTGTCGGAACGGTTGTTGACCACGGTGGTCGAGTTGTTGCTGCCGTTGCCGTTGGCGCCGTTGTTGGCCGGCGCCGACTGCTGCTGCTGTTGCGGCTGCTGCGGCTGGCCGGTGGCCGGCGTGCCGACCACGGGATTGGAGGCGCTGCCGCTGCCACCGCCGGTGGTCGAGATCTGGGTGGCGATGTTGACGCTGCTGTTGGTGCTGCGCGCGATGTTGACGTAGTCGACCTTGTAGTTGCGCCACTCCGGCGTGTCCGGCAGGACCGTCAGCGTGCCGCCGTTGATTTCATAACGCATGTCGACCTGGCGCTGGATGCGGTTGAGCAGCTGCGGCAGCGTCTGGTCCAGCGCGTTGAGCGTGACGGTGCCCTCGATGCCCGGATGGACGTCGACGTTCAGGCCGGCGTCGCGCGCCAGCGCGAACAGCAGCGACTGCACCGGCACCTTGTGCACGGTCACGCTGTAGGTCTCGACCTTGGGCGCGGCGGCCGGCGGCGGCAGCGCGGCGCTCTGCTGCACCGGTTCCGGGATCGACCCGGCCGGACGCGGCGCTTCCATGATGTGGGTCGGCGAATTGGGCAGGGGATGGGTCGCGCAGGCGCTCAGCAACACGCTGCACACCATAGGCACGATGGGGGAGGCGAGTTTTTTCATTGATTCTTTCCGGCCCGGAGGGAATGCACGATGTTGTGCATTTGCAATATAGACACCATGATCTTACAAATTCGGTGCCACCGCAAGGATGGCCCCGTAAATAGCCCAAATTAGCAGGACCGCCAGGGCCCCCACAGCAACAGCGCGCAAGGGGAAGGTTTGCCGCCAGCCGCGCCGGCGGAAGGCCGATTCGCGGATCGCCTGGCGCGCGTGGCGGGCGCTGACGGTGGTGGCGTCGGCCGCGAAGGCGGCCAGCAGGGCCTTGTCGGCCAGGATGTTGATGCGGCGGACGATGCCCTCGGAGCGCTGGGCGATCAGGCGGGCGGCGGCCGGGCTGAAGATGGCCGGGCCGTCGTGGCCGGCCGCGCGCAGGCGGAATTCGAGGAACTCGCCGATCAGCGACGGCGCCAGCGCCGGCACCGTGAAGCTGTGCGTGATGCGCTCCTTCAGCTGGCGCATGCCGGCCAGGTCCAGGTGTTGGTCCAGCTCGGGCTGGCCGAACAGCACGATCTGCAGCAGCTTGCTGCGCGCGGTCTCCAGGTTGGTCAGCAGGCGGATCGCCTCCAGCGTGTCGAGCGGCATGGCCTGGGCTTCCTCGACCAGCAGCACCACCTGGCGGCCCTGGCCGTGGCGGGCGATCAGGTCGGCCTGCAGCCGGCGCTGGACCTCATCGATGCGCAGGCCGTGGCCGTCGATGCCCAGCTCGGCGGCGATGGCGTACTGCACTTCCTGCGGATCGAGGTTGGGGTTGACCAGGTAGATCACGTCCACGTGCGGCGGCAGCTGGCTCTCCAGCATGCGGCACAACATGGTCTTGCCGGCGCCCACCTCGCCGGTCACCTTGACGATGCCTTCGCCGTGGCAGACCGCATACAGCAAGGCTTGCAGGATTTCGCCACGGGTGTTGCCGGCGTAGAAAAAGGCGGGATTGGGCGTGATGCCGAACGGCGTCTCGCGCAGGCCGAAGTGCGACTGGTACATGGTCACGCGATGCAAGCCAGGAAGGCTTGCTCCAGGTTGGCGGCGCCGTAGCGCTCGCGGCACTCGGCCGGCGAGCCGGCGAAACGCACGCGGCCTTCGTGCAGGATGGCCATGCGGTCGCACAGCTCGTCGACGTCGGCCAGCATGTGCGAGGTCAAGAACACGGTGGCGCCGGCCTGGTGCAGCTGGCGCAATTGTTGTTTGAGCAGGGCGCGCGCTTTCGGGTCGAGGCCGCTCATCGGCTCGTCCAGGACATACAGCGGCTTGCGCGCCAGCAGGCAGGCGGCCAGCCCGAGTTTCTGCGTCATGCCCTTGGAATAGCCGCGCACCGTGCGCTTGAGCGCGGCCGGGTCCAGGTCCAGCGCCGCCAGCATGGCGCCGACCGCGGCCGGGTCGTAGGCCAGGCCCTGCAAGGTGAGCAGGTAGCGGATGAAGTCGGCGCCGGTCAGGTAGTAGGGCGGGGTGAAGCGTTCAGGCAGGTAACCCAGCGGCTGGCGGCTGGCCGGGCGGTCGTGCGGCTGGCCGCAGATGTCGATGCTGCCGCCGTCGAGGGCGCAGAAATCCAGCAGGCACTTGATCAGGCTGGTCTTGCCGGCGCCGTTGACGCCGACCAGGCCGAAGCATTCGCCCGCCCGCAGCTCCAGGTCCACGCCGCGCAATACCTCGGACTGGCCATAGCGTTTGACAACTTGCTGGAAGCGCAGGGCGGGTGCGGTCATGGAAGGTGGTGGCTCTGTGTGGCTGGAAAACGAACGACACTGTAGCGCATTCGTGCGAAGAAAGCGACACCCGGCCGCGCCCGCCGCATGTCCTGGTGTTGCGACGCCGGATTCTGCACTAGAATGGCCGCAAGTTGACTGACGGCAGAGGCCGGGGAGCGGGTATGGCAAGGCCAGAGAAAGTGCGGCTTGGGGAAATTCTGGTGCAGCAGAAGCTGCTGACGGAGGAGCAACTGGGCCTGGCGCTGGCCGAACAAAAGCGCAGCGGACGCAAGCTGGGCCGGGTGTTCATCGACAACGGCTATGTCACCGAGGAACAGATCGCCGGCGCGCTGGCGCGTCAGCTGAGCATTCCCTACCTGAACCTGAAGTTTTACAACGTCAATCCCGAGATCGTGCGGCTGCTGCCGGAGACCCAGGCCCGCCGCTTCCGCGCGCTGGTGCTGGAGGACCGGCGCGGCTCGCTGTTGGTGGGCATGTCCGATCCGACCGACCTGTTCGCCTACGACGAGATCGCGCGCATCGTCAAGCAGCCGATCGAGCTGGCCGTGGTCAACGAGACCGAGGTGCTGGGCACGATCGACCGCATCTACCGCCGCACCGAGGACATCTCCGACCTGGCGCGCGAGCTGGAGCAGGACCTGGGCGACGTCTCGGTCGACTTCGGCGCGCTGGCCGCCGCCAACGCCAACCTGGAGGAGGCGCCCATCGTCAAGCTGCTGCAGTCGGTGTTCGACGACGCCAGCCAGGTGCGCGCCTCGGACATCCACATCGAGCCGCAGGAGGGCCGGCTGCAGATCCGCTTCCGCATCGACGGCGTGCTGCACCTGCAGACCGAGGCCGACATCAAGATCGCGCCGTCGCTGGCGCTGCGGCTCAAGCTGATGTCCGAGCTCGACATCTCGGAAAAGCGTTTGCCGCAGGACGGCCGCTTCGCCGTGCGCGTGAAGAACCAGCGCATCGACGTGCGGATCTCGACCATGCCGACCCAGTACGGCGAATCGGTGGTGATGCGCCTGCTCAGCCAGAGCAACACCCAGCTGCGGCTGGACGCGATCGGCATGCCGAAGGCGATGCTGGAGAAGTTCCGCGCCATCGTCCAGCGCCCCAACGGCCTGGTGCTGGTGACCGGGCCGACCGGCAGCGGCAAGACCACCACGCTGTACTGCGCGCTGGCCGAGCTCAATTCGGTGGAGAAAAAGCTGATCACGGTGGAGGACCCGGTCGAATACCGGCTGCAAGGCATCAACCAGGTGCAGGTCAACGACAAGATCGAGCTGAGCTTCGCGCGCGTGCTGCGCTCGGCGCTGCGGCAGGACCCGGACATCGTGCTGGTGGGCGAGATGCGCGACCAGGAAACGGCCCAGATCGGTTTGCGCGCCGCCATGACCGGCCACTTGGTACTATCGACCCTGCACACCAACGACGCGGCCAGCACGCCGCTGCGCCTGATGGACATGGGGGTGCCGCGCTACATGGTCGGCAGTTCGCTGCAGGCCGTGCTGGCGCAGCGCCTGGTGCGGGTGATCTGCGAAAGCTGCACCACGCCGTACGAGTTGACGCCGACCGAGCGCGAGTGGCTGAGCATGGAGCTGCGCGACAAGGTGGACATGGGACGCTACTTCCACGGCAAGGGTTGTTCGCATTGCAATGGCATGGGTTATCGCGGCCGTACCGGCGTGTACGAGCTGCTGGAGATGACGCGCGACGTGGTCGAGGCCGCCAACGATCCCGATCCGTCGCACTTCCTGCGCACGGCGGCGACGCAGATGGCCGGCGAAACCTTGCGCCGGCACGCGGTGGCGCTGGTGATCCAGGGCCGCACCACGGTGGCCGAGGCGATGCGCATCAGTAACCAGATCGAGGATTGACGTGCCGTTCTATGCCTACAAGGCGCGCAGCGCGCGCGGGGAACTGATGCAGGGCGTGCTGGAGGCGGCCGACAGCGGCGCCGTGGCCGATCATTTGAGCAGCGCCGGCGCCATCCCGGTCGAGATCGCGCTGACCCGCAAGGCCGCCAGCGGCAGCTCCAGCGGCGAGCCCTGGTGGACCACGCTGCTTGAAAAAAAGGTCACGTCGATGGATGTGCAACTGTTCAGCCGCCAGCTGTACACGCTGCTCAAGGCCGGCGTGCCCATCATGCGCGGGCTGGCCGGCCTGCAGGAATCGGCGATCAGCAAATCGTTCGCCAAGGTGATCAAGGACCTGCGCGAGTCGCTCGACGCCGGCCGCGAGCTGTCGGCCGCGATGCGCCGCCATCCCACCGTGTTCGACGACTTCTACCTGTCCATGGTGCGCGTGGGCGAGATGACCGGGCGGCTGGAGGAGGTGTTCCTGCGCTTGTTCGACCACCTCGAGTTCGACCGCGAGATGCGCGCCCGCGTCAAGAGCGCGGTGCGTTATCCGATCTTCGTCATCGTCGCCATGATCATCGCCATCGTGATCGTCAACGTGTTCGTGATCCCGCAATTCGTCAAGGTGTTCGAGAGCTTTCACGCGCAGCTGCCGCTGATGACGCGCCTGTTGATCGGCGCCTCGCACTTCACCGTCACCTACTGGCCGCAGCTGCTGGTGATGGCCGGCGGCGCGGTGTTCGGCTTCCGCTACTGGGTGGCCACCAGCGCCGGCCGCTACCAGTGGGACCGCTACAAGCTGAAATTCCCCATCGCGGGCAAGATCATCCACAAGGCCACGATGGCGCGCTTCGCCCGCAGCTTCTCGCTGGCCAGCCGCAGCGGCGTGCCCATCGTGCAGGCGCTGACGGTGGTGTCGCAGACGGTGGAGAACTCCTACCTGTGCACCCGCGTCGAGCAGATGCGCGACGGCGTCGAGCGCGGCGACAGCATCCTGCGCACCTCGGTGGCGGCCAAGGTGTTCACGCCGGTGGTGCTGCAGATGATCGCGGTGGGCGAGGAGTCCGGTTCGCTGGACGAGCTCATGGACGAGATCGCCCAGATGTATGAGCGCGAGGTGGATTACGAACTGAAGACGCTGGCCGCGCAGATCGAACCGATCCTGATCACCTTCCTCGGCGTGCTGGTGCTGGTGCTGGCGCTGGGTATTTTCGTGCCGATCTGGGATCTGGGCAAAGTGGCGTTGCCGCACTGATGGGCCGCCTGCGCTTATCGGGTGTTGTGCGGCCACAACGGCGGCGGGGGCGGGGATTCACGCTGTTCGAGTTCGCCGTGGTGGCTTGCATTTTTGGCGTGTTGATAACAGTGGCGCTGGAGCGCGTGGCGTACTACCGCCGCGCCGGCGACGAGGCTGGGGTGCAGGCTTTGCTGATCAATATGCGCAGCGCCTTGTCCGGCAAGGTGATAGCCTTGCAGGCGCAGGGCAGGGAGCGGGAAATCGACGCGCTGGCCGGCGCCAATCCGGTGGCCTGGCTGGACCGGGCGCCGGGCAACTATGTCGGCGAGCTAACAGACGGCGCGGCAAAAAATGTTAAAGCTGGCAATTGGTATTTTGATCCAGCTCAACAAAAGTTGATATTCGTGAGGGGAGAGCAAGGAAATTTGTTAAATGGTGCCTCAAGGAACATTTGTTTCAAGGTAGAATTACTGCGCTTGCCCTCAAAAAACGCCAACGCAGAGCGCCAGCCGGGAAACAATACCGGTGTCGCGCTAATCGAAGTCCCCGAATAATTGCCGCTGCCGCGATCCGCCGCAGGAAGGCGTTGATGAACTTTTCTTAGCCAGGTCTGGAGATTCAAATGCAAACCAAACAAGCAAGCCTTTTCAAATATCGGCCACAGCAGGGCGGTTTTACGCTGATCGAGCTGATCGTCGTCATCGTCATTTTGGGGGTATTGGCAGCGACTGCACTGCCACGGTTCGCCAACCTGGGCGGTGATGCGCGCTTGGCCAAAATGGAAGGGGCTCGCGCGGCTTTGTTGAGCGGAGCTAATATGTATCACGGACGCTGGTTGGCGGCAGGCTCGCCAACCACCGCCGCCACCGTAACCTATGACAATCCTGCTGTAACCGTCGATACGGCTACCGGTTATCCGACGCTGGCTGGCGCGCTGGTCGCTGCGGGTGGCTTGGCTGATTATGATACGTCGACCTTTGCCAATGACGGCGTCTTGCGTCCCGACCTCAATCACGCCGCATGTACGATCACCTACAGCGCCAGCGCAGCTGGCGGCGCCGTTGTGGTAGTGGCGGCCACCGCCGCCAACTGTTAATCGCCGCTGGCAATGGCTGGCCGGGGGGCGGCGTGATGGGGCTGGCGCCGATGCGCCGTACCCGGTCCGCGAGGCTGGGTGGTTTCACGCTGGTCGAGTTGATCACGGTATTGGTGGTGGTTGGCATCCTGGGCGGCATTGCCGCGCCGCGCTTCTTCCAGCGCCAGGGCTTTGACGCGGTCGCCTACACCGACCAGACGAGGGCCTTGCTGCGCTACGGCCAGAAGATCGCCATCGCCCAGGGCCGCAACGTCTTCGTACGGCTGAACGGCAGCAGCGCGGCGTTGTGTTACGACGCCAACTGCACGGCGCACCTGCCGCCGGCGGGCGGATCCAACAGCGGCACCAAAGCCACCCTTGCCAGCTGCGGCACCACCGCCTGGGCTTGCGAAGGCGTGCCCAACGGCCTGGCGGCCTCCGCCGCCACCTTCTTTTTCGATCCCACCGGCCAACCCTTCGCGGCGAACGATCCGCCGGGCGGACTGAACTCGACCTTCGCCCCGCTGACGCTGGCCGTCACCGGCGACGGCAGCACCCACAACATCATCGTGACTCCGGTGACCGGCTATGTCTATTAAGCCGGCCTCGCGCGCGCAGTCGGGCCTGAGCCTGGTTGAGCTGATCATGTTCATCGTCATCGTCGGCATCGCCGTGGTCGGCGTGCTGCAGGTGCTGGGCTTCGGCGCGCGCTCCAGTCCCGATCCGATGCGGCGCAAGCAGGCGCTGGCCCTGGCCGAGGGCATGATGGAGGAAGTTCGGCTGGCGCGCTTCACGTTCTGCGATGCCAACGATCCTGCGGCCGAGCAGCCAGACACGGTGAATCCGGCCAAATGCACGATTCCGGAAGTGCTCGGCCTGGAGGTCAACAACATCGGCCGCCCCTTCGACAACGTCAGCGATTATGCCGGCACCTACACCACCGACGCCGCTGGCAATGCCTTCCCGGCGGGCTATCAGGCGGTTGTGGCGATCGCTCCCGACGCCACGCTCGGCCCGGCGGGCGCCCAGATCCCTTCGGATGCGACGTCGGCAAACATGAACGTGCTGCACATCACCGTTACCGTCACCTACACCGGCGGCGACCCCGTGGTGCTGGACGGCTACCGCACCCGCTACGCGCCGAGGTCGCTATGAACAGGCATCGCGCGCGCGGCTTCACGCTGGTGGAGGTGATCATCGTCATGGTGGTCACCGGCATCCTGGCCGGCATGGTGGCGGTGTTCCTCAAGACTCCGGTGCAGAACTATGTCGACACGGCCGCCCGCGTCGACATGACCGACGTCGCCGACCTGGCCCTGCGCCGCATGACGCGCGAGCTGCGGCTGGCCCTGCCCAACAGCGTGCTGATCTCGGCCGACCGCCACACACTGCAGTTCCTGCTGACCAGCACCGGCGGCCGCTATATCGACATCGCCGATTCGCCGCCGGCCGCCCTGCTGCCGCTCGATTTCAGCCCGGCCGCCAGCCTGCAGTTCGACATCGCCGGCGCCGCGCCCACCGGACGCATGGCGATCGTGCCGGGCAACTGGATCACCGTGTTCAACATCGGCACCGCGCCGGCGGACGCCCGCACCTTCGGCAACGCCGCCCGCGTGACGGCGGTCAACGGCACCCGCGTCACGCTGACCACCAATCCGTTCGCGGCCCAGTCGCCATCGATGCAATCGCCGACCAGCCGCTTCCAGGTGGTGACCGGCACCGTGACCTATGTCTGCGCGCCATCCGCCACCGGCGGCACGCTGACGCGCAACTTCACCAGCCAGATCATCGGCCTGAACGGGCTGGGCGCGCCGCCGTACGGCGCGGCGGCGCTGCTGGCCAACTTCGTCGCGGGCTGCGACTTCGACAGCACCGTGCTGGCCAACACCAACGCGGCGCTGGTGTCCGTGTCGCTGACGCTGGCGCGCACCAATGGCGAGACCATCAGCCTGGTGCGCCAGGTTCACCTGGACAACACGCCATGAGACCGATCCGCCAACGCCTCGCCGCCGGCTTCTCCATCGTCACCGCGCTGTTCCTGGTGGTGGTGCTGTCGGCGCTGGGCGTAGCCATGATGAGCCTGACCACCTCGCAGCAGACCAGCTCGGCATTGGATCTGCTGGGCGCGCGCGCCTACGAGGCGGCCCGCGCCGGCGTCGAATACGGCCTGTACCAGCAGCGGATCAACAGCAGCTGCGTGGCCGTCACCAGCTTCCCGCTGGGCGGCACCTTGTCGACCTTTACCGTGACCGTGCAGTGCACCGTCAACCCCACGCCCGGCATGGGCCCGGAGATGAACCGGATCACCGTCACCGCCACCGCCTGCAACCAGCCGGCCGGCGGCGCGTGTCCGAACGCCGCCACCACCAGCGCCGACTATGTGCAGCGCACGGTCATGGTCCAGTTCTGAGGAGGCGACGATGCGAACCATGACACGAATTCCGCACTGGCTGGCCTGCGTGCTGGCGCTGCTGTGCGCGCTGGCCGCCGGCGCGGCGCGCGCCGATACGCCGATCACGCTGTTCAAGAGCTTCGCCGGCAACGTCAGCTTCACCGGCGCCCAGGTCACCATGCGCGCCAAGGACAACGATACCGATCCCTGCGCCCTCAAGAACGGCACCCTGCAACTCAAGCTGAAGGATGTGCCGCACAGCGCCACCATCCTCAGCGCCCAGCTGTACTGGGCCGGCTCCGGCTCGACCCCGGATTTCGATGTGACGTTCGACGGCGACCCGGTGAGCGCGCCCAGCAACCGGCGCTACACGTCGGCCACGGTGGGCTACGACTTCTTCGCGGGCTCGGTGGACGTGACCGCGCAGGTGATCGCCAAGGGCAACGGCAACTACAAGGTCGACGACCTGACCATCAACAGCGGCAGTCCCTATTGCGCGGTGGAGGGCGTGCTGGGCGGCTTCCAGCTGCTGGTGGTGTACTCGGACCCCAGCGAGCCGTTCCGGGTGCTCAACGTCTACGAAGGCTTGCAGTACATCCGCTATTCCTCCGTGACGCTGACGCTGGCCAACTTCAAGACCCCCACGCCGATCGGCAACCTGACCGGCAGGATCGGCCATATCACCTGGGAGGGCGACCCCACGCTGTCTGGCGGCGGCGAGATCTTGCGCTACAACGGGGTCGAGCTGGTCGATGCGATGAACCCGTCCGGCAACCAGTTCAACTCGGCCTCCAACATCGACGGCGACGACAAGTCCTACGGCATCGACTTCGACGCCTACACCGTGTCGTCGCCGACCATCAAGGCCGGCCAGACCCAGGCGCGCAGCGACTACCAGTCCGGCCAGGACCTGGTGCTGCTGAACGCCGAGGTGATCGCCGCGCCCAACGTGCCGGCCGCCGACCGCGCCATTTCGATGACGCTGCAAACCCCGTTGCAGCCTGCGCAGGCCAGCAACTACCTCATCAAGGTCAGCAACAACGGCCCGCTGGCCGAGGGCGGCCCGACCACCGTGGTGGACGTGCTGCCGTCGTCGCTGATCTTCGTCAGCGCCGGCGGCACGGGCTGGGTGTGCGGCATGGCGGGGCAGAAGCTCACCTGCACCTACAGCGCGACGATGGCCGCCGGCGCCACGCTGCCGGTGATCACGCTGCGGGTGACCACGGCCGCAGCCGCCAGCGGCCTGGTGGTCAACAGCGCCACCGTCAGCGGCCAGTTGTTCGATTACTACGACGGCAACGATACCTCCACCGTCAGCTCGCTGGTGGGGGCGGCGGGTTTTACGCCGACCTATGTGTACACCGTCTCCAAGGACGACAACCGGCCCGACCAGGGCCAGTGCGTGAACGGCCTGGCGTTCGACGACCCGGGCCAGACCTGCCAGCCGATCGACTTCACCGGCAAGCAGTATGTGGCCAACATGGATATCCCGATGTACCTGACCTTCGTGGCCGCCGGCGTGCCGACCGCGTTGTCGAACTCGGTCACGACGATCCAGGTCAAGTACGCGCTGTCCTGCCACGATCCGGCGCAGGACGCCGGCGTGCGCGCCACCTTCAGCATGGTCGGCGGCGGCACCAGCACGCTGCCGCTGTGCGCCCGCTCGGGCGCGATGCCGGCGCAGAACTCGTCCACCTGGACCGGCTTGAACAACGTCGACATGGCCGCCGGCATGGCCAGCTCGGTCTATATGTACAAGTTCCACTACGCGGACGTGGGACGCATCGAGTTCCTTGTCAGCGACAACAGCGCCCGCTACGGCACCAGCGGCCCCTTCGTCGAACGTCCGGACAAGCTGGCCTTGTTCACGCCATCCGGCAACCATGCCGGCAACCCGGCGGCATCGGTCACCGACCCCGTGTTCATCAGCGCCGGCACCGCGTTCCCGTTGACCGTCAGCGCGCTGATGTATGGCGGCGCGCCGGCGCCCAACTTTGGCAAGGAAAGCACACCGGTCGCCATCAAACTGACCGTGAAGGCGGCCAAGGACGCGAACGGCGACCGGTTGGTCGACATGTTGGCCGACCCGACGAAGCCCGAGGACGAGCTGGTGCTGAACGGCGGCCTGGGCGCCTTCAGCGGCGGCAGCGCCACCGGCAACGCGTTTTCGTACGCCGATGTCGGCGTGCTGGAAATCACGCCGGTGATCGCTCCGCCCGATGCCTCCACGCCTAGTGGCAGCTATCTCGGCACCGGCGGCGTGGTGTCGGTGCCGGTCAACGTCGGCCGCTTCGTGCCGGACCATTTCGACACGGTGGTGACGGCGCCCATGGCCTGCGACCCGGCCGGCATGAGCTGCCCGGCCTCGGTGGCCGGCATGGCGTACTCGCGCCAGTCGTTCAAGGTGAAGGTGACGGCGGCCAACCTGCAGGGCGCCACCACCGTCAACTATCGCGGCGCCCTGGCGCGCGCGGTGCAGCTGTCGGCTTGGTCGGCGCCCGGCTCGACCACCACCGCCAATCCGCCGGCCTCGCCGGCCGGGGCGGCGATGAGCGCCAACAACCTGGCCGCCACCGATTTCGGCGTCGTTACCGACCCCGCCAACCCGCTCCCGCCGCCCGGCGGCACGGCCAACGCCAATCCGGTCTATACCTTGCCGAACCCCTACGTGTCGACCGCGCCGTTCGCCAACAACTGGGTGCCGCCGACCATGGTCTACGTGCGCGCCGACGAGACCGGCGCGCCCAACGACGGCGTCACGTCGCTGCGCACCGGCGCGGTGGAGGGCGGCGTGGCGGTGGTGTCCGGCCGCCTGTTCGTGCCGAATGCTTACGGCGCGTCCAACCTGCCGGTGACGCTGCAGCTGGCCGTCCAGTACTACGGCCAGGCCACCGTCGGCGGCGCCACCGTGCGCGCCTGGCGCAACAACCTCAGCGACAGCGCCACCCAGGTCACGCCGGCGACGGACTTGCAATACACCAGCTGCCTGCTGGCCTGCCCGTCGCCGGCCAGCGGCGCCCAGCCGACCTACACGATGAGCGCCGGCGTGGCGGGCGTGAGCCTGAAGGCCGGCAGCAGCGCCGGCAAGAGCGGCGCCAACGTCTCCGTCATCAACCAACCGGTGTGGCTGCCGACCGGCCAGGGGCGCGTGACTTTCGGCTTGTACCGCAGTCCGGTCATTTTCTTGAGGGAAGTGTATTGAATCCGCCTCATTTTATTTTGTATCTGAGCATTAAGAAGGCAAACTGGAGACACGGCCCGAAATAGGGGAAGTGGCTCAATGAAACTTGAATATAATCAACGACGTGCGGCGATTATTGAATCCCGTGCTTAATCATTTGAGACAGTCGGATGCGTTTATTCGGAAAAGCTGAAAAAAAGAACGGCTGGCTGGCCATCGGCCTGACGGCGGACGGCGTGCAGGCGGCGGCGATCGAGCGCCGCACCGACGGCTTGCCGAAGGTGGTGCTGGCCGCGTCCTATCCCGGCAAGGCCGACGAGGCCGGCGCCACGCTGGCGCGGCTGGGCAAGGACTTGCATGCCAACCGCTATCAATGCACCACGCTGCTGGGCGCGGGCGGCTATCAGCTGCTGATGGTGGAGGCGCCCAATGTGCCCGAGGCGGAGATGAAGACCGCGCTGGGCTGGCGCGTCAAGGACATGATCGACTTCCCGCTGGAGCAGGCCACGATCGACATGGCGCTGCTGCCGCCGGCCGGCGGCTCGACCCAGGCGCGCCAGGCGTTCGCGGTGGCCGCCCGCAACAGCGTGCTGATGCCGCACCAGCAGCTGTTCGCCGACAGCAAAATCGCGCTGACCGCCATCGACATCGGCGAGATGGCGCAGCGGAATATCTCGGCGTTGCTGGAGCCGGAGGGACGCGGCCTGGCGCTGCTGGCCTTCGACGCCGACGGCGGTTTGCTGACGGTCAGCTATCAATCCGAGCTCTACCTGGCGCGCCGCATCGACATCACGCTGAACCAGTTGCTGGATCCGGACCCGGACCGCCTGCATCAGCTGTACGACCGCATCACGCTGGAGCTGCAACGCTCGCTCGATCACTTCGAGCGGCAGTTCTCGTTTGTCACCGTGGCCAAGCTGGTGCTGTCGCCGGTGGGCGAGGGCGGCCTGTGCACTTACCTGACCAGCAATCTGTACCTGCCGGTCGAGCAGCTGGACCTGGCCAAGGTGCTGGACCTGAGCGCGGCGCCCGAGCTGCGGGAACCCGCGCAGCAGGCCGGCTTCCTGCGCACGCTGGGCGCGGCCCTGCGTGAAAGGGCGAGCACATGAGCCAGCAGATCAATCTGTTCAACGCTGGATTCCAGCGCAAGAAAAACTACGCCACCGCGCCGGTGCTGGCGGCCGGCATCGGCGCGTTGGTGCTGCTGCTGGTCGGGGTATCGGCCTGGACCAAGGTCCAGCTGGCGGCGTTGGAGGACGAGGCCGCCATCGTCAAGTCCAACCTGGACAGTTACGAGAAGCGCAAGAGCGCCGCCACCGCCGCCTTCGTCGCGCCGCGCAAGAGCGAGACGCTGCGGCAGGAGCTGGACCAGGCCGGCGTGGAGTTCCACAACCTGCAGCGGGTCGCCGGCATACTCGAACAGGGCGAGCCGGGTGCGACGCGCGGCTATTCGGCATACTTCCGCGCCTTCGCGCGGCGCGGCGTCGATGGCTTGTGGCTGACCGGCGTCACCATCCAGGGCAGCGGCGATGCGATCGGCCTGCAGGGACGGGCGCTCAAGGCCAGCCTGCTGCCGGGCTATCTGAACGGCCTGGCCAGCGAGGCCGTCTTGCGCGGCAAGACCTTCGGCCAGCTGGAAATGCGCGAGCCCAAGGCTGAAGCGAAGGCCGATGCGGCCGCTGCCGCGCCGGCGGTGGCGCCGCGTTATGTGGAATTCAGCCTGCAGTCGGCATCGGCCGGCGAGCACGGCAAGGCGGAGCGGCCATGAAAGCATACTGGATCAAATTCGACACCTGGCTGATGGCCCTGAACCAGCGCGAACGGTTGATGGTGGTGGGCGCGACGGCGGCGATGCTGGTGTACCTGACGTACATGCTGGTGCTCGATCCAGCCTACACGCGCGAGCGCACGCTGCGCGCCGCCATGGTGGAACAGCGCATGCTGATCTCGGGCATCGACTCCGAACTGATACAGCTCGACGTGGCGTCGCGCCGCGATCCCGACCGCGAAGTGCGCGAGCGCCTGCGCGTGTTGCAGCAGGATAGCGCGGACCTGCGCGCCAAACTGCGCAGCGCGCAAAAAGGACTGGTGGCGCCGGAGCACATGGGCGCCTTGCTGCAGCAGATGGTTAAGGGACACGGCAAGCTGCGCCTGGTGTCGCTGAGGACCTTGCCGCCGCAAGGCACGGTTGACGGCAGCTTCGCCGCGCTGGACCTGGCCGAGCCGCCGCCCGCGCGTCCGGCCGCGCCGCCGCAGCCGACGCCGGCCTCCATCCTGCAGCCCAACGCGAACGGCACTCCCAGCGCGAACGGTCCCGGCAACGCCAGCGCCGCCGCAGCCAAGCCGCCCGCCGGTCCGGCGGCCGGGCCGGCGCCACTGTTGTTCCGCCACGGCGTGCAGCTGGTGCTGCAAGGCAGTTACCTGGAGATGATCGATTACCTCGAGGCGCTTGAATCCATGCCGACCCAGCTGTTTTGGGGTGCCGCCGCGCTCGACGCCGACCAATATCCGCAAGCACGGCTGACGCTGACCTTGTACACCCTGAGCCTAGATCAGAAATGGATCGCACTGTGAACCGCCGCTCGAACCTGCTGCCGCTGCTGCTGATGCTGGCGCTGCCCGCGCTGGCGCTGGCGCAGAAGATGGCCGACCCGACCCGTCCGCCCGCCACGCTGGCCGCACCCGACAGCGAGGCCGCCGCATCGGACAGCGCGCCGACGGGGCCGCGCCTGCAATCGATCCTGATCGGCCGCGCGCCCGGCGGCCGCAGGCTGGCGGTGATCGACGGCGCCACCGTGCGCGCCGGCGCCAAGGTGGGCGACGCAATACTCGACCGCATCAACGACAATTCGGTGGTACTCCGCCGGGGCAAGAATCTGGAAACCCTGACCCTGTTTCCCAAACCGGCCGAGGCCGCAGACCCGACAGGGAAAACTAAATGACGAAACTTACACCACACCCAATGCTGCGCTGGGCTGGCGTGCTGGGCGCGGCCGCCGCGCTGTCGGCCTGCCAGACCCAGGCGCCGCGCGACACCTACAACACCATCGACCAGCAGGTGCGCGACGCCGCCGCCCAGGCCCACGCGCAGCCCGCCAGTCCGGCCGCGGTGGAGGCCGCGCTGCTGCCGCCGCCGGCCGCGGCCATGGCGGCCGGGCTGCCCAAGGCGCGCGCGGTGATGGAGGAGCGCTTCAACGTGTCGTTCAACCAGGTGCCGGTGCAGCAGTTCTACAATTCCATCGTGGCCGGCACGCGCTACAACATGCTGATCCATCCGGACGTCAGCGGCACCGTCACCGCTAACCTGAAGGACGTGACGCTGTTCGAGGCATTGGACGCGGTGCGCGAGATGTACGGCTACGACTACAAGGTGGAGGGCACGCGCATCTACATCCGTCCGCTGACGATGCAGACCCGCATCTTCCAGGTCAACTACCTGAACTCCACGCGCAAGGGCACGTCCAATGTGCGGGTGTCGTCGACATCGGTGAACACGGTGGGTACGGTGGTGTCCGGCCAGAGCGGCAACTCCGGCAGCGGCAGCAACGGCCAGAGCAACCAGCCGCAGCAACCGGGGCAGGGCAACCAGCAGTATTCGATGGAAGACTCCAGCAACGTCAAGACCTCGTCGGCCACCGATTTCTGGACCGAGCTGAAGGAAGCCCTGGTGGCCCTGGTCGGCGGCACCGGCGACGGCCGCAGCGTGGTGATCAGTCCGCAATCGGGCGTGATCGTGGTGCGCGCCTTGCCTGAGCAGCTGCGCAATGTGGACCAGTATCTGAAGGCGACCCGCCTGGCCGTCGAACGCCAGGTGATCCTGGAGGCCAAGATCCTCGAAGTCCAGTTGAACAGCGGCTTCCAGAGCGGCATCAACTGGGCCAGCTTCGCCTCGTTCGGCGGCGGCGGCAGCAACCGCCTGTCCGGCGGCTTCCTCGCGCCCGGCACCGGACTGGCGCCGTTGCCTGCCAACGGCGGCCAGCCGGCGGTCATCACCAGCGGCGGCACGGCGGGCATTTCGGCCAGCACCGGCTTCTCGCTGGCCAACGCGGCCAACAACGCCGGCTCGCTGTTCGGCCTGGCCTTCCAGACCAGCAATTTCGCCGCGATGATTTCCTTCCTGGAGTCGCAGGGTTCGGTGCACGTGCTGTCGAGCCCGCGCATCGCCACCATGAACAACCAGAAGGCCGTGCTCAAGATCGGCACCGACGAATTCTATGTGACCGGTGTCAGCACCACGACCAACTCCAACGTCAGCGGCAACACCACCAGCCCCAACGTGACCCTGCAGCCGTTCTTCTCCGGCGTGGTGCTGGACGTGACGCCGCAGATCGACGACGAGGGCAACATCATGCTGCACGTGCATCCGTCGGTGAGCCAGGTGTCGACCGTGAACAAGATCGTCAACCTGGGCAGCGCCGGTTCGCTGCAGCTGCCGCTGGCGGCGTCGAGCACGTCTGAGATGGACAGCATGGTGCGCGGGCAGGATGGCCGCATCGTCGCCATCGGCGGCCTGATGCGCCAGTCCAGCACCGACGACAACAGCCAGGCGCCCGGCATCGGCAGCCTGCCGGTGGTCGGCGCCTTGTTCCGCAACACCGAACGCAGCACGCAGAAGCGCGAGCTGGTGGTGTTGATCAAGCCCACCATCGTCGATGGCGCGTCCAGCTATGCGCAGGACCTGGACGATGCCAGCCGCCGGGTCCAGCAACTGGCGCCGCCTGCCGGAGGACGCAAATAAATGTACCAGGCCCACTTCGGCTTGGGCGAGATGCCCTTCGGGATCACGCCCGACACCAGCTTCTTCTTCACCAGCCCGCATTCGCAGCAGGCGCTCAACACGCTGCTGGTGGCGGCGCGCAGCGGCGAGGGCTTCATCAAGATCACCGGCGAGGTCGGCACCGGCAAGACGCTGTTGTGCCGCAAGTTCATGGCGACGCTGGGCGAGGGCTTCGTCACGGCCTACATTCCCAATCCCTACCTGGAGCCGCGCACGCTGATGCTGGCGTTGGCGGACGAGCTGGAACTGCCGTTGCAGCGCGACGTGGACCAGCATCAGTTGCTGAAGTCGCTCACGCAGCGCCTGATGGACCTGGCGCGCGAGGGCAAGCAGGTGGTGATGTGCCTCGACGAGGCGCAGGCGATTCCGCTGGAGAGCCTGGAGGCCTTGCGCCTGCTGACCAACCTGGAGACCGAGAAGCGCAAGCTGCTGCAGATCGTGCTGTTCGGGCAGCCGGAGCTGAACCAGCATCTGCAGACCAATTCGATCCGCCAGCTGGCGCAGCGCATCACCTTCCACTACCACCTGGGGCCGCTCAGCCGCGACGACATGGAATATTACCTGGCCCACCGGCTGCGCGTGGCGGGCTATGGCGGCAGCCGCCTGTTCAGCCGGGGCGCCATCGGACGCCTGTTCAAGGCCAGCGGCGGCATTCCTCGGCTGGTGAACATTATGGCAAACAAGTCGTTGATGCTATGCTTCGGCGAAGGCAAGCAACAAGTGACGCGCCGTCATGTGGACATGGCGGCGCTCGATACCGTGCAGTCGAAGGCGGGCTTGCGTTGGCAATGGCTGATGGCCGGCGTCAGTTTGCTGATCGCCGCGTGCGGCCTGACTTGGGCGTTGACGAAATGAGTCTGATCAATAAAATGTTGCAGGACCTCGATGCGCGCGGCGGCGCCGGCGATGACGCCTTGCGCCAGCAGCAGTTGCATGGCGTGGGCGGACAGCCGCGCGACAGGCGGCCGCTGGCGATCGGCGGCGCGCTGGTGTTGACGGCGGTGGGCGCGACGGCCTCGCTGGTATAGTCAAAGCTATCGCGCGGCGCAGCCGCAAGCGCCTGCGTTAGCGGCGGCGCCGGTCAAGGCCCTGCAGTCGCGGCCGTACCGACGTCTGTGCCGGCAGCGCGGCTGCAGCGCCGACGAGCGCACCGGAGACGGCAGCACCAGCACCAGCACCAGCATCAGCACCAGCGCCGACGCCGGTTCCGGCCGATGCGGTGCCGGCGGCGCGCGAGTCCGCGCCGAACCGGTCGCGGGCGCAAGCCCCGGCTGCCGCGCTGGCGAAGTCCGGCATCGGGCCCGGATCATCCGCTGGTCGCGTGGCGACATCCGACGCCTCGGCGACGCCGGAAACCGATTCTGTCGAAGCGGCACCCCGCAAGCCCGCCGTGGCCGCGCGCGCCGAACGCAAGCCGTCCCGCCAGGCCGGTGCCGGCAACGCGGCCGGCGAGGGCACGATCACGCACGACATCAGTCCGCAGCAGATGGCCGAGAACAGCTACCGCCGCGCGCTGGTGGCCCTGCAGGAAGGCCGCGTCAGCGCCGCATTGGCCGACCTGGACCGCGCCCTGGAAATCGATCCACGCAACGAAGCCGCGCGTCAAACCAACATCAGCCTGCTGCTGGAGAACAAGCGCAACGACGACGCCATTCGCCAGCTGCGGCTGGCGCTGGGCATCGATCCGCGCCAGCCTGGCCTGGCGATGGTGCTGGCGCGCCTGCAATTGGAGAGGGGCGGCCCGGCGCTGGAAACGCTGATGACGACCTTGCCATACGCCGGCAACAGCGCCGAGTACCAGGCCTTCCTGGCCGGCGTGCTGCAACGCCAGCAGCGCCACACCGAAGCGGCGCAATATTACCGCGCGGCGTTGACGCTGGCGCCGCAAAACGGCGTGTGGTGGATGGGTCTGGGCATCTCGCTGCAAGCCGACATGCACCTGCCGGAAGCGCGCGAAGCCTACCGGCGCGCGCGCGCATCGAACGGCCTGTCGCCCGAGCTGCAAGCCTTCATCGACCGCAAGATCGAATCGCTGCCGCACTAGGCCGTCCTACAGGCTGGCCTGCTGGCCCCAGATCTGTTTCATGCTGAAGCGGGTCGACGCCTCATCCTCGCTCAAGGCGGCGGCGATCGCGCCGTCCTGGTCGGCGCTGCTGCGCAGCGGCGGCGGCGACAGCAGCGCGCCAGCCGGATCGCGCAGGCAGTGGATCTGCAAGCCGCCGGCGCCGCCCGGACGGCGGCACACCACGCCGATTTCCCCACTCCGCAAACGCACCAGCGTCCCCGGCGGGAAATCGCCCAGCTCGCGCTGGAAGTACTGCACCAGCGTGGAATCGACCGGCGCCGCCTTGTCCTCGATGAGGTTGCGCAAGGCCTGGTCGGGCAGGAGGGAACGGCGGTAATTGCGGGCCGACACCTGCGCGCAATAGCGGTCCGCCAGGCTGAGCAGCTTGGCGTTCTGCGTCACCTCGGGACTGGCGACACCGGCCGGATAGCCGCTGCCCTCGTCGTTCTCGTGGTGCAGCAGCACGCAGGAAATCCACTCGTCATCATGGATGCCGGCGTCCTTGAGCATGTCCACGCTTTGCTCCGGGTGGCGGCGCACGATGGCCATTTCCTCGCTGGTCAACGGCGTGTGCTTGTCCTGGAAAGCGTTATTGTGGCGCAGCATGCCGACGTTCATCGTCAGGGCGGCGGCCGTCACGGTCAGCGTATCGGCCGGGGTCTTGCCGAGGCTGTGCGCGATCACCACCACCACCACGGCCGTCTCGATGCAATGGCGCACCGCGTAGCTGCCGGCGATCTGGCACAGGAAGATGCAGGCCAGCGCGATGTCGGGATTGAGGTCCACCGCGTGGATCACGTCGCGCGCGATGTCGCGCAGCTCGCTCTCGGCGTTGTGCTCGTTGCGCAGGTTTTGCAGCAGGCGCTCCAGCCTGCGGTTCGACTCGTTGAGCAGATGCAGCACCGATGGCGGCGGCTCCTGCTCCGCGAACTCGCCCGCCACGAGCGGCGTGTCCGCCTGGTTGGTATCGGCCATGATTCTCGTCCCCGAATTAAACTTTGCCCAGTCGCTCCAACGCGAGCGCCAGGGTCTCATCCTTCTTGGCAAAGCAGAACCGCACGATGCCCGATTCCTTGCCCTGCTGGTAAAACGCCGATACCGGTATCGCCGCCACCTTGATCTCGGTGGTCAGCCACTCCGCAAACTGCGCTTCCGTTTGCGTTGAAATTTTGTCGTAGCGCACGCACTGGAAATAGGTGCCGTCGGCCGGCAGCAGTTCGAAGCGCGAGTGTTGCAGGCCCGCGCGGAACAGGTCGCGCTTGCGCTGGTAGAACGCGGGCAGTTCCAGGTAGGGCTTGGGATCGGCCATGTAGCTGGCGATGCCGTGCTGCATGGGCGTGTTGACGCTGAAGACGTTGTACTGGTGGACCTTGCGGAACTCCGCCGACAGCGCGGCCGGCGCGGCGACATAGCCGATCTTCCAGCCGGTCACGTGGTAGGTCTTGCCGAAGCTGGAGACAACGAAGGCGCGCGCCGCCAGCTCGGGATGACGGCAGACGGACTCGTGGCGCTGGCCGTCGTAGACCATGTGTTCGTAGACCTCGTCCGATAGGATCAGCACGTCCGTGCCGCGCACGATGTCGGCCAGCGCCTGCAGGTCAGCCGCGCGCAGCACGCTGCCGGTCGGGTTGTGCGGGGTGTTGATGACGATCAGGCGCGTGTTGCCGTTGACGGCCGCCGCCACGTCGGACCACGGCACCGTGTAGCCTTGCGCGCCGGCCTTCATTTGCACCAGCACCGGCACGCCGCCGGCCAGCGTGATCGCCGGCACGTAGCTGTCGTAGCTCGGTTCGATGACGATCACCTCGTCGCCCGGATGCACGCAGCACAGGATGGCGGTGGTGAGCGCCTGGGTGGCGCCGGCGGTCACGGTGATGTCGGTGTCGACGTCGTACTGGTGGCCGTAGATGGCGGCGATCTTGGCGACGATAGCCTGGCGCAGCACGGGCGCGCCGGTCATCATCGGATACTGGTTGAAATCGGCCTGCATGGCGTCGTTGACGGCTTGCAGCAGGCTGCGCTCGCAGGCGAAATCGGGGAAGCCCTGGCCCAGGTTGACCGCGTTGGCGTGCGCGGCCAGCGTGGACATGCGGGTGAACACGGTGGTGCCGACGGCCGGCAGGCGGCTGGTCAGGACCGGTGTGGAAGGCGTGCTGCTCGGCAGGTTGTTACGGCTATTCATGGCGGCTGTGTAGTGGACAGATAGCCTATTCTAGCTCAGCGCGCCGGGTTTGGTGTGGCGAAAAAATCCTCAGCTTTCGGGGCTCCACGCCTCGGGCACCATCACCTTGAACATGCCGGCCTTGGCCAGGCGGCGGGCCAGTTTCAGCAGCGCCTTGTCCTTGGTGATGAGGATGGCCGCGTTGGCGTCGCGCGCCACTTCGAGGAACTTCTGGTCGTCCTTGTCGGTGCAGACCGGCAGGCGCACGCCGGACTCGGGCGGGGCCACCACAGTGATCAGCTGGTCGAAGCGGGCGGCGGCCAGCGGGCGCGAGTCGTCGTCCAGCGGCAGGTGCTTGTAGTGCAGCACGATGTTGTACTCGTCGCGGCAGTCCGAGCGGGTGATCGCCTCGACCGTGCCGTTTTCCAGCGCGGCCAGCAGGGCGGCCCAGCGCGGGTCCTTGAACACGAACAGGTCGAGGCAGACGTTGGTGTCGATAACGACACGGGTCGGTGTGAGTTTCTCTGGAACAGGTATCATGTGCTTAGTTCGTAAAAATGTTTATCTGGAATCTTATGCTGATAGTGCTTTCGCCTGCAAAAAGTCTCGATCTCGAGACCCCTCCGACCACCAAGTTGCACTCCCAACCTGATTTTCTCGACCACTCGGCCCAACTGATCGACCGCCTGCGCGAATTTTCGCCGGTGCAGATCGGCGAGCTGATGGATCTGTCCGACAACCTCTCGGCGCTCAACGTCGCCCGCTACGCCAGCTGGAGCAGCGACACCGCCGACGGCCGCCAGGCCGTGATGGCCTTCAACGGCGACGTCTACGGCGGCTTGGATGCGCGCACGCTCAAGCCGGGGCAGCTGGACTATGTGCAATCGCGGGTGCGGATTTTGTCCGGCCTGTACGGCATGCTGCGGCCGTTGGACCTGATCCACCCGCACCGGCTGGAGATGGGCACCCGCCTGAGCAACCCGCGCGGCAAGGACCTGTACGCCTTCTGGGGCGAGACCATCACCCGGGCGCTGAACAAGACGGCAGCCGAGCAGGGCGCCGAAACGCTGGTCAACCTGGCGTCCGAGGAATACTTCAAGTCGGTCAAGCCCAAGCTGCTGGACGTGCCGGTGATCACGCCGCAGTTCGAAGACTGGAAGAACGGCAAATACAAGATCATCTCGTTCTACGCCAAGCGCGCGCGCGGCCTGATGGCGCGCTACGCCGCCGTCAAAGGCATCAGCGACCCGCAGAAGCTCAAGAAATTCAACGTCGACGGCTACGCCTACGACAAGCAAGACTCGACCGACAAAACCTGGATTTTCCGCCGCCGCACCGAATAAAATTGGCCGCCTGACATTTGAGACGGCCTCTGCCGTAAGGGCCCGCTACGGCAGAGGCCGTGTCCGAATGTCAGACTTGACCCCAAAATTGCCGTAAAAAAACCGGGACCTGGGTCCCGGTTTTCGCTGGGGCTGGCTTAGTTCCAGAGTTTCCACCAGTGACGTTCGGCTTTCTTGCCTTCGTCGAGGAACTTGCTCGATGGGTAGTTCAGCTTGAACACGCGCATGGTGTCATCGCGCAGTTCGGTCATGCCCAGCTTGTCGTAGCTGCGGATCATGATGAACAGCGCTTCCTCGATCGCCGGCGAGTCGCGGTAGTCGTTCATGATGCCCATCGCGCGATTGGCCGCTGCCAGGTAGGCGCCACGGCGGTAGTAGTAGCGCGCCACGTGCACTTCATACGACGCCATCGCGTTGATCAGGTAACGCATGCGGTCCAGCGAATCCGGCGTATACTTGCTGTTCGGGAACTTGTCGACCAGCTGCTTGAAGGCCGCGTAGGCTTCGCGCGTGGCTTTCGGGTCGCGCTCGGTGGCGTCCTGCTCGTAGATGAAGTTCAGGAAACCGATCTGGTCGTTGAAGTTGATCAGGCCGCGCAGGTAGTACATGTAGTCGACGTTGGCGTGGTTCGGGTGCAGCTTGATGAAGCGCTCCACGGCCGCCAGCGCCTGGGCCTGGTCCTGCGATTTGTAGTAGGCGTAGGCGATCTGCATCTGCGCCTGCTGGGCGTAGGTGCCGAACGGATAGCTCGATTCCAGCTTCTCGTACAACTGAATTGCGCGTTCGTAGTGCTGTCCTTCCAGCTCTTCGCTCGCCTCCGAGTATAATTTCGTAGCGCTCCAACCTTTAGTCTCGTCGATTTTCTCCGAGAACAAACCGCAAGCGGACAAACTAAGCAGAACCAACGTTGCTGCGACTACTTTCAATTTTTTTTGCATATGTTTTGCAAGAAGCTGTTTAACCAAAGTTTTACAATAGGCTGATTATAGCCGATGGGAATGCTGTGATATTAACTCCAAAGCCGAATTTGGCCGATTCTTCCTCCGATCACGATGCCGACGCCGACCTGCTGGTCGAGCAGGACGGTGATTTTGGCGAGGACGACGGCCTGGCTCCGATCCATCTGGAACTGACCCCCGAAGTCTGCGGCCAACGCCTGGACAAGGTGATCTCCCACCTGGTCCCGCAATTTTCACGCGGCCGCCTGCAAATGTGGATCACCGACGGCTTCGTCACCGTCGACGGCAAGCCGGCCAAGTCCACCAAGGACACCGTCTACGGCGACGAGAAGATCGTCATTCTGCCCCAACCGGCGCCGGAAGACGAGGCTTTTAAACCGGAACCGATGGAACTTAACATCGTTTACGAAGACGAGCACTTGATGGTCATCAACAAACCGGCCGGCCTGGTGGTCCATCCGGGCGCCGGCAACTGGTCCGGCACGCTGTTGAACGGCCTGCTGCACCACTGCCCGCAGCTGTCGGGCGTGCCGCGCGCCGGCATCGTCCACCGCCTGGACAAGGACACCAGCGGCCTGATGGTGGTCGGCAAGACGCTGCCGGCCCAGACCGACCTGGTGCGCCAGCTGGCCGCGCGCACCGTCAAGCGCGAGTATTTCGCCGTGGTGTGGGGCATGCCGCGCATCAGCGGCACCATCGATTCCTCGATGGGCCGCCATCCCAAGGACCGCATCAAGATGGCGGTCTCGACCGGCATGGGCTCCAAGCCGGCCATCACCCACTACCAGGTGCTGGGCGGCGGCAAGCTGGGCGAGGGCCGTCCGGTCACGCTGGTTCAGTGCCGCCTGGAAACCGGCCGCACCCACCAGATCCGCGTGCACATGATGTCGATCGGCTTCCCGCTGGTCGGCGACACCACCTACGGCAAGCAGCACCTGGCGGATTACTTCCCGCGCCAGGCGCTGCAAGCGCGCCGCCTGGGCCTGGTCCATCCGGCCACCGGCGAGCAATGCGAGTGGACCGTGCCGCTGGCCGACGACTTCGCCGAGCTGCTGGCCCGGGCCGGCATCGAAGTGCCGGAAGGCATCTGATGTCCGGCCTGCCGCAATGGTTGATCCCCCACTGGCCCGGCCTGCCGGCGAACGTGGGCGCGCTGTCGACCACGCGGCGTGGCGGCGTCAGTCCCGCGCCGTATGACGACGGCATGGGGCAGGGCGGCCTGAACCTGGGCACCCACGTCGGCGACCAGCCGCACAATGTCGCGCAAAACCGCGAGATCGTGCGCGCCATGCTGCCGGGCGCCCCCGCCTGGTTGTCGCAGGTGCACGGCACGACGGTGGTGGATGTGGCCAGGATCGGCCCGCAAGAGGTGCCGGAGGCGGACGCGAGCCTCTCCGCCATGCCGGGCAAGGTGTGCGTGGTGATGACGGCCGACTGCCTGCCGGTGCTGTTCTGCGATGTCGAGGGCAAGGTCGTCGCGGCGGCGCACGCGGGCTGGCGTGGACTGGCCGGCGGCGTGCTGGAAAACACGATCGACGCGATGCGTGCGGCCGGCGCCGGTGAGCTGATGGCCTGGATGGGACCGGCGATCGGCCCCTATCAGTTCGAGGTCGGCCCGGAGGTGCGCCAGACCTTCCTGAGCGACGCGCTGGACGATTCCGGTGTGCGCCATGTGGAGGCGGCGTTCACGCCCGTGGAAGGCAAGCCGGGCAAGCATCTGGCCGATATCTACGGGCTGGCGCGCTACCGCCTGCACCGGGCAGGCGTGAAGCAGGTGCATGGCGGCGAGTTCTGCACCGTGTCCAATTCCGGCCGTTTTTACTCCTTCCGGCGCGACGGCGTCACCGGCCGGCAGGCGGCGCTGATTTGGATCAAATGAATCGAGGCGGCGCGGGCTTACTCTTCGCGTCCGGCCTGGCGGGCTTCGTGCGCCGCCAGCTCGGCGGCGCGGCGGCGGGCTTTCCGCTTGCCGCTGCCGGCGATGTAAATCAATGTGCTCAGCGGCAGCACGCAATAGAACAAAAACGTTACAATTCCCGCAACGACGGTGGGCTCGGTCAGGGCCATCAGTCCGACCACGTAAATCCAAGCAATAGCAACAATCAGCATCAGCAGCCCAAGTAAAGATATTTAACTATTTTTAGGGAATCAAACATGAATTTGCCAGATCCTCAAGCCATTGCCAACGCCTGGATGTCGCAGATGAGCGACCCCGGTCAGTGGCAATCCTGGTTCAACGTGGCGCCCACGACGGACGCCAATCCGTTGGCCGCCATGATGCAGGATGTGGGCGCCTCGGTGAAGCCGGAGGCCATGGAGCAGCTGAAAAACCAGTATCTGCAAGATTTTGGCGTGTTGTGGCAGGAATTTTTGGCCGGTAAAACGCCGGAAGTGGCCGACCGCCGCTTCACCTCGTCCGCCTGGCAGGGCAATCCCATGTCGTCGTTCAATGCGGCATCATACCTGCTCAACGCCAAATTCCTGAATGCCATGGTCGATACCGTGGACGCTTCGACCCAGCAGAAGCAGAAAATCCGCTTTGCGGTGCAACAGATTATCGATGCCATGTCGCCGGCCAACTTCCTGGCCACCAATCCCGAGGCGCAGCAAAAGCTGATCGAGACCAAGGGCGAGAGCCTGACCAAAGGCCTGGCCAACATGCTGGCCGACATGAACAAGGGCCATATCTCGCTGTCGGACGAGTCGGCGTTCGAGGTCGGCCGCAACCTGGCCACGACCGAGGGCACGGTGGTGTACGAGAACCCGCTGTTCCAGCTGATCCAGTACAAGCCGGTCACGCCGACGGTGCACCAGCGCCCGCTGCTGATGGTCCCGCCTTGCATCAACAAGTTCTACATCCTTGACCTGCAACCGGAAAACTCGCTGGTGCGCTACGCGGTGGAGCAGGGCAACAGCGTGTTCCTGATCTCGTGGAGCAATCCCGACCAGTCGCTGGCCGGCACCACCTGGGACGACTACGTCGACCAGGGCGTGATCGAAGCGATCCACGTGGTGCAGGACATCAGCGGCCAGGACCAGATGAACATGCTGGGCTTCTGCGTCGGCGGCACGCTGGTGTCGACCGCGCTGGCGGTGCTGGCGGCGCGCGGCGAGAAGCCGGCCTCCAGCCTGACCTTGCTGACCACCTTCCTCGACTTCAGCGATACCGGCGTGCTCGACGTGTTCGTCGACGAAGCCCAGGTGTCCATGCGTGAGCAGCAACTGAAGGCCGGCGGCCTGATGCCGGGCCGCGACCTGGCCAGCACCTTCTCCAGCCTGCGTCCGAACGACCTGGTGTGGAACTACGTGCAGTCCAACTATTTGAAGGGCAACGAGCCGCCGCCGTTCGACCTGCTGTACTGGAACTCGGACAGCACCAACCTGCCGGGCCCGATGTTCTGCTGGTACCTGCGCAACACCTACCTGGAAAACAAGCTCAAGACCGGCAAGCTGACGGTGGCGGGGCAGAAGGTCGACCTGGGCAGCATCGATGCGCCGGCCTTCATCTACGGTTCGCGCGAGGATCATATCGTGCCGTGGATGTCGGCCTTCGGTTCGATGAACATCCTCAACCCGGGCAAGGTCAAGGCCAACCGCTTCGTGCTGGGCGCGTCCGGCCACATCGCCGGCGTGATCAACTCGCCGGTGAAGAACAAGCGCAGCTACTGGACCAACGACAAGCCGCTGGGCCGCGCCGCCGCCAAGCCGCAGGACGGCGAGGCTTGGATGGCCGGCGCCACCGAGAACCCCGGCAGCTGGTGGCCGGAATGGGCCAAGTTCCTGGCCGAGCACGGCGGCAAGGATGTCAAGCCGAAAGCCAAGCCGGGCAATGCCCGCTACAAAGCCATCGAACCGGCGCCCGGCCGCTACGTGAAGGTGCGCGCCGATTGATGTCGGCGGGGGAAAAGCACGGTATTGTCGATCTGTAAAATTGGTTGCGTTGCAATAAAACCTAAAAGTTATATCAGATTGTGCAAGATCTGCTTTTTCCCCTCTATAATAGGAATAGTAGGCTAGTGGGAAAGCGGACCGAAGTTCGCTTTTTTTTCGAATTGTTAGAGTACGCGCTGCGGCGCAATAAGTGGACTTGTGATGAGTAGTGCGAAAAAAAATGCTGACCGTCTGATCAAAAAATACCCGAACCGCCGTCTGTACGATACGCAGACCAGTTCCTACATCACGCTGACGGACGTCAAGCAGCTGGTGCTGGACAACGAAGAATTCACCGTGGTCGACGCCAAGACCAACGAAGACCTGAGCCGCAGCATCCTGCTGCAGATCATCCTGGAAGAAGAGGCCAGCGGCGCGCCGATGTTCTCCAGCGACGTGCTGGCGCAGATCATCCGCTTCTACGGCCACGCCATGCAGGGCATGATGGGCTCGTACCTGGAAAAGAACGTGCAGGCCTTCACCGACATCCAGCGCAAGTTCACCGGCAGCGCGGTCGGCGGCCTGGAAGGCAAGCCCTTCAGCCCTGAAATGTGGACCCAGTTCATGAACGTCCAGGGCCCGATGATGCAGGGCATGATGAACAACTACATCGACCAGAGCAAGAGCCTGTTCGTGCAGATGCAGGAACAGATGCAAAACCAGAGCAAGAACATCTTCGGCACCTTCCCGTTCGTGCCCGGCGTACCGCCGACCGACAAGAAGTAATCCTTCACCGTTCGCGGTCATCAAAACGGCACAGCCACCTCGGTCGCTGTGCCGTTTTTGTAGCCAAGTTACAAAAACTCCAGAATTTCTTTGACACTTGAATTTCTTCGGTAGTACTATCGACAACTGATGTGGAAACGCTTCCACTTGACGATCAGATGAAGGAGTTGTTGTGGCAGGCTATGCATCCGTTGCACTGGAAGAGACGTTTTCCCCGCCGGCCGGTTCGGTCCTCTGGAACAAGGAGTTTCTGATGGGCGCCGCCACGGCGGCCTATCAAATCGAAGGCGCCGTCGCCGAAGACGGCCGCATCCCCTCGATCTGGGACACCTTCTCGGCCACGCCGGGCAAGACGCTGGCAGGCGACACCGGCGCCGTCGCCTGCGACCACTATCACCGCTGGGAAGAGGATGTCGAACTGCTGGCCAGCCTGAACGTCGGCGCCTACCGCCTGTCGATCGCCTGGCCGCGCGTGATGACGGAGGACGGCGCGCCCAACCACGCGGGCATCGCCTTCTACCGCAAGCTGCTGACGGCCCTGCGCGCCAAGGGCTTGAAGACCTTCGTCACGCTGTACCACTGGGATTTGCCGCAGCATCTGGAGGACCAGGGCGGCTGGACCAACCGCGACACCGCCTACCGCTTCGCCGAATACGCCGACATGATCAGCAAGGAGCTGGCTGGCCTGGTCGATGCGTGGGCCACGCTGAACGAGCCGTGGTGCTCGGCCATGCACGGCTACGGCACCGGCCATCACGCGCCGGGCAAGTGCGACGTGGCGCTGGCCACGCGCGCCATGCATCACCTGCTGCTGGGCCACGGCCTGGCGGCGGCACGCCTGCGCGCCAACGATCCGGCCGCGCAGGTGGGCATCGTCACCAACGTCGGCCGCGGCACCAGCAACGGCGCGACCGACGCAGACCAGCACGCGGCCTGGCTGTTCGAACTCCAGCACAACAACTGGATACTCGATCCACTGCTGAAGAAGTCCTATCCGTCCGCGCTGTGGGAGTTGTGGCCCGGCGCCGAACCGCCGGTGCACGCGGGCGACATGGAGGTCATCGGCGGCAAGCTCGATTTCCTCGGCATCAATTACTACTTCCGCACCAACGTCGTCAGCGACGGCAAGCATGGATATGTCGAAGTCGAGCTGGAAGGCGTGGAGCGCACGCAGATGGGATGGGAAGTCTATCCCGAGGGCCTGCGCCATTTGCTGGTCGGCTTCCATCGCGACTATCCGAACCTGCCGCCGATTTACATCACCGAAAACGGCACCGCGTCCGACGACCAGGTGGTCGACGGCGAGGTCGATGACAGAAGCCGGATCTCGTTCCTGAACCGGCACCTGGCTGCGGTGGATCAAGCGGTGAAGGAGGGCGTCGATGTGCGCGGCTATTTCATCTGGTCGCTGATGGACAATTTCGAATGGGCTTTCGGCTACGAGCGCCGCTTCGGTATCATCCACGTGGACTACGCGACCCAGAAGCGCACGCTGAAACGCAGCGCCAAACTGGTGACGCAATTCCTGGCTGAGCGGAACAGCAAATAATTGAACTTCCGGCAGCCATCCGAATAAAATGGGCGCTCGACGCCCACTGGAGACAGAATGATTAAGGCTACAAAACTGGCGAGCGCCGTCGCGCTCACGCTGGCGGCATGCGGCGCGGCCAGCGCGCAGGCGCCCGCACCGCTGAAGGCGACCGTGATCCACTGGTGGACCTCGGGCGGCGAATCCCAGGCCGTCAAGCAGTTCGCGGACGCCTACAACAAGGCCGGTGGACTCTGGATCGACAACGCCATCGCCGGCGCCGACCAGTCGCGCGCCACCACCATCAACCGCATCGTCGGCGGCAATGCGCCGACGGCGGCGCAGTTCAACACCTCCAAGCAGTTCCGCGATTTCGTCGAGCAGGGTTTGCTCAACAACGTGGACGACGTGGCCGCCGCCGGAAAATGGGACCAGATCATGCCGCCGTCGATACTGGCCGCGATCAAGATCAACGGCCACTTCTACGCCGCGCCGGTGGACATCCACATGCCGGCCTGGTTCTTCTACTCCAAGGCCGCGTATAAAAAAGCCGGCATCACCAACGAGCCGCAGACCTGGGACGAGTTCCTGGCGCAGCTGGCCAAGCTGAAGGCTGCGGGCCTGGTGCCGCTGGCTTTCGGCGGCCAGGTATGGCAGGAGAAGATCACCTTCGACGCCATCTTCGCGATGGTGGGCGGCGCCGACCTGTATCTGAAGGTGTACCGCGACCGCGACCAGAAAGCCGTGATGTCGCCGGCCTTCAAGCAGGTGCTGGTCGATTTCAAGAAGCTGAAGGCCTTTGTGGATGCCGGCTCGCCGGGCCGCAATTGGAACGACGCGACGGCCATGGTCGTCAGCGGCAAGGCCGGCGTGCAGATCATGGGCGACTGGGCCAAGGGCGAGTTCTCGTCGGCCAAGCAGGTGGCGGGCAAGGACTTCGGCTGCTTCCCCGGCTTCGGCCCCAAGGCGCCGTACATCGTCGCCGGCGACGCCTTCGTGTTCCCGAAAACCACCGACGCCAACGCCGTCAAGGCGCAGAAGCTGTTGGCGACGGTGGTCACTTCGCCGGCCGCGCAGGTGGCCTTCAACTCGCGCAAGGGCGCGATCCCGATCCGGGGCGATGTCGATGAATCCACGCTGGACATCTGCGCGAAGCAGGGCCTGGCTATCATCAAGGACAAGAGCCGCCAGCTGCCAAACTCCGAAATGCTGGCGACGCCCGACACCACCGGCGCGCTGCAGGACGTGCTGACCAGCTACTGGAACAAGAACCAATCGCCGGAAGACGCGCAGAAGGCCTTCGCCCGCGCGCTGAAGGATCAATAAGCCATGGCCAAGAAGCGTCAAAGCGTATCCTTCGCCGCCTACGTCGCCATGATCCCGATGGCGTTGACGGTGCTGCTGGCCTATCTGGGCACGATGCTGTGGACGGCCCGCGTGTCGGTCAGCAGCTCGCGCACCTTCCCGGCCAGCGATTTTGTCGGCGCATCGCAGTACATCCGCCTGTTCAACAACGAGCGCTGGCTGCTGTCGCTGCAAAACGTGGCCGTGTATGGCGTGCTGTTCATCGCCGCGTGTTTGATCATCGGCTTCCTACTGGCCGTCTTCATCGACCAGAAGGTGATGGCCGAAGGCGCGCTGCGCACCATCTTCCTGTATCCGTATGCGATGTCGTTCGTGGCGACGGGCTTGATCTGGCAGTGGATACTCAATCCCGAGCTGGGCATCCAGGAAGTGCTGCACAAGCTGGGCTTCGCCGGCGCCACCTTCGACTGGATCGTCGACCAGGACATGGCGATCTACACCATCGTCATCGCCACCGTGTGGCAGGCCTCGGGGCTGGTGATGGCGCTGATGCTGTCCGGCCTGCGCGGCGTGGACGAGGAATTGTGGAAGGCCGCCCGCATCGACGGCATCCCGCGCTGGCGCGTCTACGTCAGCATCGTGCTGCCGATGCTCGGCCCTTCGGTGTCGACCGCCTTCGTGCTGCTGTTCGTGATGGTGGTGAAGGTGTTCGACGCCGTCGTCGCGATGACGCAGGGCGGCCCCGGCACGGCCAGCGAGGTGCCGGCCAAGTTCATCATGGACTACCTGTTCGGCCGCGCCAATATCGGCCTCGCGTCCGCCGCCTCGATCGTGCTGCTGGCCACCGTGCTGGCCATCGTCGCGCCGCTGTACTATGTGCGCAACCGCCGCGCAGCCAGGGGGGCGTGATGGGACAGGCCGTTAAAATCGAAAAGGTAGTAATGGACAAGGCAACAGGCATGGCGCCGGGCGGCGCCGCCAACGACAGCACCATCGCCGCGCAGCCGGCCATCAGGCCGCGCCGCAAGCTGGCATGGACGCCGGCGCGCATCGGCGTGTATGGCTTCCTGATCGTGGCGGCGCTGTTCTTCCTGCTGCCGCTGTACGTGATGCTGGTGACGTCGGTCAAGCCGATGGAAGAGATCCGCCTCGGCACGCTGTTCGCGTTGCCGGTGCACGCGACGCTGGAGCCATGGCTGCAAGCGTGGCAATCCGCCTGCACCGGCCTGGAATGCGACGGCATACGCGGCGGCTTCTGGAACTCGGTGGCCATCGTGGTGCCGAGCACCGTGCTGTCGATCGCCATCGGCGCCGTGAACGGCTATGCGCTGTCGTTCTGGCGCCCACGCGGCGCGGGGCTGCTGTTCGCCATCCTGATGATGGGCGCCTTCATTCCGGTGCAGGTGATGGTGTATCCGCTGGTGCGCGTGCTGGCCGCAGTGAACCTCTTCAGTTCCTTGCCCGGCATTGTGCTGATCCACACCATCTTCGGCATGCCGGTGATGACGCTCCTGTTCCGCAACTACTACGCGGCGCTGCCGATGGAGCTGTTCAAGGCCGCCCGCATCGACGGCGGCGGATTCTGGCGCATCTTCCTGCAGCTGATGCTGCCGATGTCGACGCCGGTGATCGTGGTCGCGGTCATCATGCAGGTCACCGGCATCTGGAACGACTTCCTGCTTGGCCTGGTGTTCGCCGGCTCCGAGCATCTGCCGATGACGGTCCAGCTGAACAACATCATCAACACCACCACCGGCGAGCGCCTGTACAACGTCAACATGGCCGCGACCATCCTGACGTCGCTGGTGCCGCTGGCTCTCTATTTCATTTCCGGCCGCTGGTTCGTGCGCGGCATCGCCTCCGGCGCTGTGAAGGGTTAAACATGTCTAACGTAGCTATTCGTAATTTGCAGATTCAGCTGGGCGGCAACAAGGTGATCGAGTCGCTGAACCTGGACGTGAAAGCCGGCGAGTTCGTGGTGCTGCTCGGCCCATCGGGCTGCGGCAAGTCCACGCTGCTGCACTCCATCGCGGGCCTGATCGACACCACCTCCGGCCAGATCGAAATCGGCGGCAAGGACATGACCTGGGCCGACCCCAAGGACCGCGGCATCGCGCTGGTGTTCCAGTCGTACGCGCTGTATCCGACCATGAACGTGGAGGCCAACATGTCCTTCGGCCTGCGCATCAACGGCACGCCGAAGGCGGAAATCGCCCGCCGCGTCACCCGCGCGTCGGACATGCTGCAACTGGGGCCGCTGTTGAAGCGCAAACCGGCCAACCTGTCCGGCGGCCAGCGCCAGCGCGTGGCGATCGGCCGCGCCATCGTGCGCGAGGCGGATGTGATGCTGTTCGACGAGCCGCTCTCCAACCTGGATGCCAAGCTGCGCACCGAGCTGCGGCGCGAACTGAAACAGCTGCACAAGCAGCTCGGCGCCACTATGATCTACGTGACCCACGACCAGGTGGAGGCGATGACGCTGGCGCAGCGCATGGCCGTGATGAAGGGCGGCGTGGTGCAGCAGTTCGACACGCCGGCCAACATCTACAACGAGCCGGCCAACCTGTTCGTCGCCACCTTCCTCGGTTCGCCGGGCATGAACCTGTTCAAGGGCCGGCTGGAGCAAGAGGGCGCGCGCACGATGTTCCGCAACGAGCACCTGTCGCTCGATGTGACGGACTACCCGTTCAAGCAGCCGCCGGCCGGCAAGCATGAATGCGTGCTGGGCGTGCGGCCCGAGGACATCGACATCGGCAATTGCGATGGCGCCGACAGCGCGGTATGCGCGTCGGTGTCGCTGGTCGAGGCCATGGGCGCGCATCGCGTGTTGTGGCTGGACTTCCACGGCACCCAGGTCGCGGGCATCGTGCAGGACCAGCAGCAGATCGAGACCGAGCAGGAACTCAGCTTCTCGATCCGCACCCAGCGCGTGTCGCTGTTCGACGGGGCCAGCGAACAGCGGCTTTGACGGCGGCGCAGGACGAACTCACTCGGTGTCATCCTTTTCGAACTCTTTTGGCCAGGCCATATTCGTCACTCCCATTCCGAGCTGAATGAAACCGCTCAATATGAAGATCGCCGCCGCAAGATGCAGGATTGCCCGCGATCCGCGGATGACGTAGCCGTAGTCGTTCGTGCCGATTTTGAGCGGATAGCGTCGGGGAAGGGTGATTACGTGGAAGAGGTTATTCGCGGAAGGAACATCCTCCGATAGGTAGATCCCGTTTTGGGTGGGGCCAAGAAATACCTGGTCAACGACGAAGACGTTTTTGCCGGTGGCATGTCGCGGGTGTCGCGCAAAGTGTGCGTTCCAGACGGCCTCCACTACCGTGGTCTCGAAGGTCAATCGCGGCACGTTCAGGTTTTCCTTGTTAATCGCCGCGATCAGGCGCGCCAGCATGTCGTACTGACCGCGATGTACCCTCGGCGCCAGGGCGTGTCCCAGCTGCCTGTCGGTGGCTGAATGGCCCACGCGCATGTTGGCTACGGACCTTTCCAACACCGCGATCAGCCGCTCGGCCAGTATTTCCTGATCGGCCATCGGCAAGTTAAGGAACTGCGCCATTCCCAACCGGAATGTCTTGCCAATCGCATTGGACCATTGCCCCCAAATCCAGAAGATGCGCGGGGTAACCCAGACGTCCTGCCAACTTGTCAGATACAGTGTTCCGATCTGGTCAAGCAGGGTCTCTATCGAGGTGACTTTGGTGAGGTAGTCGTTTACAGCCTTGCCGATGTCGGAACGAGAAACATGGTGGGCCCGATGGGTGCCTGCGATCTGATGATTGCCGTGGCGCGCATATGCTTGTTCGGCTGTCGATGTGGTGTCTCTGACTCCCCAAAACCGCGTCGACCAGTAAGTCGACGCATCCAGTACCTGGTGAGCGTACCAGCGCCACAACCTGTCTTTCTTTTTCTGGGCGATCTGTGCCTGGGGCGTGACCCTGACCATGGCACGCATGGATGGCGTGACCGCAGTGCTGATTTTTCCAAGTATCCATCTGCTGGCCATCACGTCGTCCTTTTAGAAAATACTCCAATAGGTTGAGACGTTTATTTTATTGCATGTTTCTTTTGCAAATGTAGCGAATTGTCACGCGGCGATGCGGCTGGGGGCGCCCACGGAGCCGCGCATCGTCACGGTGACCGGAAAGTCGCGGACGATTTCGTGCCGGGTGCCGTAGCACAGGTTGAGCAGCCAGCGCACGGCGTTCTGCGTCAGCTGTTCCATCGGGATGTGGACCGAGGTCAGTCCCGGCGATGTGTATTCGGCCGAGTAGTCGTCGTCATAGCCGATGACGGAGACCTGGCCCGGCACGTCGACGCCGGCGCGGTGGAAGCAGGACAGGGCGCCGACCGCCATCTCGTCGTTGGCGCAGAACAGGCCCGTGAACTTGGTGCCTTCGGTGATCAACTGCTGCGTGGCGCCGAAGCCTCCCTCGCGCGAGAAGTCCGATTCGATCAGGCGCACCGTTGAACGCTCGATGCCGTTGCGCCGCAGCTCGGCGAAGAAGCCGTCCAGCCGCTCGGTGTTGTCCGACGTGGCTGCCGGGCCGGAGATCACCGCCAGTTCGCGGTGGCCCGCTTGCAGCAAGGTGCGCGCCGCCAGTTCGCCGCCGTGAAAATGATCGGGGCAGAACGAGGCCTCCGGCACCTGCGTGCTGCGGCGGTTGAGGAAAGCTATTTTCGGATTCATCTTCTGCAGCGCGATCAGGTCCTCGTCGTGCAGGTCGTGGCCCAGCACCACAATGCCGTCGCAATCGCGGCCGATCAGGAACTTGACCGCTTCCAGTGCCTCGTCGCGCGGCGTGCCGTCGCCGCAGCCGGTGGCCACGACCACGTGGCGGCGCATGGCGCGCAGTTCGAAGTCGGTCTGTTTGAGGATGGTGCCGTAGTAGGCGCCGAAGAACGACGGCGTGAAGATCCCGATCATGCCCAGCGACTTGGCCGACAGCGAGCGGCCGATGGAGGAGGGGCGGAAGTTGAGCTGTTCAATCGCGGCCTGGACTTTTTTCATCGCCTCGGCCGATACCGGCCCGGCGCCTGAAATGGCGCGCGATGCCGTCGACATGCCTACACCGGCGAGCACTGCGACGTCTTTCAGCGTTGCCACGAATTCTCCTGAACTGGGTGATGGATGCAGCGCCGATGCGGGCCACTGGGTTAGCCTCTATCCTAGCATGATCTCCCTATGGCGAATGGGGTATAATGCTCGATTGCTCGTAATTTTCATGGCGTATAAAGCAACCTATCATGCAATCGCAACCACTCTCCCGTCTCCCCAAGCCCGCAGCCGGCGCCCCCGCGCCTAAAGTCGGCTTCGTATCGCTCGGCTGCCCCAAGGCGTTGGTCGACTCCGAACAGATCCTGACCCAACTGCGTGCCGAAGGCTACGAGACGGCCAAGTCCTATGACGGCGCCGATCTGGTCATCGTCAACACCTGCGGCTTCATCGACGCCGCCGTGCAGGAATCGCTGGACGCCATCGGCGAAGCGCTGGCCGAAAACGGCAAGGTGATCGTGACCGGTTGCCTGGGCGCGAAAAAAGACGCCGCCGGCGACGACATCATCATGAAGGTGCACCCGAAGGTGCTGGCCGTGACCGGCCCGCACGCGCTGGCCGAGGTGATGGACTCGGTCCACCTGCACCTGCCCAAGCCGCACGAGCCTTTCCTCGACCTGATCCCGGCGCAGGGCATCAAGCTCACGCCGAAGCACTACGCCTACCTGAAGATCTCCGAAGGCTGCAACCACCGCTGCTCGTTCTGCATCATCCCGTCGATGCGCGGCGATCTGGTGTCGCGCCCGATCGGCGAGCTGCTGTTGGAAGCGGAGAACCTGTTCAAGTCCGGCGTCAAGGAACTGCTGGTGATTTCGCAGGACACCTCGGCCTATGGCGTGGACGTCAAGTTCCGCACCGGCTTCTGGAACGGCCGTCCGGTCAAGACCCACATGACGCAGCTGATGGAAGCGCTGGGCGAGCTGGCCAAGTCGTACGGCGCGTGGGTGCGTATGCACTACGTCTATCCGTATCCGCACGTCGACCAGGTCATTCCGATGATGGGCGAGCACGTGCTGCCTTACCTGGACATCCCGATGCAGCACGCGCATCCCGATGTACTGAAGCGCATGAAGCGTCCGGCCAGCGGCGAGAAAAACCTGGACCGCATCCAGGCCTGGCGCGCGATGAATCCGGACCTGACCATCCGTTCGACCTTCATCGCCGGCTTCCCTGGCGAGACCGAGGCCGAATTCGAATACCTGCTGGACTTCCTGAAGGAAGCGCAGATCGACCGCCTGGGTTGCTTCGTCTACTCCCCGGTGGAAGGCGCGACCGCCAACGAACTGGCCAATCCGGTGCCGGAAGAAGTGCGCGAAGAGCGCCGCGGCCGCGTGATGCTGCTGCAGGAAGAGATTTCGAAAGCGCGCCTGAAGGCCAAGGTCGGCAAGACCGTGCGCGTGCTGATCGATGAAGTCAACCGCAGCGGCGGCGTGGGCCGCTCCAGCGCCGACGCGCCGGAAATCGACGGCGTGGTGTACGTCAAGCCGCCGTACGAGCCGCACAAGAAGCTGGCCGTCGGCCAGTTCGTCGACGTGAAGATCACCACGTCCGACGCCCACGACCTGTGGGGCGAGGCGCAGTAAGCGCCTGGCTAGCGCGCGGAGGTGATGAATACAGCTTTGCTGGATAACATCTCCGGCGCGAAGCAGCCGTCGCGGTAGCTGCCGTCCAGGCGCTTGCGTTGCAGCTTCTCGATCACGTCGTGGAAGAATTCAAGCGTGTAGCCCGGCCTGCCGCCGGCGGCGGGCGTATGCCGTATCAATTTGCCGACGATGGGGTGGAAGGCATCGACGCAGGCGGCTATCGATCCGATGTGTTCGGTGCGGCCGGAGTCTCCGGACGCGACGGTTGTCGGCGGATCCGGGACGATGGCGAACAGCTGCTGGCCGGCGCGGCACCACCCCACATGCGGCGGGAAACCCATGGCGTCAACGCCGCTGCTGCCGAAATCCTCGTCGACGCCGAGCTGAAAATCCAGCGGGACGTTTTCATGCACCCATTTCAGGTCTCTATACCATTGCGCGCGTTCGGCTGCTGTCAACGGCAGCTGCGGCAGCCGCCCGCCGTGATCGTGGAAGGCGTTAAACCGCAGCACTGAAATGCCCAGCCGGGCAAAGTAGGCTGTGTAACGCAGCAGATGCTCCCGGCTGTGGTTGTGCTTGCCGACCGTGACTCCGATATTGATATCAAGCGGTGCCAGCAGATGCGCCGGGATGCGCTCCGCGCGGCAGGCGGCGCCGTCCTGTAGCGCGTCGTTGAACGCATGGATGCGTGCGATGACGCGCTCGCAGTCGCGGCCGGCGAACACACCCTTGATCGGATAGTCTTCCGGCGGCAGCAACTCCAGATCGTGGTCCAGGACGCCGTGAAACGTGATGGTGACGTTGCCGAAGCCGTTCTCGATGCCGGTCCACAAATACTCCTGCCACTGGTCATCGAGCAGCGGCGCGCCGCTGGTCCACATGTCGCCGCGTTGCATGGTCTTGGTGGCCCTGCGACTGGCTTCCTGGTGGAAGTCCCGGTTGTGCGAGTCGCCGAACAGGCGCAGGAATGTGCCGTCCCTGCCAAAGCTGTCGGAGATCATGGGAAAGACGCGGTAGCCCTGCGCCGCCAGGCCGTCCATGATGTCGCGGCCTTCGGCCAGGTCGATGGAGCGGTTGGCGGCCGCCGGCTGATTGATATAAAAACAGTGCGCGCACGCCTGGCGGCAGGTCTTGCGGCCCACCGTGGTGTCGAGTTGCAGATAGAGGCTGATGTCCTGCGGCCGCAGCTTGCGGAAAGGAACATCGAGCGGGATGTTGCCATGGTCGTCGTAGGCGATCGGCTGATTGCGGCAGGGCGCGTTGGGCATGGCTCTTCCTTTCACCAGTCTTCTTGCTGGAAAACGGCGACGGCCAGCACGCAGCAAGGCCGGCTGGCCGTGGCCGCGATGGTCGCCTTGCCCTGCCTGGCCGGCGCGGCGCCCCGGCGCTCGCACAAGTCGGCGATCGACAGTTCGATGTCGTGCTCGACCGCCCGCAACGCGCTGGCGGCATCGGCTGCTTCCCCGTGGTGCTCGACGAATACGCCGCCGCCATGGTCGAAGATGGCCCAGCCGATGCCCGCCGCCAGGCCGGTTTCCCGATGCCCGCCGGAGGACGCGGCCGCCTGCACCACGTAGAGGCGGTTGCCCCACACCTGGCGCACGTCCGGCTCTTGCTGTAGCGCCGGCTCCCATCCCGGCGGGATCACGCTGGAGAGCGCTATCACGTTGAAATTGCCGATGCCCGTTCTCCAGAGCGCGTCGTCGTACGCGGACAGTTCGGTCTGCCCGTGGCCGATGCCGGTGATGACGGGGATGATCCGCCGCGCGCCGCTGCCGTTCATGCGCCACCCGGTATGCCGGGAAACTCGCTTTGCAGCAATTCGGTGCGTCGCTTGAGGCTGGCCTTGACGAAGGAGGTGGAGCCGCAACCCAGCGGATCACCGGTATAGCGTTCGGCCATCACGGCACAGCGCGACGTGCAGTAGTAGGGATCGCGCGACAGCTCGCAGTTCGGACATTCCTTGAATTTGTCGTAGGTGAACTGGCGGATGTCCTTGAACGAATCGCGCCACAGCGTCTGGAACGATTGCTCGCGCAGGCTGCCGGCGCGGAACTTCTCGTTCGACGCGCAGATCGAGCAGGGGTAGAGCCCGCCGTCGCTCATCAGGTAGGCCATCGCCACGCCGCAGAATTCGCGGCCGGTCGCCTTCGCGATGTTGTGGCACTCGTCAAGGAACTTGGCCACGCACAGCCCGACGGTGTCGTTCATCGTCTGGTCGTGGTGCTTGTCGGCGATGTACAGGCGGGCGGATTCTTCAACGATGTTCGATTGCGGCTGGTACTGCGGGAAGAACTTGCCGCGCCCGATGGGGCTCATGGGTGTCGAGCCGAAGAAGCACTGGTGCTCGCGCGCAAAGTCCAGCAGCGCCTCCAGCTCGTGCACATTGCCCGCCGTCTGGGTCGACATGATGGCGGTCGGGATGCCATTCCTGCGCAGCAGCAGTATGCGTTCGCGCACCTCGTCCCAGGTGGAGCGCACCCGCAATTCCTTGTGGTTCGCCGTGCCGTCGACGCTGACGCTCACCACGCATTCCTTGCGCGGCAGGCGGTCGATGAGCTCCTGTGTGATGTAGCCGCCGTTGGTTGCGATCGAAATGACGAAACCCAGCTGGTGGGCGTGATTGACGATGGCCAGGAAATCCGGATGCATCATCGGTTCGCCCCCGACCAGCACCAGGGCGAACACGCCCGCCGCCTTCATCTGTTCGAGGGCGTCGAAGATCTCCGGTGTCGACAACTCGTGGTCCCTGGGCTTGCCGGCCTCGATATAGCAGTGCCGGCAGCTCAGGTTGCAGGCGCGGGTAATCTCGAACCAGACGATGAGGGGCGCGCTCAGGTGGAACTCGTCCCTGACCGGTATGGACGGCAGGCGATATGGCTCCAGCGCCTCCCGCGTCGCGCCCTGCAGCAGGGCTTCCGCGACCGCATGGCGGTACAGTCCGATTTCGCCCGTGCCGAAAGCCAGGATGAATCCGAAGTCTTCTTGACGGATGCGGACGTCCGGGACCATGCGCGCCTCGCTGCCGGTCAGATGGCGTTGCCGACCAACACGGCAACAGGGGCGACGGCCTTGGCCGAGACATCGCCTTCGAATAGCAGGTCGATATCCATCTTGATGCGGCCGTGGCTGGCGATGAAGTGGGTGAGCTCCTTGCGCTGTTCCTCGGTGAGGCTCAGCTTTAACTCGTGATCTTGATACGGGGTGGGTTTCGACATGATGGTCTCCTTGAAAAGGTGGTGTGGACACGAATTCGATTGCGGGCATGAGCACTAACTTAACGGTGCGCGCGGGCTGGCGTTTGAGGCGTATCAAAAGTGCCTGGCCTGTCCCTAATGAACTATAGTCGCTGGCTGCTGTCACAAATACGTGCTTTGTAACGCCTGAATCCGGGTCCCGGGCCGGTCGCGCAAAGCGTTTATAATCGGGCCATGACTATCAAAAAATCCCCCCAGACCACGCTCGTACACACCGACTACCAGGCCCCGGAAGGCTTCGCCGCTTTCCCCGGCGCCATCCACCATGCCTCGACGGTGCTGTTCAAGAACGTGGCGGCCATGCGGTCGGGCGACTGGAAAGAGAAGAACGCCTATACCTACGGCCTGCATGGCACGCCGACCACTTTCACGTTGGAAGCCCGCCTGGCCGAGATCGAGGACGGCAAATACTGCCTACTGGCGCCGAGCGGACTGGCGGCCATCGCCATGGTCGACTTCGCGCTGCTCAAGTCCGGCGACGATGTGCTGTTGCCCGAGAATGTCTACAACCCCAACCAGGAGCTGGGGCGCTGGTTGTCGGCCGATTTCGGCATCACCGCGCGCTACTACGATCCGCTGATCGGCGAAGGCATCGCCGCGCTGATCCAGCCGAACACAAAGCTGATCTGGGCCGAGGCGCCGGGGTCGGTGTCGATGGAGGTGCCGGACCTGCCGGCCATCTGCAAGGCGGCGCATGAACGGGGCGTGGTGGTCGCGCTGGATAACACGTGGTCGGCCGGCCTGGCGTTGCGCGGCTTCGAGCTGGGCGTCGATATCATCATGCAGGCGCTGACCAAGTACCAGTCCGGCGGCTCGGATGTGCTGATGGGCGCCGTCATCACGCGCGACCCGGCGCTGCACGAGCGGCTCAGCCTCGCGCACATGCGGCTGGGCATGGGCGTCGGCGCCGACGACGCCTACCTGGTCGCGCGCGGCCTGCCGACCATGCGCCTGCGCTTCGACGCGCACGACGCGGCGGCGCGCAAGCTGGCGGCCTGGCTGCAGGCGCGCCCGGAGATCACGCGGGTGCTGCATCCGGCCTTCACCGACTGCCCCGGCCACGAAACGTGGAAGCGCGACTTCACCGGTGCCGGCGGCTTGTTCTCCGTGCTGTTCGATGAGCGCTACACCGAGGAGCAGACCGACCGCTTTGTCGATGCCCTCAAGCTGTTCAAGATAGGCTACAGCTGGGGTGGCGCCAACAGCCTGGTGATGCCTTACCGTATCCGGAACATGCGCAAGAACTGGCAGGACAAGGGTGTGCTGGTGCGCTTCAACGTCGGCCTGGAGGACGTCAACGATTTGATCGCGGACATCGAGCGCGCACTGGGAGCGCTGCAATGAGCCGCTTCTGGAGTGACGTGGTCCACGGCCTGACGCCGTACACGCCGGGCGAGCAGGTGCAGATGCCCGGCCTCGTCAAACTGAACACCAACGAGAACCCGTACGGCCCGTCGCCCAAGGCGGTGGCGGCCATGCAGGCGGCGGTCGGCGACCAGTTGCGCAAGTATTCCGATCCGGCCAACGCGGTGGTGAAGGATGCCGTGGCGCGCCGTTTCGGCTTGACGCGCGAGCAGGTCTTCGTCGGCAACAGCTCGGACGAGGTGCTGGCGCACACCTTCCACGCCTTGCTCAAGCACGAGCTGCCGCTGCTTTGCCCCGACATCAGCTACAGCTTCTACCCGACCTATTGCAGCTTGTACGGCATCAAGGCGGTGCAGGTGCCGCTGAACGAGCGTTACGAGATCGATGTCGAGGACTACAGGCAGCCGTGCGGCGCCATCATCATCGCCAATCCCAACGCGCCGACCGGCATCGCCTTGCCGCTGGAGCGGATCGAGGCGCTGCTGGCCGCGCATCCGGATCAGGTGGTGGCGATCGACGAGGCCTACGTCGACTTCGGCGGCCAAAGCGCCATCGCGCTGCTGGGCCGCTACGACAATCTGCTGGTGATCCAGACGCTGTCCAAATCGCGTTCGCTGGCCGGGCTGCGGGTGGGTTTTGCGGTCGGCCATCCCGACCTGATCGCGGGCCTGGAGCGTGTGAAGAACAGCTTTAACTGCTATCCGCTGGGGCAGGTCGCGCAGGCCGGCGCGGTGGCCGCGCTGGACGACGTAGCCTACATGGAGCAGACCTCGCACGCCATCATCGCCACGCGCGCATGGTTGACCGTGCAGATGCAGGCGTTGGGCTTCGAGGTGCTGCCATCGGCGGCCAATTTCATCTTCGCGCGCCATCCGCAACGCGACGGAGCGCAGTTGGCGGCAGGGCTGCGTGAACGCGCGATCCTTGTGCGCCACTTCAAGCAGGCGCGCATCGACCAGTTCCTGCGCATCTCCATCGGCACGGACGAGGAGTGCACCAAGCTGGTCGAAGCGCTGAAGGCTATTGTGTAAGAATCAGTCGGCGGCGGGCTCGTTGCGGTTGAGCCGCTGCACGCCGCTGATCAGGCGATAGGCCTTCCACAGCCACGCGCCCAGCCAGACCAGATAGGCCAGCGGGATGCCGATGATGGTGGCGAACAGCAGCGCGCCCACGACCACGAAGACCACGTACCACCAGAACGAACGGATCATCCAGCTGTGGTGGCTGTAGACGAAGGTGCCGGCGGTGTCGGGCCGCTGTATGTAGTTGATCGCCAGCGGAATGACGGAAAACAGGCCGAGCGAAAACAGGAAGCTGACCGCATGGACGACATACAGCCACCAGGCGGTGGTTTTTGCCGAGTCTAGACGGCCGTCGAGAACCAGTTCTTGCGACATGATCACTCCTTCGGTTGAGTAACGGTTTACAGTATAGCCGCACTAAGGATCACGCGGTTTGCGTTGCGGGCGCGGGACCAGGCCAGCCGGCGACTGGCCTGCCAGGTCATCGTCGACGGCTTGCGTCAGGCGCTGCGCTTGCTGGGCAAGGTCCGCTGAAGGAACGCGGTCACGTCGGCAAACAGCTCCGGCTGGATGTCCGCGCGGTCGAAGCCCGGCGGATCCTGCGAGGGCTTGAAGTTCGGCCGCGTCATCTCGGGCGGGAATTTGCTCATGAAGGAGAAATGGCCGGCGCCGGCGATCTCGCGGTGCTCGACCAGTGCCGCATCGCGTACGCCGTGGATGACCCGTTCCGCGTGTTCGGCCGGCGCGAGGTCGTCCTTTTCGCCGGTAAGCATCAGTATCGGCACATGCACCGCCTGCAGCGAGCCGGGGATGAACCAGGGCGTGGCGGGATTGAGCAGCACCAGCGCACGCACGCGCGGGTCTGCCCGCACGGGAACCGGTTGCGGCTGGCCGCCCTTGCTCTCGCGGGGGCCGGACCAAGGCTGTCCGCCGGCCACCGCCAGCGCCGTGTAGCCGCCGATCGAATGACCGATGACAGCCACGCCGTCGCTGGCTAAGTGGTCGCGCAAAACCGGATCGGCCAGCGCCGCGTCGATGGCGAGCGCGATGTGGCGCGGGCGGTTGGCAAGGTTGGCGGCGGTGCCGACCAAGCTGTTGTCGTGCCGCGTATTGCCCGTGTGCGCGGGCAGCGCCACCACGAAGCCGGCAAGCACCAGATGCTTGGCCAGCTCTCGGTAGGCCCACGGCGTGCCGGAGTTACCATGCGAGATGACCACCAGCGGATGCGCGCCGGCGGCCGGCTGCGCATCCCTGGCGACATCCAGCGTGTATGGGCCGAAGTGTTCGGCCGTTTCGACGCCATCGGCGGGATACAGCAACGCCAGCGGTACCACCGCACCTTGTACCGCGTCGTCGATGTCGACCAGGCGACAGCCGCATACATGCATCATGTCTTGTTCCTTACAGTGGACGAACGGGAATGCAGATGTCGCAGGTCATGGCGCCGGTCTGCGGATTGAACGCCAGGTCTGGCCTGAACATTTCGAAGCAGGGGCGGTCGTCGCACTGCAAGCCGCTCGACGGCAGCCAGTTCCGCGTCATCCAGGTCCAGGCGTCGGCGATGTCGGCGGTCTGGCCTTCGTAGCGGCCGACGGCATAGCGGCCGCCGGGCAGGGTGGTGATGTCGGCCGAGCCGGTGGCGTTGAAATTATCCGGCACGGTCACGCAAGCGTCGTAGCGGCATTTGTCGGCGGGCGTGACGGTCGGGTCGTCGTAGCCGACGCCATAGCACAGCGCCTGGCCCAGGCCATGCGACTGCACCCACGGTCCCGCCACGCGGCCCCAGAAGGCGCCGATGGCCGGGCCGTAAGGACCGATGTGGCGGTGGTAGGCAACGCGCGCGGCGGGCAAGTCGATCACTTTAACGTCCATGTTGAAATCTCCTGATTGGTTGTTGGAGATGTCATCGTCGCCGATGCCGGTTTGCGGCGTCTGATCGTACTTGCTTAACACCTGATCCAGATTGCTGTCCGCGCCTCGAGCGCCGCCCAGCGCCTGCGACGCCAGCCGCGCGCGCGTGTCGCGGCGCCACTCGGTCGGCGTGCAGCCGAACTTGAGTTTGAAGGCGCGCGCGAACGCTTCGCCGGAACCGAAGCCGGTGGCCAGCGCCGTTTCCAGCACCGACTCGGGCGGCGTGCAGCTCAGGCGAAAGGCCGCCTTTTCCAGCCGGCGCCTGCGCGCGTAGTCGCCCAGCGTTTCGCCCATCCAGGATTGGAAGATGCGGTGGAAGTGGAAACGCGAGAAGTTGGCGACGTCGGCCAGCTGCGCCAGTTCGAGAGGCTGGTCCAGATGGGTGTCGATGTAGTTCAGCACGCGGTTCATGCGGCGCGCGTATTCCGCGCGGGGTGACGGGTCGTTGGGGAGGCTCATTTATTTTGCCGGCGCGCCGGCGGCTGCGAAGTAAAGTCGATAAAATACAATCATGTTGATTATATAAGGAGCCGGCGTGGCTGCGAAAACTTCGGTGCTGTTTGTCTGCATGGGCAATATCTGCCGCTCGCCCACGGCGGAGGGCGTGTTCCGCCATCGCGCCGCGGCGGCCGGCCTGGCGGACCGCCTCGTCATCGATTCGGCCGGCACGCATGGTTACCACGTCGGCGAGCCGCCGGACGCGCGCTCGATGGAGCATGCGGCCAACCGCGGCTATGACTTGTCCGCGCAACGTTCGCGCAAGGTGGCGGCCTCCGACTTTGAAAACTTCGACCACGTGCTGGCGATGGACCACGACAATCTGCGCCTGCTGGAAGCGGCGTGTCCGCCGCGCCACCGGCACAAGCTGGGATTGTTCATGGCGCACGCCAGCCGCAGCGATTCCGACGTGGTGCCCGATCCGTACTATGGCGGCGGGCGCGGTTTCGACCTGGTGCTGGACTATATCGAAGACGCCTCCGATGGCCTGATCGCCGCCCTGAAGATGAAATAAAGCGATTGCGAAAAAAATAAGTTGATGGCAGCATACGGCGGTTGATCGCCATTTGAGAGCGATCCGCAACGGGAGAGAAAATATGTCGCAACATCGCAAGTGGATGCTGTCCGCAGGCGTTGCCACGGCCCTGCTGTTCGGCGGGGCAGTGCAGGCGCAGGACCTGAAGCGCCTGGAGGCGCTGGTCGATACGGCGGTCGCCAACGATCATTTTTCCGGCACGGTGCTGGTGGCCAAAGGCGACCGGGTCTTGCTGGACAAGGGCTACGGCTCCGCCAACCTTGAATGGAACATCCCCAACGCGCCCAGCACCAAGTTCCGGCTCGGCTCCGTGACCAAGCAGTTCACCGCCGCCAGCGTGTTGCTGCTGCAGGAGCGCGGCAAGCTGAGTGTCACCGATCCGGTCGGCAAATATCTCAGCGACCTGCCTGCCGCGTGGAGCAAGATCACCATCTTCCAGCTGCTTAACCACACGTCCGGCATTCCCAATTTCACGGCGGCGAAGGAATACGAATCGATCGAGCCGTTCTCCAAGAAGCCGATGGAGGTGGTGGCGCTGGTGAAGGACCAGCCACTGGAATTCGAATCCGGCTCCCGCTTCAACTACAGCAACACCGGCTATGTGCTGCTGGGCGCCTTGATCGAGAAGGTCAGCGGCGAGAGCTACGACGCCTTCCTGCGCAAGAATATCTTCGACCCGCTCGGCATGAAGGACAGCGGCTACGACTGGAACGCCACCGTGCTGCCGAACCGCGCCGCCGGTTATGCGCGCGGCAAGAGCGGCGTGACCAACGCCAGCTACATCAACATGAGCGTGCCGCAGGGCGCCGGCGCCTTGTACTCGACCACCGGCGACCTGCTGCGCTGGCAGCGCGCGCTGTATGAGGGCAAGCTGCTGTCGCCGGCCTCGCTGGAGGCGATGACGACGCCTTATCATTCCGGCTATGGTTTCGGCCTGGGCATCCAGCAGAAGGATGGCGGCAAGGAGGTTGGCCACGGCGGCGGCATTCCGGGCTTCGCCACCGAGGTGCATTACCGCATGGACGACAAGATCAGCGTGATCGTGCTCAGTAACTTCCAGGGCAGCCAGCTGGAAGGGTTGACCGCCGGCCTGACCGCGACCGCGCGTGGCGCCACGTACGTGCTGCCGTCCGAACGCAAGGACATCGCCTTGTCGGCGGAGCAGATGGCCGCCATCGCCGGCACCTACACCATGCCGGATGGCCGCCGCCTGTGGCTGCGCGCCAGTAACGGCGGCATGACGACGCAGCTGCAAGGGCAGGATGCGCTGCCGATCTACGCCGAGTCGGCGGACCGGCTATTCCTGCGCAAGATCGATGCGCAACTGGAGCTCAATCGCGACGCGGCCGGCAAGGTGGAGGCGGTGACGCTGATGCAGGGCGGCCGCAACATGCGCCTGCCGCGCGTTGCCGAAGCCGCGCCGGCGCTCACCAATGCGGACGCCTCGGCATCCGCACCACACTAAGCACACTAAGGAGTCGATATGAAATTCAAATCCGTCTTAATGGCGACCATCGCCCTGGCCTCGTTGCAGCTGCATGCGCAGGAAGCCGCGCCGCAGCAGCAGTTGCTGAAACTGGTGCAGGCCTACACCGAGGCGCAGCGCGATTTCGAGCCGTCGAAGATCGACGCCATCGTCACCCGCGATTTCTACGAGGTCTCTCCGATCGGCGAGGTGGACCCGCGCGAGAAGGTGCTGGGCTTCTACCTGCCTGCCAACAAGCGCGAGGCGCCGACGATGGAGGTGACCGAGCCGTCGATCCAGGTGTTCGGCAACACCGGCACCATCCTCGTCAAGCTGAGTGGCAGCGCGACGGTCAATGCGGAGAAGCGGAACTTCGCCTTCCGCGCCGGCTATGTCGCGGTGAACGAAGGCGGCAAGTGGAAGCTGGCGTCGGCGCAGTACACCGGCATCCGTCCACCGAAGCCTCAGTGAGCCGATCATGACCTTCGATTGGCGCGGCGCCCCCATCTGGTAGCCGTCCCAATCGCCGCCGCCCGGCTCGTCGTTCTGCACTGGTCGTTCATGGCTTTTCCTTTGCCTGCGAGGCCGCGAATACCGGCCCGCCCAGATACGAGAAGTAGAAACGCTGCTGCCGTGGCGACAGCAGCACATGGTGGGCGCGCAGGAAGTCGCGGCCCAGGATCATCTGGTGTCCCCGGCTGGAGAGGTCGCCCCCTACCTGTTCCAGGACGATGATGCGCGGACTGGCGATCTTTTCCTCGCCGATGGCGAAACTGTCGAACGACGCAATCCAGGATTGCCTGCTGTTGCCGTTGACGCCTCGCAGCTTGCCGCCCTTGACGGCGCTGGCGGAAGCGGGGTCGAAGCCCAGCCGCTCGGCGGTGTTCTGGTTGATCACCGATACGGCCGCGCCGGTGTCGATCAGCGCCGTCAACCTGGTGCCGTTGACCGATACCGGAACCATGGCGCGGCTGTCGCCGGATGGGATATCCAGCGGCACGTCCAGCGCGTTGGCGTCCCAGTAGGCCAGGGCCTTGTCGTCGCAGCCCGCACCCCGGAAGAACTTGATCTTCCTGTCGGCCAGCGCAATTTCCAAGTCCGCCTGCAGCAGATAGTCGGCGCCGATGATGCCGCCGTAGCCGGGGATGTCGAAGCCCTCGACCACCGGGAACAAGGTCTGGCTCACGCGCGAAGGGCCGATGACCACTTCATTCGGACGGGCGGAAAACATCGAGGCCTGTCCGCCCACGCCGTGCACGATCTCGCGCGTGCGGGTGAGTGTGACCTGCTGGCGGTCGAGTTCAGCGCGCGTCAGCAGGGTTTTGAAGGCTCCGGTGTCGATCAGCATATGCACCGACTTGCCGTTGATTTGCGCGTCCAGGTAGGGCGTGTCGGAAAAGCGCCGGTCCACGCCGATGTCCAGCGCGGCCAGCTCGGTGTAGCGGCACTCGGCCGCGTGGATGGAAACGGCGGACGTCAGCAGGGTCGCGCAAAGCAGGAAGCGGGTCATGGAGCGAGGAAGCGGTAGGTAAATGCCGATGTTAGCATTTTAGTCAGCTTTTGTGTTTGGCATTCCCTTCATCGCCGCAAAACGACGGTTCGTCCGGCGGCGCGCGCGGTTCGTCGGATGTCCCGTGCAAAAGATGGCTCTCTTGTCTAGAGTGATCGTATTGCCATCCACCTTATGAGCGATGGCGATATCGACCGGGATGGGACATATCATGCGTACTTTTGTGTGGGCTTTGATGCTGGGCTGCTGCATGGCCGGCGCCGCCGGCGCTGCCGAGAAACCGCAACGCGAGACCGACTTGCAAGAGTTCAGGGGCCAGTACGACCTGGCCGACGGCCGCACCTTGACCGTCACGCAGCATCGCAGGAAGCTGTACGCCCAAATGAACGGCGGCCCCGAGGTGGAGCTGGAGCCGGCGGGCAAGGGCGTGTTCATGACGCGCTGGGGCGGGCTGCGGGTGGAGTTCGACCAGCGCGACAACGGCAACGTCGCCGGCGTGCGCCTGTCGGGCCCCGAGCAGGTGGCGCGCCGCAAGGACTGAGCCGGCGGCCGGCGGGATCAGGTCAGCAGCGGAAGGATGCCGTCCAGGCCGACGAAGTTGAGCGCGACGTTGGCCTGCTCGCGCACCACCGGCTTGGCGCGGAACGCCACCGACATGCCGGAGATGCTCATCATCTTCAGGTCGTTGGCGCCGTCGCCCATGACGATGGCTTGCGACGGCGAGATGCCCAGCTCCGCGCACACGCGTTCCACGGTGCGCTTCTTTTCTTCCGCATCGACGATGCCGCCGACCACGCGGCCGGTCAGCCGGCCGTCGACGATTTCCAGTTCGTTGGCGTGGGTGTAGTCCAGGCCCAGGCGCTCTTTCAGGCGCGAGGTGAAGAATGTGAAGCCGCCCGACACCAGCAGCGTCTTCAGGCCGGCCTGCCGCACCGCCTTGAGCATCGCCTCGGCGCCCAGCGACAGCTGCAGGCGCTCGTCGTACACGCGCTCCAGCGCCGACGCCTCCAGGCCCTCCAGCAGCGCCACGCGCCGCTTCAGGCTTTCGGAGAAATCGAGCTCGCCGCGCATCGCCGCCTCGGTGATCTCGGACACTTGCGGCTTGAGGCCCTGCATGTCGGCGATTTCGTCGATGCACTCGATGGTGATCAGCGTGGAGTCCATGTCCATGGCGACCAGCTTGAACTCGCTCATCTTGTGCACGCCGATGGAATAGGTGGCGTCCAGCTGGGCCGCCTGGGCCGCCACTTCGATGGTCTGGCGCAGCGCCGGCGAGAAGGTGATGCCTTCGCAGCGCAGCGCGCGGTCGTTCAACCAGGTGATGTTTGTCGGTGCCGTCAGCGCCGCGATGCGCTCCAGCCTGGCCTTGCAGTCGTCCAACCCTTGCAGCACAAGATTCATGGTGTTTTTTGCAGTCTTCATAAAATGCGGATAGCGTTTTTTGGGCTAAGTGCCCAAGTTACGTGTTAAGGCTCATGCGGTCAACTGTTTGATGGCGCCTTTGATCTGGGCGACACGCGCCGCCAGGTCGGGCATGGCGGCGGTGATCTTCAGTTTGTCCTGGCCATTGAGCTTGATCTGGCGGTTCTTCTGGATCAGCTCAATGATCCGCATCGGGTCGATCGGCGGCTTGGCCATGAACTGCAAGGTGGCCGCTTCGCCATGGGCGTCGATCTTGACGATGCCCACGGTTTTGGCGGCGATGCGCAGGCGGTGGGTCTCGATCAGGGCCTTGACGGGATCGGGCAATTTGCCGAAACGGTCGATCATCTCTTCCTGCATGTCGTCGATCTTGTCCTGGACGTTGCAGTTGGCCATGCGCTTGTAAATAGATAGCCGTTCGTGCACATCGCCGCAGAAATCGGCCGGCAGCAGCGCCGGCACGTGCAGGTTGATCTCGGTGGTGGTGGCCAGCGGCGCCGCCAGGTCGGGCTCCTTGCCGGCCTTGAGCGAACGCACCGCCTCGTTGAGCATGTCCGAGTACAGCTGGAAGCCGATCTCGGTCATCTCGCCGGACTGGTTGTCGCCCAGGACTTCGCCGGCGCCGCGGATCTCCAGGTCGTGCATGGCGAGATAGAAGCCGCTGCCCAGTTCCTCCATCTGCTGGATGGCGTCCAGGCGGCGCTGCGCCTGTTTGGTCAGCGATTGCACGTCGGTCACCAGCAGGTAGGCGTACGCCTGGTGGTGCGAACGGCCGACGCGCCCGCGCAGTTGGTGCAGCTGCGCCAGGCCGAACTTGTCGGCGCGGTGCATGATGATGGTGTTCGCGGTCGGCACGTCGATGCCGGTCTCGATGATTGTGGTGCACAGCAGGATGTTGTAGCGCTGCGCCACGAAGTCGCGCATCACTTTTTCCAGGTCGCGCTCGTGCATCTGGCCGTGGGCCACGGCGATGCGCGCCTCCGGCAGCAGCTCGGTCAGCATCGCCATGCGGTTCTGGATGGTCTCGACCTCGTTGTGCAGGAAGTACACCTGCCCGCCGCGTTTCAGTTCGCGCAGGCAGGCTTCGCGGATGATCGACTCGCCCTCGCTGCGCACGAAGGTCTTGATCGCCAGGCGCTTTTGCGGCGCGGTGGCGATCACGGAGAAGTCGCGCAGGCCTTCCAACGCCATGCCCAGCGTGCGCGGGATCGGCGTGGCGGTCAGCGTCAGCACATCCACTTCGGCGCGCAGCGATTTCAGGGCTTCCTTCTGGCGCACGCCGAAACGGTGCTCCTCGTCGATGATGACCAGGCCGAGGCGGGTGAACTTGACGTCGTCCGACAGCAGCTTGTGGGTGCCGATGACGATGTCCAGCGTGCCGTCGGCCATGCCCTTGATCGCCTGCGTGATCTCCTTGCCGGTGCGGAAGCGCGACATTTCGGCGATGCGCACCGGCCAGTCGGCGAAGCGGTCGGCGAAGGTCTGCGCGTGCTGCTCGGCCAGCAGCGTGGTCGGCGCCAGGATCGCCACCTGCTTGCCGCCCATGACGGCGATGAAGGCCGCCCGCAGCGCCACTTCGGTCTTGCCGAAGCCGACGTCGCCGCACACCAGCCGGTCCATCGGTTTGCCGGAGGTCATGTCCTTGATGACGTTGTTGATCGCTTCCTGCTGGTCCGGCGTTTCGTCGAAGCCGAAGCTGTCGGCGAAGCGCTCGTAGTCGTGCGCCGAGTATTCGAACGAGTGGCCCTGGCGCAGCGCGCGGCGGGCGTACAGGTTGAGCAGCTCGGCGGCGGTGTCGCGCACCTGTTCGGCGGCGCGGCGCTTGGCTTTTTCCCAGGCGCCGGAGCCCAGCGCGTGCAGCGGCGCGTCGTCCGGCGAGGCGCCGGAGTAGCGCGAGATCACGTGCAGCTGCGATACCGGCACATACAGCTTGGTGTCCTTGGCGTATTCCAGGTGCAGGAATTCGGTTTCGCCTTCGCCCAGGTCCATGCTGGTCAGGCCCATGTAGCGCCCGATGCCGTGGTTGATGTGGACCACCGGATCGCCGATCTTCAGCTCCGACAGGTCGCGCACCATCGATTCGACCTGGGTGACGGCTTCCTGCTTCTTGGTGCCGACGCGGCGGCCGGAACCCGCATACAGCTCGGTCTCGGTGATGAAGATCAGATTCTCGTCGGGCGTCGACAGCTCGAAGCCGGCGTGCAGCGGCGCCACGCCCAGCATCAGCTTCGCGCTGGAGGTGGCGAAGCCTTCGTAGCCTTCGACCGGTGTCAGCGCCAGGTCGTATTCGGTGAAGTACTGCTGCAGCGTTTCGCGACGGCCGTTGGTCTCGGCGCAGATCATCACGCGGCGGCCCGCCTGCAGCAGGTAGGCGCGCAGGTTGGTCAGCGGATCGTCGTTGTGGCGGTTGACGGCGATGTTGGGCACCGGCGCGGACAGCTCCGAGGCGCCTTCGCCGGCATCCCTGGAAATCACCAGCCGGCCGTAGGGCTTGGCCAGCGTGAAGAACTGCTCGTCCGACAGGAACAGCGCTTCCGGCGCCAGGATGGGGCGGTCGCGGTCGGACTTGAGGAAGCGGTAGCGCGAGCCGGTGTCGGTCCAGAAGCGCTTGATGGCGGCGTCGATGTCGCCCACCAGGGCCAGCGCCGCGCCTTGCGGCAGGTAGTCGAACAACGTGGCCGTCTCTTCGAAGAACAGCGGCAGGTAGTACTCGATACCGGCCGAGGCGATGCCGCTCTTGATGTCCTTGTACACCACCGAGCGCGAAGGGTCGCCTTCGAACTGCTCGCGCCAGCGGTTGCGGAAGGTGGTGCGCGCCGCTTCGTCCATGGGGAACTCGCGGCCCGGCAGCAGGCGCACCTCGTTGACCGGGTACAGCGAACGCTGGGTGTCGGCGTCGAAGGTGCGGATGGTTTCGATGGTGTCGCCGAACAGGTCGAGCCGGTAGGGCAGGGCGGAACCCATCGGGAACAGGTCGATCAGGCCACCGCGCACCGAGTATTCGCCGGGCGACATCACCTGCGCCACGTGGGTGTAGCCCGCCAAGGTCAGTTGCGACTTCAGGCGCGCCTCGTCGAGCGACTCGCCTTTCTTGAAGAAGAAGGTGTAGGCCGCCAGGAAGGACGGCGGCGCCATACGCACCAGCGCGGTGGTGGCCGGCACCAGCATCACGTCGCACTGCCCGCTGGAGATTTCGTGCAGCGTGGCCAGGCGCTCGGACACCAGGTCCTGGTGCGGCGAGAAGGCGTCGTAGGGCAGGGTCTCCCAGTCCGGCAGCAGGTGGCAGCGCAGCTGGTCGCCGCCGAACCATGGGATCTCGTCGAGCAGGCGCTGGCCGTCGCTGGCGTTGGCGACGATCACGGCCAGCATCTGGCCCCTGGATTTGAGTTCAAGCGCGGTGAGCGCCAATGCGTAGGCGTCCGACGAGCCATGCAGCGCAGGCAGGGCGAAGCGGGTGCCGGGTTTTGGTAGGGAGTTTTTTAAGACCAGGGACACAACACACATTCAACGGTTAGGCGCACCGCCGGAGGGGCAATGCCGCTGCCGACATTATAGACGAAGCCCCGCGCGCCCGCCGCCTCGCGCTCACGCCGGCTTGGGCGGCCGGTTGGCTATGCCGAAGGGTACATGGACCATCGGTATATTGCCGCCGGCCGACTTCAGGTGACTGAGCTGGTCGTCGAAGAAGATGTGCGGCTTGAAGATGCCCAGCACCCGCGCCTTTTCCATGCCGCCGAGGAAAAACGTCTCATTGGCGGACACGCCCCAGCTCTTCAATGTGGTGACCACCCGCTCGTGCGACGGCGCGCTGCGGGCCGTGATGATGGCGATGCGCAGGATGCGCTTGTACGACGGGTCGCGGCGCTGGGCGCGCTCCTCCAGCCGCTGCATCAGCGACAGCTTCTGGAACAGGTCGGCCAGCGGGCCGGGTTGGTGCGGGATGGCGACACGCTCGCGCTCGTGCGCGTGGAACTCGTCGACGTCGTTGTTGCGCTTGAAGACGGTCTCGGATTCGTCGTCGGCGATCACGCCGTCGAAGTCGAAGGCGACCCGCAATTCCTCGTCGTCGTCGTCCTCGGTGCGCGAGGGCAGCACCAGGCCGGCCGGATAGTTGGCCTCCAGCGCCTTGCGGACGTCCTCCTCGTTGGCGCTCAGGAACAGGGAGGTATTGAAGGCGGGCAGGTAGCTGTACGGCGACTTGCCGGTGACGAAGCAGGCGCGCGAGATGTCCAGCCCGTAGTGGGCGATGGAATTCATCACCCGCAGCCCGGTCTCCGGCGAATTGCGCGACATCAGCACCACCTCCACCGGCGCCGACTGCGCGTAGTGCTTGTTGATGTTGAGGAAGCGCCGGATGAAGGGGAAGGCCACGCCCTTGCCGAGGATGACGTCGATATGCTGCTCCTGGTACTTGCGGTACTCCTCGGCGCCGCCTTCCAGGTAGATCTTGTGCGATTCGGTGAGGTCAAACAGCGCGCTGGAGGCGATGCCGATCACCAGTTTGTGCTCGATAGGGTAGGCCATGGTCTTGTCTGTGGATTGCAATTGGCATCACTTTAACCGATTCGCATTCTTCACGCGCGGCATATTATTGGTATTGTTTTGGTCATATATCTCAATATTTTTTATTATCAATAAGATTATTTCTGTTGTTATTGAGATATAATTTAGCCCTTGCATGCGGGTTTCCTCCGTTTTTAACGAACATACCAATTACATACCATGACTATTTCCACTCTGATGCACCGTGTTTTGCCGCTGGTGCTGGGCGTGAGCGCCATGTGCGCCGCCCAGGCGGCGGTCCCGAGTTTCGACCTGGGCCTGGCCAACGGCTATAGCGCCTATTTTTATGGCAACGCCAGTAACTTCACCGATATCGAAGGCCGCCTGGCCGTCGGCGGCAACGTCGTCACCTCGGGCGCGTCGATCGGCTACCGCACCCCCTACGGCGTGACCGCGCCCAGCCTGGTGGTGGGCGGCAACGTCAAACTGAGCGGCGGCGACATCTACGCCGCGCCGCTGACCAATGTGAACACCAATGCCTCCATCGGCCCGATCACCGAGTACACCAAGAACTACAACGGCTATGGCGTGTACGGCGGTGTCAACACGTCGTCGAGCTACCTGACGCTGAATAAAGCCAATGTCTCGACCTACACCGACTTCGGCGCGGCCAAGACCCAGCTGACCGGCTTGTCGGGTACGCTGAACAGCCAGGCCGCCAACGGCAAGGTCAACTTCGCCAACGGCGGCATCGAGCTGGTGGGCAACAACAGCGCCGGCCTGCAAGTGTTCAACGTCAACACCCGCAACCTGACCAACTTGTCGCTGAGCAATGTAAAAGAGGGCGCCACCGTGGTCATCAACGTGAGCGGCAGCGGCGACGTGGTCTTCGGCGGCGGCCAGGGCGGCCTGCTGGAGCAGCTGCGCGCCAACGTGCTGTTCAACCTGAACGACGCCAACGTGGTCAAGGTCAACACCTTCGTCTGGGGCTCGGTGCTGGCCAACAACGCCGTGCTGTCGGGCGCCGGCCACCTGGAGGGCAGCGTGGTGGCCAAATCCCTGGTCAGCGCCGTCGAGATCGGCTATGAGCCGTTCAAGGGCTACGTCGCCACGCCGGTGCCGGAACCGGAAACCTATGCCATGCTGCTGGGCGGGCTGGCGCTGGTGGGCGTGGTTGCGCGCCGTCGCAGCAAGGCCTGATTCATCCGGGCGTCGCCAAAAAAGCTGCTTCGGCAGCTTTTTTTGTTTCTTTCTTGCATGCGAGATTGCCACTGGCACGACGCTGGGATACATTGAAGCATCCTCAGGACAGGAAACCGGCGTGCTCAATCTCGACACACTTTTACTGGTTCAGGTCTGTGTAACGCTGTTGACGACGGCGTTGCTGGTGGCTTCCGCTTGCTACGCGGGCAGCCCGCCCGAGCTGCGCTGGTGGGCGGCGGGCAACCTGGTGGTGTCGGCCGGCCTGGCGATGGCCAACCTGGACGGCTTGCCGTCCATCTTCAGCGCCATCCTCGGCTACGGCGTGATCGCCTTCGGCCTGGGCCTGGTGCTGCGCGGGCTGCGCGTGCACGGCTCCGCCACTTTGTCATGGCGCGTGGTGGCCGTCTTCACCGTGCTGGCGCTGCTCATTCCCGCTTATTTCACGCTGGTGGTGCCGAGCCTTCGCGGGCGGCTGTGCTTCAGCGGTTTCTATTTCGCGCTGCTCAACTGGCTGTGCGCGGCCACGCTGGCGCGCCAGGGCGGCTGGCGCGGCATCGCCATCTGCGTGAGCGGCTTCGTGGTGCTGGGACTGGCGCTGTTCATGCGCGGCGCCCACATGCTGCGGCATGCCGACCCGGCCGACGTGCCGGCCTCGCTGGTGATGGGCGCGAGCATGCTGGCCATTCCGCTGGCCCAGGTCTGCATCGTCTTCGGCATGATCCTGATGGTGATGTGGCGCTACGCCGAGCGGTTGCGCCATCTGTCGACGCTGGACCCGCTGACCGGCGCCCTGAACCGCGGCGGCCTGGAAAACGAGGGCAAGCGGGTGGCGCTGCGCGCGCAGCGCGGGCGCCGCAGCCTGGCCGTGATCATGATCGACGTCGATTTTTTCAAGCGGATCAACGATACCTACGGGCATCCGGTGGGCGACGAAGTGCTGCGCCACCTGGCGCGGATGCTGAAGCTGGAACTGCGGCCCTATGATCTGCTGGCGCGCTTCGGCGGCGAGGAGTTCGTGCTGGCGCTGGATGGCTTGGATCGCCAGGCCGCCATCAAGGTGGCCGAGCGCCTGCGCGCGCGCATCGAGCTGGAGCTGGTGGAGATCGATGCGCTGTCGGTGCGCTACACGGCCAGCGTGGGCGTGGTGACGTCGGACGAACATGGCTATGACCTGATCCGCCTGATCTCGGCCGGCGACGCCGCCATGTACGAGGCCCAGCGCGCCGGCCGCCACCGCGTGATCGCCGGTTGAAAGGCAGGCGCCGGCCCGCCGCTACCGTCAGGACAGCAGTGCGATCAATGAGTCCGGGTGCAGGCCCCAGCCGGCCAGGCCCGATAAGCCCATCAGCACGCCGAACGCGGTCGGCACCAGCGCGGTGAAGTACAGCGCCCACAACTGGGTCAGCGCGGTGATGGCCAGCAGCGAGATGGCGATCGCCAGCAGCGCGTCCGACAGGTCGAACTGGTCGTCCTTGAAGTTGGCGGCGTCGTAGGTTTTCTGGTCCTGTTCGGCCTGGGCCTTGGCGTCGGCCTTTTTGGTGGCCTGGTCCTGCGCCACTTTCTCGTACTCCTGGATCGCCTGCTGATAGGCCGCCTGTTCGGCCGCCGGCTTGCCCGCCGACGCCAGGCGCAGCTGCACCACGGTCGACCTGGCGACTTCCTCGCGCACGTTGCGGGCCTGGTAGAAGGCCCAATGGTCGACCCGGTTGGCCTGCGCCTGCTGCATGCTTTGGTTGATGTTGTCGTCCTTGACCTTGCAGATGCCCATGAAGGTGGCCAGCAGCGCGACCGTGATGGCGACGGTGGCGTTGAGTTTCTTGCCGGCGGCCTGGGCTTCGGTCTGGGTGTCGAGAATTTCCAATGGTTCCATGTCGGTAGGGGAGGTGTAAAAACCGCAAGCTTAACCGATAACTGTGCGGATCGCGCCACACATCCGAAGAATCTGGTTGACGCTGCAGCGGCTGGGCAGCATATTGCGGCAAGAGAGTTCTAACAATAAAGTAAGCCACTATCTGGCGTAGCAGCAAAGTGAAGCAGCCTTCGGGCTGCTTTTTTTTCGCTGATCTGACGCAAACGGAGCGGCCCGCAGGTGCGCTAGTGTGGAGAGTGTCCCGCTGTCGAGGAGCTGCCATGCCTGCGAACATTGAAGGAAGTAAATTTGAAAATGTCCCGAGCCGCACCTATGATGAACGTGTCGAGGCGCGCCTCGGGGTGTTGGAGAAGGACGTGGCTGTCATGCAAAACAACTTCGCCACCAAAGATGATTTGCAAGCTTTGCGAGCGGAGATGCACGAGGGCTTCGAACGGATTGCCGCCGCGTTTTACAGTCATCGGCAGGAGGTCAAGGCCGAAATCGACAAGTTGCGCGAAGAGGTCTTGGCGGCGCTGTCCAACCAGCGCATCGACTTCAACGCCGCGCTGTCCAATCAGCGCATCGACTTCAACGCCGCGCTGGCAAAGCAGCGCGAAGAGTTTCAGGTGGCGCTGGCAAAGCTGCATGAGGAGTTTAGTGTTGCGTTGGCGAATCAGCGTGACGACTTTCACGTTGCGATGGCTAATCAGCGCGACGAGTTTCGGACTGCGTTGGCTCAACTGCGGGACGAGTTTCAGACTGCGTTGGCTCAGCAGCGAGAAGAGTTTCACGCCGCACTAGCTCATCAGCACGAAGAGTTTCACGCTGCATTGGCTCATCAGCACGAAGAGCTTCACGCCGCGTTGGCCCTCCAGCGTGAAGACTTCCATGCCGCATTGGCCAGTCATTCAATCGAGCTGTATAAAGGCTTCGCAAACCAGGCATGGAAATTTTATGGCCTGGCGTCGCTGCTGGTGGCGGGCGTGTACTACATCGCCCGCTACGTGCATTAGAAGTACGCTTACTGTTCGTATGCACCCAGGCGCTTTTGCTCGTCGGCGGAGAAGATGGCGTCGCGCAGTTTCTGCAATGACGCGGGATCGCCGGCCCCGGCCAGCTGCTGGCGCTGCGCCTGGTAGCTGGCGATGCGCCGGTGCCAGTCGGCTTCCTCTCGGTCCACGTCGGCCAAACGCGCCGCCGCTTCGGGCGATAGCGCCGCCGCGCGCATGCGGTAGGTCTCGTTGTCGCCCAGGCCTTGTTCGCGTGCCTTCGACACCGCTTCCTCCAGTTTCAACACCCTGGCCGGCGCGGCGCGGTCCTCGCGCTCCTGCGGCGACAGCTTCGCATCAAGCGCGGCGATGCGCTCCTTGCGCTGCGCATCGCTCAAGCCCTTGTCCGCATTGATCTCCAGCCGCGCCAGCGCATCCAGGTCGTAGGCATCGCTGGCGCTGAACAGCCCCTCGGCTTCCGCGTCGCTGAAATAGGAGCGCCGCAGGCGCTGCATGGCCTCCAGCCGCTGGTGCGCTCCCTTAGCCAGATCAGGTGTGGCCGGCAGCGCGCGCTCCACATCGACCAGCGCGCGCTTGTAGGCCAGGTAGGCGTCGAGCAGGCGCTTGGCCTCGGCCGCCGGCGCCGCGCCCAGGCGGCGATCCAGTTCGCGGCCTATCTCCACGCGGATCGCCTCCAACGGCTTCTCGCCCAGCCCCGCCAGATAGTAGTCGAACAGGTAGGCCAGTTCCGCATTGATCGCCAGCTTGCCGCCAGCGACCTGGCGCACGTCGCCGTCGGGCCGGGTGCCGATCATCGACGGCACGAACGCAAAGTAGTTCGGATCCGCGGCAGGCCTGGCCGGCGGAGGCTCGCTGCGCGGCAGCGCCAGATAGAGGCCGATGCCGGCAACAGCGGCCAATGCGCCGAAGCGCAGCAGTTTTGCGTTCGTGTTCATCGTGCGCTCCTTACAATCCCAGTCCCTGCAGGCGGTTGGCTTGCTGGCGGAAGATGGTCACGGGGCTGGTCTCGAACAGATTGGTGATGCCCACCATCTGGTTGACTTCATCCAGGTGGTTCATCGCATAATCGTCGCGGATCACCCGGCCAAGATGGCTGGAGCAGCTGCTGACCAGGCCATCATTCTTGGCGCCGTTGAAGGCGATCGCAGTCAGTGCCAGCACCGGATCGCTGATGTCCAGCACATTGGTGTAAGGCTGCGCGCCGCTCCACGAGAAGTAGTACACGCCATGGACCTGATACGCGCCTTCGCCGCAGGCCGACGTCGGCACGCCTTCGGGGTGGTTGCTGTTGAAGGCCAGCGTGCCGGCGGTGCTCAGCGAGGTCGCCGCCGCGCGCGCGTTCTGCGGCAAGGTCGGGCTGCCGGACAGGAAGCTGATGAAGCCCGACACCGCGTTGGCCAGCGTGTAGGTCACGTCGGGCACGGCGCCGATCAGCACATCGGCCACCCTCGAACCCTTGTTGACGCCACCGACGCTGCTGACCGAAGCCACCAGGTCCGGGCGCACCGACGCCACATAGCGCGCGGTGGGGCCGCCGTGGCTATGGCCGATCAGGTTGACCTTGGAGGCGCCGGTCGCCGCCAGGATCTGCTTGACCTGCAAAAGCAGTTGTTCGCCGCGCACCTCGGTGCTGTTGGCTGCCGACACCGACGTCACATACACATTGGCGCCGCCGCTGCGCAGCCCCGAGGCGATGCCGTAGAAGTAGTCGACCGGGCCGATGTTGTCGAAGCCGAACAGGCCGTGCACCAGCACGATGGGATATTTGGTTTGCGTGTAGCCGGTGGCCCAGGATGGCGCGGGCAGGGCGGCGAGTGCGAGCAGGCAGGCTGCGAGGTAGGTCCAATAGCGTTTAATCATTGAAGTCTCCGGTGGTATTTTTGAAGTCCGGGTGCTTCCCCGGTCAACAAAATGTAGCACCGAGCCGATGGCGTTGCAGTCCGCACGCTAGGCCTGGGGAGCCAATCTGATGGGCTGCCGATGCCAGTTGTTTTCGTGCGCTATAATCGATGACAAAAATCCTACAAAGAGACTACCTTGCCGTCGCGATTCGACTTCCAACAATTTCAGGCGATGACGCCGCTGGACGGCGCCAATGTCTGGGCATATCTGCTCGACCACAACGCTGAACGCATCACCGTCAAGCGCCGCAAGCCGGCGCTGGAAAACCTGGAGCGGATCTTCCGCGCCACGTTCAAGCTGGCCAACGACGTCGGCTTCCGCGCCATGAACCTGCGCGACCTGTGCCAGGAAACAGGCTTGTCGATGGGCGGCTTGTACGGCTACATCAGCAACAAGGACCAACTGGCGGAGATGATCGAGGACGTGGTGCGCCACGCCACCCACGAGATGCCGCGCCTGTCCGACGACGTCGCCGATCCGCTGGACAAGCTGGAGGCCTTGATACGCGCCTCGATCTACGTCTCCGAGATCCTGCAGCCGTGGTTCTATTTTGTGTTCATGGATTCGCGCGTGCTGCAGGCGGCCCAGCGCACCACGGCCAAGGAATCGGAGTTGTTCGTGCAGGGCTTGTTCGCCGGCGTGATCGCGCAGATCCCCGAACGTCCCGAAGGCAGCCCGGAAATGCAGGCCGCGCACATCATGGCGATGTTCCAGGATTGGTATGTGAAACGCTGGAAGTACCGGGCTGCGGATATCAGCCCGGACCAGTTTGCGGACAGTGCCGTGCGCCTGATGCGCGCCTACCTGGCGCCCTGATTTAGTTGGTCGGTGGCGGCGGCGTCGTGCCGGCCGGCTGCGGCGCCACGTTCTCCGCGCCCGGCGGCACGTCGTCCATGTCCAGCGTATGGCGCGCGGCGTCGCCGGTGAACTCGTCGTACAGCCACTCGCCGTCCACCTGCGTCAGCCCGGCCGGCACCTGGCGCTCCTGCGGCGGACGGCTTTGTAGCGCCACCTTCATGTAGTCGATCCAGATCGGCAGCGCCACGCTGGAGCCGAACTCCTTGCCGCCCAACGATTTCGAATCGTCGTAACCCATCCACGACACCGCCACAATGCCGCCGCCGTAGCCGGCGAACCAGCCGTCGATGGCGTCGCTGGACGTGCCGGTCTTGCCGGCCAGGTCGGGGCGGCCCAGGCGTGCCACGGCGGCGCCGGTGCCGGTGCGTGTGACCTGGCGCAGCATGCTGTCGGTGACGAAGGCGTTGCGCGGATCGATGACGCGGGCGTCGTCCGGCAGCGCGGTGCGCGGCTTGGCCTCGGAGATGATCTTGCCGCTGCCGTCGACGATCTTCGCGATCAGGTAAGGCTCGACGGTGTAGCCGCCGTTGGCGAACACCGAGTACGCGCCCACCAGCTGCGCCGGTGTGACCGAGCCGGTGCCCAGCGCCATGGTCAGGTTCTTCGGATGCTTGGCCAGGTCGAAGCCGAACTTGCCCAGGTAGTTGTGCGCGTACGGCACCGTGATCGAGCGCAGGATGCGTACCGAGGCCACGTTCTTCGATTCGGCCAGCGCGGTACGCATGGTGATCGGGCCGTCGAACTTGCCGTCGTCGTTCTTCGGGCTCCAGGCTTCGTTGCCGGTTTCCGCGCCGGTCAGGTCCAGCGGCACGTCGTTGATCAGGGTCGCCGGCGAGAAGCCTTTTTCCAGCGCCGCCGAATACACGAACGGCTTGATCGAGGAACCCGGCTGGCGCCATGCCTGCGTGACGTGGTTGAACTTCTGCAGGTTGTAATCGAATCCGCCGACCATGGCGTGATAGCCGCCGGTGACCGAATCGATGGACACGAACGCCGCCGCCACCTGCGGCACCTGCGTGATGCTCCAGTTGTTCTTCTCCTGGATGATGCGGATCACCGCGCCGGGGCGCAGGCGGACCGTGTCCTTGGCCTTGTCGCTCAGCGCATTGGCGGCAAGGCGCAGGCCGTCGCCGCTGATGGTGATCTCCTCGCCGAACGGATTCTGCACCTTGACCGACTTGGCGCCCACCTCCAGCACCACGGCCGGGATCAGGCGGTCGCTGCCCGGACGGCGCTGCAGCGCTTCCTCGATGGCGTCGTCGCGCTCGTCCTCGGTGGCCGGCAGCGTGATGAAGGCTTCCGGGCCGCGGTAGCCGTGGCGCTGGTCGTAGTTCAGCACATTGCGGCGCACCGATTCGTAGGCCGCGTTCTGGTCGGCCTTCAGGATGGTGGTGTAGACGCTGATGCCCTTGGTGTACGAGTCCTCTTTGAATTGGGCGTACACCACCTGGCGCGCCAGCTCGGCCACGTACTCGGCGTGGGTGTCGAACTCCTGGCCGCGATGGCTGACGTGCAGCGTTTCGTGCAGCGCCTTCTGGTACTGGTCTTCGGTGATGTAGTCCAGGTCGCGCATGGACTTGAGCACCACATGCTGCCGTTGCTTGGCGCGCTTGGGATTGACGGCCGGGTTGTGGCGGGCCGGATTCTGCGGCAGGCCGGCCAGCATCGCCATCTCGGCGATGTCGAGGTCCTTGAGCGGCTTGCCGAAGTAGACCTGCGAGGCGGCGCCGAAACCGAAGGAGCGCTGGCCGAGGTAGATCTGGTTCATATACAGTTCGAGGATCTGCTCCTTGCTGAGCGCAGCCTCGATCTTAAACGCCAGCATGACCTCATTGAGTTTGCGGCCGTAGAATTTTTCGCGGGTGAGGAAGAAGTTACGCGCCACCTGCATGGTGATGGTGGAACCGCCCTGGCGCATCGCGCCGCCCAGGTTGGCGCGCGCGGCGCCCAGCGCGCGGCGCCAGTCGATGCCGTTATGGTCGTAGAAGCGCTTGTCCTCGATCGCCAGCACGGACTTCTTCATCATCTCCGGGATGTCCTTGATCGGCACGAAATCGCGGTGTTCCTCGCCGAATTCGCCGATCAGGGCATTGTCGGCGGTGTAGATGCGCAGCGGGATCTTCGGGCGGTAGTCGGTGATGACCTCCAGCGACGGCAGGTTGGGCGCCACATACAGCAGCAGGTAGGCCAGCAGCAGGCCGCCTGCGATCAGCGCGGCGACGCCGGCCACGATAAAGCCGCGAATGGCGTTGCGGCGGGTCAGCCATTTGGACAGATTGATGGGGGAAGCAGTCAAGGCGTTAGTCTCACGATAGCGGCGGTAGGCGCGATTATAGACCAACAAAAATTTGGCTACCCTTAAATGAAAAGTGGCTTTTTATGCAAATATGGTCACTCACCCCTATGACTATTGGTGATTTTGTCGTAACGTAATAGATATTGGGTAAAAACGCTCTACAACCGGGGAAGACATGGCGGAACCGCTGCACACTCTTGATTGCGACATCCTGATCGTCGGAGGCGGCATCAATGGCGCCGGCATCGCGCGCGACGCGGCGGGGCGGGGCTTGTCGGTGGTGCTGTGCGAAAAAGACGACCTGGCGTCGCATACCTCGTCGGCCTCCACCAAGCTGATACACGGCGGCCTGCGTTATCTGGAGTACTACGAATTCAACCTGGTGCGCAAGGCGCTGATCGAGCGCGAGGTGCTGCTGCGCGCCGCGCCGCACATCATGTGGCCGCTGCGCTTCGTGATGCCGCATGCGCCCGGCCAGCGCCCGGCGCTGATGATACGGGCCGGCCTGATGCTGTACGACCTGCTGGCCAAGCGCGAGCTGCTACCCGCGTCGGCCGGCATCAACCTGCGCGCGCACGCGGCGGGCAAGCCGCTCAAGCCCGAATTCCAGCGCGGCTTTATCTACTCGGACGGCTGGGTGGACGACGCCCGGCTGGTGGTGCTGAACGCCATCGACGCCTGCGAAAAGGGCGCCACCATCCTGACCCGGACCCTGTGCGGCGGCTTGACGCGCAAGGCGGACGGCTGGGAAGCGGCGCTGCACAAGACCGGCTGCGGCGACATCCGCGTCAACGCGCGCTACGTGGTGAACGCCGCCGGGCCGTGGACCGCGAGCCTGCTGCATTCGACGCTGCCGAAGGAGGGCGGCGGCAATCTCCGGCTGATCAAGGGCAGCCATATCATCGTCAAGCGCATCTTCGAGCACGACAACGCCTACATCTTCCAGCACCCGGACGGCCGCATCGTGTTCGCGATTCCGTATGAGCGCGACTTCACGCTGATCGGCACCACCGACCTCGATTACCACGGCGACGCCAACCAGGTCGCCATCAGCGAGGACGAAATCGCCTACCTGTGCGAGCTGGCCAGCCAGTACTTCGTCAAGCCCATCGTGCCGGCCGACGTGGTGTGGACTTATTCGGGCGTGCGCCCACTGGTGGAGGACGGCGCCGACGCCAAGGCCGTCACCCGCGACTACCGGCTGGAAGTCGACAGCGACGGCCCGCCGATGCTGAGCGTCTTCGGCGGCAAGATCACCACCTTCCGCAAGCTGGCGGAGGAGGCGGTCGACCTGATCGCCAAGTCGCTGGGCAACCGCCACGGCGCCTGGACCCACAACGCCTGCCTGCCGGGCGGCGATTTGTTCGGCGCCGAGCCGCAGAACCGCTCGGTGCTGGAGTTCGACAACTGGCTGCGCAATGTGCAGGGCCGCTACAGCTGGCTGCCGCCGTTGCTGGTGGCGCGCTACGCCCGCGCCTACGGCACGCGCGTGCACACGCTGCTCGGGAAGAAAGAGGATATCGCCGAAATGGGCGAGGAGATCGCGCCCGGCCTGTACGCGGCGGAAGTGGAATACCTGCGCCGCTACGAGTGGGCGCGCACCGCGCAGGACATCCTGTGGCGGCGCTCCAAACTGGGCCTGCACCTGCCGAAGGATGCCGGCGACAAGCTGCAGGCCTGGCTTGTGGCGAACCCGTTCCAGTACAAGCAGGCCGCATAAAAAAACCACCTGCCGGAGCGTGCTCCGTGCAGGTGGTTTTTTATTTGGTGCGGAAGACTTACTTCACGCCGTGCATCAGCTTCTGGATCAGCGGTGCGATCAGGAACAGCAGCACGCCGCCAGCCATCAGCGACCAGAAGCCGAAGGTGTAGCCGGACAGCGCCGACGTCACCGACATGCCGCTCTCGCCGCTGACCGCCGAAGCGAAGATGCCCGACAGGTTGTTGCCGATGCCGGTCGACAGGAACCAGCCGCCCATGCCCAGGCCAACCAGGCGGGTAGGCGCCAGCTTGGTCACCATCGACAGGCCGATAGGCGACAGGCACAGTTCACCGATCGACTGCAGCACGTAGACCATGACCAGGGTCCAGAACGGGATATGGTTGTCGGCGCTGACCAGCGACGACAGCGCGAACATCAGCAGGCCGAAGGCGGAACCGTTGAACAGCAGGCCCAGGCCGAATTTGCGCGGGATCGAAGGATTCTTGTTGCGCATGGCGACCCAGACGAAGGCGACGATCGGCGCGCAGCTGATGATGGCCAGCGAGTTCACGATCTGGAACCAGGCCACAGGGAAGGTCCAGTTGAACATCTGGCGGTTGACGATTTTATCGGCCAGGAAGGTGAACGAGCTGCCTGCCTGTTCGAAGAACATCCAGAACATGATGTTGAAGAAGAAGATCAGCAGCATGGCGATGACCTTGTCGCGGGCGACCTTGCCGTTCTTGATGCCTTCGATCAGCAGCATCACCGACAGCAGGATGAACAGCGCGGACAGCACGATCTGCAGGTTGTTGGCGCCGGCGGCCAGCAGGAAGTAAACCACGGGGATCACGCACAGCGAGCCCAGAACCACATACACCACGCGCTTTGGATCGGAGTTCGATGCGTCCGGAGCGCCGATGCCTTTCAGGTTGCGGCGGCCGATGAGGAACCACACCAGGGAGATCAGCATGCCGACGCCGGCCGACATGAACACCACTTTGTACGCGGGCATGCCGTTGACGCCGAAGACGGTCGTTGCGAGCCACTCGGTCAGCAGCGGTGCGACCATCGCGCCGGAGTTAATCCCCATGTAGAAAATGGTGAAGCCGGAATCGCGGCGTGGATCGGTGGCGCCATACAGCTTGCCGACCATGGTCGAGATGTTCGGCTTGAACATGCCGTTGCCGACGATGACGGTCGCCAGGCCAAGCTGGAATACGGTCTGGTTGGGGAAGGCGATCATGAACAGGCCGGCCGCCATGAAGCTCGCGCCGACCAGGATGGAGCGCTGGTAGCCGAGGACACGGTCGGCCACGTAGCCGCCGAACAGCGCTGCGGCGTAGACCAGCGCCAGGTAGGAGCCGTAAATCAGGTTGGCCGGAGCCTCGCCGGTGGGCGCGCCAGCGTAGAACTGCGCCACGACGTAGAGCACCAGGGCCCAGCGTATGCCGTAGAACGCGAAACGCTCCCAGAACTCGGTCATGAACAACATCCACAGCGGAGCAGGGTGACCCATGATCTGCTTGAATTCGGGAATAACGACTTCCGTATTGGTGGTGGTAGCACCGCTCATGCGGCTTCTCCTAATTTTGTGATCTATGAAAAGTGTCTCGGGTTCCCTTATGGGGATCCAAATTGGGCGCCATTTTAATCTACAAATCGCCCCGCCCGTACATTTTGATGGCGTGCCTGCAAAGTTATGTCTTTTGTGCTAAGAACTATGTAAATTCCTGCTGCGGCATTCTCCGCCCCAAAATGCGCCGGTTTGTCGTATATTGGCAGGGCAGGCTTACCTGTTATGCATCGAATTTGAATAAGGATTTACGCATCATGGAACATGACGTTGTCGATACCCTGATTTCGCCCGAAGGCCAGCTGGAAGTGCTTTCGAAGGCGGAAGTGAACAAGCTGCTCGACACAAGCCAGGGCGGCCTCTATAACATCTTCCGCAATTGCGCGCTGGCCGTGCTCAATTGCGGCAGCACGATCGACGATGGAAAGGAACTGCTGGAACGATACAAGTCGTTCGAAATCAGCATTGTGCAGCGCGAGCGAGGCATCAAGCTCGATATCAAGGGAGCGCCGGCGATCGCCTTCGTCGACGGCAAAATGATCAAGGGTATCCACGAGCACCTGTTCGCGGTGCTGCGCGATATCGTCTTCGTCAGCAATGAGGTGAGCGACAATCCGAAGTTCGACATGGGCAGCACCGAAGGCATCACCGATTCGGTGTTCCACATCCTCCGCAACGCCGGCGTGCTCAAGCCCATGCTCAATCCGAACCTGGTGGTGTGCTGGGGCGGACACTCGATCAACCGCGCCGAGTATAACTACTCGAAGGAAGTCGGCTATCAAATGGGCTTGCGCGACCTGGACATCTGCACCGGCTGCGGTCCCGGCGCGATGAAGGGCCCGATGAAGGGCGCCACCATCGGCCACGCCAAGCAGCGCCTGCACAAGGGACGCTACCTGGGCATCTCGGAACCGGGCATCATCGCGGCCGAATCGCCGAACCCTATCGTCAATGAGCTGGTGATCATGCCGGACATCGAGAAGCGCCTGGAAGCGTTCGTGCGCTCCGGCCACGGCATCGTCGTGTTCCCCGGCGGCGCGGGGACGGCCGAGGAGATCCTTTATATACTGGGCATCCTGCTGCACCCCGATAACGCCGAGATCCCGTTCCCGCTGGTGTTCACCGGGCCGGAGACCTCGCGCGAGTACTTCGTGCAGATCAACCAGTTCATCCACGATACGCTGGGCCCCGAGGCGCAGCAGCGCTACAAGATCATCATCGACGATCCGGAACTGGTGGCGCGCGAGATGCAGGCGGGGATCAAGCAGGTGCGCGAGTTCCGCAAATCCCGCAGCGACGCCTACTACTTCAACTGGGGCCTGAAGATCGACCACGAGTTCCAGCATCCGTTCGCGCCCACGCACGAGAACATGCGCAACCTGAGCCTGCACAAGAACCAGGAAGTGCACCTGCTGGCGGCGAACCTGCGCCGGGCGTTTTCGGGCGTGGTGGCGGGTAACGTCAAGGACGAGGGCATACGCGCCATCGAGAAGTTCGGCCACTTTGAAATCCACGGCGACAAGGAGATCATGGGGCCGATGGACGCGCTGCTGGCATCCTTCGTGGCGCAGCATCGCATGAAACTGGCGGGCAAGCAGTACACGCCTTGCTATCGCGTGATCCAGTAACACCAGCCGGCGTCCGCGTGCGGTGTGCGCGGACGCCAGATCGAGCACTATGGCCAAAGCCGTCCCTGTAATTTGTTTGATCGCCCTTGGCCTGCTGGCCGGCTGCGAAACCAGTAATATGCAAAAGCCTTTTGGGCCGTATGTCAGCACCCTCAAGGACGGCGAATACGTCACGAAGGACGCGCCCAATGGACGATTTACTGTGCTCTCCATTCGGCAGTCGGGCGGCAAGGGCTTTTTCGGCGCATGGCACTCGGACTACAAACGCCTGATCCACAATGGCCGGATCGTCATCGAGAAGTCCGACCTGATCGAACCTTGGCCAGGCCTCGATCGCCCCGCCTTTTTCGTGCACTCCAACTCGCCATTGGAGAAAGAGGAATACCTGGTGCACGAAACCGCCGGCAAGGTGGTGGTGGACCGCATAGACCATGGCGACTTGGAGCACAGCGATAGCCAGCGCGTGATGACCAGGGAATTCCCGTTCGGTTATCCACTGCGCGCTGGCGCAAGATACTTCCCCGGTGTATCGACGCCGGGATTTTTGCTTAGCGTTTTTCCCATGAAGGTGCAAGTGCTGCCGGCTCCCTTCAACGAACGCCGCGATAAGCTTTGGATACAGTCCCTTGCATCGATTTCGCCGGATCAGAAGTCGTTTGCCTACGTGGACAGCCTGGATGAGCCATCGAGCCTGCTGGTTGCGGATGACAATGGCGAGTCGCGCGATGCGCTGCCCATTCCGATCGTCAGCCTGCCGCGCGAACCGGATCCTAAGGTAAATCCATATGAACGCGTCCGTGCCTGGTTCGACCAGTCCTACACCTGGCAGCGTAACGCGGAAGGGAAATGGGATATCGTACCTATCGCACCTGTGGCACCGGAGCATCGCAACACCGCCAACCCTCTCGAAGAGATATTCCTGACTGAGGCTGGCGGATATCGCAATTGCTTCATCACCGCCCATAAAGGCTGCGCGAGCGGCTGGCGCCAGGCGACGGCCGGCGAGATGAATCGTGAATTTGGCGAGGACTATACTCCGCCGTTTGTGTACGCTCCGGTTACGCCCATGCAGGCGTTCGGCGCCAATGCGAAACTGGTGCTGCTTCGCCGCGTCCATTTTAGCGGCAGCGGCTATACGCTGTTCGCGGAATCCACGCCGGAGAAGGTGGTCGCCGAGATCTCCAGGCGCCTCCAGCAGCGCAAGATCACCTTCGTGCGGGTCGATCAATGTCCACGCGGCGAGGATAATAAGCGCAGCGACTGTGACGCTTTGATCAAGTCCAACCTGGGCAAGCAGGGGCGCAATGGCTATGGACTGGATGAGGTGATCCACGCCGGAGAGACTGGCGGCACGGTGTTCGTCATGCGGAATCTCGCCGTCGTCGTCCTGTCATCGAAGAATGGCGGCACCATGATCGCGACCATCTTCCGCCAGGACTTTTCGCGCGGAGATCCACCGAGCGCTGAATGAAGCTGACTCGGGCGCAGCAGTCCGCGATACTGCCTTGTTGCGGCAAGGCATCTTAATGTAAATCAAGAATTATCAAATTCAATAAATCTCAATAAGCAAATACAGGTATAATTGAATTAGTCAATTATATCAATTTTGCGCCAACCGAAGCTCCTCGCACCTAACCCCGTGCAATATCTCATCGAATAGTTCTCACACCGGAATGAGCGCGTTCGCGCGCCGCGCCGGGGTAGACGATCTATCCCGTGATGGCTAACTGGCGCACAACGAGAAAACATCGGATTGATCGAAAAGCACGCTGCTCGGCACGGGTGTCCGCTCCGATGTAACGGAATCGCATATCGCAGTTATCCAGAGTCAGGAGAGTCTAAATGAGTTTCGCGAATATACGGATCGCCGGCCGGCTCGGCGCAGGTTTCGGGCTGGTGTTGACGCTGATGGCGTCGCTGATCGTGGTCTGCCTCATGCACTTGGCGGACATCGGCGAAACCAGCGGCAAAATGATCGAGAAGGACTGGGTCAAGGCGGAGGCGGCAAACGTCATCGACGCCACCACGCGGGCCAACGCGCGCCGCTCGATGGAGTTGCTGATCGCGCCAGACAAGGCCTATGCGGACAAGGTGCGCGAACAGATCGAGGTCAACAAGAAGACCATCAGCGAAGCGCTGGCGATGCTCGATCGCCTGGTCTATTTGCCGGAAGGCCGGGCCCTGCTGGCGAAAATCAAGGAGCAACGTGCGCGGTATGTGGTCTCCTTCAGCAAGGTCGGCAAGTTGGTGGCTGAGGATCAGCGCGAGCAGGCCACAAGCTTGATGATCGCGGAAACGCTCCCAATGCTCGATGTGCTGCAGGGCAGCGTCAAGGAATTGACCAACCAGCAGAAAAAGATCGTCGAAGCCAGCGGAGGCGACATCAAGCAGAACATTGCGTCTTCCCGGCGTTTGATGGTCGGCCTGGGCCTGGCGGCGCTGCTGATCGGCGTGGCTTTTGCGTATGGCATCACCCGTTCGATCACCCGTCCGATCAGCGAGGCGGTAAAAGTGGCGGAGACCGTGGCGGCGGGCGATTTGACCAGCCACATCGACATTAGGTCGACTGACGAAATCGGCCAATTATTACAGGCACTGAAGGTGATGAACGACAACCTGAGAAACATTGTGGGTCAGGTTCGCATCGGCACCGACACGATCGCCACCGCGTCGGCGCAGATCGCGGCCGGCAATTTCGATCTGTCGGCGCGCACCGAAGGGCAAGCCAGTTCGCTGGAACAAACAGCGTCGTCGATGGAGGAGCTGACGTCGATCGTCAAGCAGAACGCCGACAATGCCCGGCAAGCCAATCAACTGGCGGCGTCCGCTTCCGAAGTGGCCGTCAAAGGCGGCGGCGTGGTGGCGCAGGTGGTGGACACCATGAGTTCAATCAATGCGTCTTCCCGGAAGATCGTCGATATCATCAGCGTGGTCGATGGCATTGCGTTCCAGACCAATATCCTGGCCTTGAACGCTGCGGTTGAAGCGGCCCGCGCTGGAGAACAGGGCCGGGGCTTTGCTGTGGTGGCCTCCGAGGTGCGCAACCTGGCGCAACGCTCGGCCGCAGCCGCTAAAGAGATCAAGACGCTGATTGACGACTCGGTCGACAAGGTCGATGTCGGCGCCAAACTGGTGGGCCAGGCCGGGGCGACAATGGGCGAGATCGTGGACAGCGTCAAGCGCGTGACCGAAATCATGTCGGAGATTACGACCGCTGGACAAGAGCAAACCCTGGGCATCGAGCAAATCAACCAGGCGATTGTGCAGATGGATGAGGTCACGCAACAGAACGCCGCGCTGGTCGAAGAAGCCGCCGCAGCGGCGGGGGCGCTGCAGGATCAAGCCAACAATCTGTCGCAAGTGGTGGGGGTGTTCAAGTTGGATGGCGCGCACACGGCGGTTGTTATGAAGCTGGAGGCGGCCGGCCATCGTACCCCGATGTCCCGGCAGGCTAAGGCGCCGGTCGCCACCGACGATGTCAGGCCGCTGAAGCGGGTGGCGCATTCACGCGCTTCAGCTGAAAGCGACTGGGAAGAATTCTGAGATGATCATCGCGTGGAGTTGACCACGATCTTCAGGAGATTGGCGGCTTTTTTCCGAAACGCCGCGGTTGGCGTTTTATCGGCAAGGGAAACCGTCATGAAGCCCTCGAAAGACGCAAAGATGATTTCCGCCAGCTCGCGTTCTCGTACGTCCGCCGGTAAGCGCGAGGCGCCTTTTCTGGCGTGCAGAATTTTCTCAAGCCAGTCGATGTTTTGTTTGGCGAACAGCTGCAGTTCGTCGACGCAGGCTTGCTCCTGAAAAGACGGCTCGCGCAGCATCGTCACGTACATGCACAGACGATTCCCGTCGTGCAGCATCTCGGCAAACAGGCCTGCATACATCCGAAGCTGCTCGGCCAGGTCTGCGCCGTCCTCGATGGCGAGCAGCCGCGTGGCTTGTTCCTCCCGATACTGCCGCAGCGCGTGCCTGGTCAAATCTTCTTTTGAAGCGAAATGGTGATAGAGGCTGGGTGCCTTTATTTGCAGGTGCTCTGCGATCTGACGCATACCAAGGCCGTTGAATCCACGCTGCTGGAACAGGCGGGTTGCCGCGCCGAGTATGGTTTCCCGCGTCAGTGGCGGATTGTTTTTTTTCGTAGGCACCATGGGGCTCACTCCAGAATGGCGATGCCGCCGCGGTGAGCGACGAACAGCAGCGTTTCCTCCAATGCGCAGGCTTCATGCTCATCGCATCCCTGAACCTGCAGCACATCGCCTGCGCGCATCTCGACATCGTTAAAGCGGATGGCGCCCGATATGACGAGGATCTGCTCCCATCCGTCGTGAGCGTGTTTTGGAAACCGCGCGCCAGCCTGGAATTTGGCCAGGTAGCCGCCATCGCCGTCGTTGCCGGTCCATGTCGAACAGGTTTGCACGCCGGCGATCCCGGAGTCGCACCAGTTGCGTTGAGCTTGTTGAGCCAGAATCATGCGCCAACTCCTATTGGTAAGTAGAGGTTGTCACTCTAACTAACGTTCGTTAGGTAGTCAAGCATGATTCTTGATTGCCCTGCGCGGGCGCTGGGTGTTCCGGCGTGACAATCCGCGCATTTCTATCGGCTTCGATCCGCTAGACTACCTGACCTCAATATCTATGCGTTCGGTTTCTTGTCGGGCGCGATCAAATGAACTACTTGAATCAACTAGTTAAATTGCTTGGCCCAGCAATGGCCGCGTCCCTGCTTACCGGTTGTTTTAGCACGATGCACTACAAGCCCGAGGGGATATACGCAAAAACCCTTTTCGACGACGAGGATGTCACCAAGGCCGTCCCGCATGGGGAGTTCACCAAGCTAACCGTCAGGTATTTGGGTGGCGGAAGTTATATGACTTCCGGAGAGGTGATATCTGAGCGCCTGATTTATCGCGACAAAATTGTCATCAAGGAGGCGCGCCAGCTCGAGCCCTGGTCGGAGTTGGATACGCCAGCCTTTTTCGCCGAGGTCTATGAGGACTACTACTGGCGGGACTTTCTGATTCATGAGGTGGATGGCAAACCTGTGGTCGAACGCATAGAGCAGGGCACGCCGGGGCGGGATGATACCCAACGTGTGGCCACCCGGGGCTTCAATTTTGGCTATCCTTTGCGTCAGGGCGTCAGGTATTTTCCCCGCGCGATGACGCCGGGATTCCTGCTCAGCGTCTTTCCCATGAAGGTCAGTGTTCTGCCGCAGCCGGTCGACCTGCTCAAGCGCCTGGCCGCCAACCAGCTCGCAGCGGTATCGCCCGACGAGAAGTCGTTCGCCTATGTTGACGACATGGATGCGCCGTCGTTCGTGATGGTCGTCGATGAGAATGGCGAACGGCGCGATCCCATTCCGATTCCGCGCGTTGAACTCGCGCCCCGGCCCGAGTCCGATGTCAACCCATACGATCGTGTCCGAACCTGGTTCAACGCCACTTATAAATGGCAGCGGGACAGCAACGGCAAATGGGCTGCCGAACCGTTGGCGCCGGTGGCACCCCCGGCCGCCAATCCGGCAGAAGAGATTTTTCTCAGCGAGCGGACCGGCTACCGCAGTTGTTTCACGGCGGCCGACGCCCACTGCCTGGCCAACTGGCACCAGGCCAGCAGGGACGAAGTGGTGAAGGCGATTCCCTATGATCCTGCGCAGCCGATGGTCTATGCGCCTTCGGTTCCCACGCAGGCCTTTGGCGCAAACGTCAAGCTGCTCGCGTATGAAACCTCGTTTGGAATCTACAGCGGCTATACCTTGTATTCCGACTCGCCCCCGGCACAGGTGATGGCCGAATATGCAAAGCGGCTGGAGAGCCGCAGGATACCGTACGTGCGATCGGACCAGTGTCCCCATGAACAATGGTGGCCGGATTGCGATGAGCTGATCAAGTCAAAGCTGAACATCGGACCCTCGAAGAACTACCGGCTGAGAGATCTCGTCATCGGCGCGGCCCGTGGGCCCGCCACCGTGTTCATCCTGCCGGACATGCTGGTCTCGCTGCTCACGACGAACGAGGGCGGCACGGTCATGCGGACGGCCTATCGCGGCAAGCTCCCGCACTAGGGACAATGGCGGAAAAAAAGGTCGCTCGGTTGAGCGGCCTTTTTGCTTGCTTACTCTTCGCGGCGCAGGTGCGGGAACAGCAGCACGTCGCGGATGTTCGGCGAGTCGGTGATGATCATCATCAGACGGTCGATGCCGATGCCGCAACCGCCGGCTGGCGGCATGCCGTATTCCAGCGCGCGGATGTAGTCGGCGTCGTAGAACATCGCCTCTTCATCGCCCGCATCCTTGGCCGCCACCTGCGACAGGAAACGTGCCGATTGGTCTTCCGCATCGTTCAACTCGGAGAAGCCGTTGGCGATCTCGCGGCCGACCATGAACAGTTCGAAGCGCTCGGTGATGCCTTCACGCGTGTCCGAAGCACGGGCCAGCGGCGACACTTCGACCGGATAGTCGATGATGTAGGTCGGTTCCCACAGCTGCGCTTCGGCGGTTTCCTCGAACAGCGCCAGTTGCAACGCGCCCAGGCCGGCGGTGGCGAACGGCTTGACGCCGAACTTCAGCAGTTCCTTCTTGATGAACTCCACGTCGGTCAACTGCTCCGGCGTGTAGCCAGGCGCGTACTTGTTGATCGCTTCGACGATGGTCAGGCGGTGGAACGGCTTGGCCAGATCCAGCTCGCGGCCGCCGTAGGTCAGCGTCGCGGTGCCGTGCGCGTCGATCGCGGCCTGGCGGATGATCGCTTCGGTGAAGTCCATCAGCCAGTGGTAATCGGTGTAGGCCGCGTAGAATTCCATCATCGTGAATTCAGGGTTGTGACGGACCGACACGCCCTCGTTGCGGAAGTTGCGGTTGATCTCGAACACGCGGTCGAAACCGCCGACCACCAGGCGTTTCAGGTACAGCTCGGGCGCGATACGCAGGAACATCTGCATGTCCAGCGCGTTGTGGTGGGTGATGAAAGGCTTGGCCGCGGCGCCGCCAGGGATGGCGTGCAGCATCGGCGTTTCCACTTCCATGAACTCGTTCTTCTCCATGAAGCGGCGCATCGACGAGATCGCGGCGGTACGCGCCTTGAAGGTGCGGCGCGTTTCCTCGTTCATGATCAGGTCCACGTAGCGCTGGCGGTACTTGGTTTCCTGATCGGCCAGGCCGTGGAACTTGTCCGGCAGCGGGCGCAGCGACTTGGTGATCAGGCGCAGTTCCGACACCTTGATGGTCAGCTCATCGGTCTTGGTCTTGAACAGCGTGCCGGTCACGCCCAGGATGTCGCCCAGGTCGTAGTGGTGCAGCGCGGCCATCGCGGCTTCGCCGGTCAGGTCCAGCGTGGCGTAGATCTGGATGCGGCCGTCGGCTTTCGGGCCGGACGAATCCTGCAGCGTGGCGAAGGCGGCCTTCTTGCCGGCTTCGCGCTTGAGCATCATTCGGCCGGCCAGCACCACGGTGACTGGTTCGGCTTCCAGCTCTTCGCGCGACTTCGCGCCATACTGCGCGTGCAGGTCGGCGGCTTTATGTTGTGGCTTGAAGTCGTTAGGGAAGGCGACGCCTTGTTCGCGGATGGCGGCCAGCTTGGCGCGGCGCTCGGCGATGATCTTGTTTTCGTCCGGCGCTGCTGCTTGTTCTTGAAGATCCGTAGTCATGGTCTGTTCTTTTGTTGAGGTGATGATTAGTTAATGGCGGCGGCGAAGAGCGTTTCGACATCCAGCTCGCTGAAGTCGCGCACGACGGCGATGACGTTGTCGAATTCGGCGAAGGCCTCGGCCGGCAGGGTGGTGGTCAGCACCACCGCGCGCATGCCGGCGCGGCGCGCCGCTTCCACGCCCAGCGGCGCGTCTTCGAACACGATGCTGTGGACGGGCAGGGCGCCGCTGCGCTCCGCCGCCAGCAGGAACACGTCCGGCTCCGGCTTGCCGCGCGCGACGTCGGCGGCGCCGGCGATGGCGTCGAACTGCTTGCGCAGGTCCAGGCCATCGAGCGTGAAGTCGATGTTCTCGTTCGGCGCGGCGGTGGCCACGGCCAGCTTCACGCCGGCGCTTTTGGCGCGGGCGATGAAGGCTTCGAAGCCGTCGACCGCCGCCAGGTGCGGCGCGTACAGCTCGCGGTACAGCGATTCCTTCTCGAAGTCGAGCGCTGCGCTTTCTTCCTTGGACATCGGCTTGCCCAGGTAGGTGCTCATGATTTCATGGCCCTGGCGGCCGGCCGTGGCGCGGAAGAACTCATCGGCGTCGAGGTCGTGGCCGCGACGGGCGAAGAAGGCCAGCCACGATTTGGTGTGGAAGGCCATGTTGTCGACGATGGTGCCGTCCATGTCGAAGATGAACGCGCGCTGCGAATTCGAGGAGCTCATCAGACGCCTTGCTTCAGCGATGCCGAGATGAAGTCGTCCAGGTCGCCGTCCAGCACGCCCTTGGTGTTGCCGGTCTCGAAGTTGGTGCGCAAGTCCTTGATGCGGGACTGGTCCAGCACATAGGAGCGGATCTGGTGGCCCCAGCCGACGTCGGTCTTGGAGTCTTCCAGTTTCTGCTGCTCGCTCATGCGCTTGCGCAGTTCCAGCTCGTACAGCTTCGCCTTCAGCATTTCCATCGCCTCGGCCTTGTTGCGGTGCTGCGAGCGGTCGTTCTGGCACTGGACCACGATGCCGGACGGGCCGTGCGTCAGACGCACCGCGGAGTCGGTTTTGTTAATGTGCTGGCCACCGGCGCCGGACGCGCGGTAGGTATCGATGCGCAGGTCGGCGGGATTGATCTCGATGTCGATCGAGTCATCCACCTCCGGGTACACGAACAGCGACGTGAACGAGGTGTGGCGGCCGTTGGCCGAGTCGAACGGCGACTTGCGCACCAGGCGGTGCACGCCGGTCTCGGTGCGCAGGTAGCCGTAGGCGTAGTCGCCTTCGACCTTGATGGTGGCGGTCTTGATGCCGGCCACCTCGCCGTCGGATTGTTCCATCACCTCGACCTTGAAGCCTTTGCGTTCGGCGTAGCGCAGGTACTGGCGCAGCAGCATGGACGCCCAGTCCTGGGCCTCGGTGCCGCCGGCGCCGGCCTGGATGTCGATGAAGCAGTTGTTCGGGTCCATCGGATTGTTGAACATCCGGCGGAACTCCATGCCTTCGATGACCTTGCGCACTTCCTCGGCATCGACGATCAGCGCTTCAAGCGTGTCGTCGTCGCCTTCTTCCTTGGCCATGGCGAACAGGTCGCCCATGTCTTTGAGGTCGGTGTCGGCCTTGGTCAGCGCGAAGACGATGGCTTCGAGCGATTTCTTTTCCTTGCCGAGATCCTGGGCCTTTTTCGGGTCGTTCCAGACCGTCGGGTCTTCCAGTTCTTCGTTTACTTGTTCGAGCTTCTCTGACTTTTTATCGAAGTCAAAGATACCTCCGTAGTTCGGCTTCGCGCGAGGTCAGATCGGCGAGCAGGGCGGAGAGGGAGTTGATGCGTTCGGCTTCCATGTTTTCTTCTTTTCTAAGGCTGAAATGTAGGGTAGGAGAGACCCGTTACCGGACTCTCTCCCCCCTAAGAACCGTGCATGCGACTTTCACCGCACACGGCTCAAGCATAATAAAAGCCTCTATTCAGAGGCCGGTTTCACAACTTTCAACTTCAGGCTGTGAACCTGGGTATGGCAGTTTGGATGCAATAGAACGCGATTTCCAAGAACATCGGAGCCGCCGTCCACACGGTGTACTATGTGGTGGTCATGCCATCCTGTGTCCATATCCATCGCGCAACCGCATAGCGCGCACATACCTCGTTGGGAAACGTATAGTTTAACCCATTCAGTGCGGTACCGCATCTTATTGAGCATGCGTTCCTGCTGAAGAAGCTCGCCGTACATCTCCCAATTTGGGTCATAAGGGTGATAAGCGCCCTTAATTTTCTTGTGGCGTTCAATGGGCGTACTTGATAAAGAGTACAGTTCCATCCAACCGCGACTACCATCTTTTCTGCTTACTCCTGCGGCAAACACCCAAGCCCGGTCACCGATTGATCGCCAATATTTCCAGCGAATCCACTCCGTGCTCTTGTTTGGATGCCTGCGTTTGGCCCAGCGCACCAATCGCCAATACAACAGCGTGTCGATGCGCGAAAACGTCTCTTTGGCGACGACCGGGCTGTGATATTGCGCCCAGCCCCTCAGCATCGGATTGAGCAGGGTGATCAAATCCTCCTGCGTTTCACTGATGCTGCTGCCGATGACCGTCCTCAGCTTTTCATAGAACGTCTTCACGTTCTTCTTACTCGGCTTGATGAGCAGGGTTCCGGAGTATTTTCGGAAATTCCACCCGAGGAAGTCAAAGCCCTCGTCAATGTGCACGACTTTGGTTTTGGCCAGGGCGAGTCGCAATCCCCGCTCCGCAAGGAATGCCTCTACCCATGGCCTTACCTCGTTTTCAAGGAGCTCTTTTGAAGCACCCGTAATAACAAAGTCGTCCGCGTACCTGATAACACCGACTTTGAGCTTCTGAACCTTGGCCGGGCCCCATTTCGCACCGAGGTGTTTGATGAGTCCAGTTTCCAGTCCATTCAGCGTCCAGTTCGCCGCCGCAGGGGAAATGATGCCTCCCTGTGGCGTTCCTGCCGTCGTTGCAAGCATATGCGCGCGGTCCACAACCCCGCACTTTAACCACTTCCGAAGGACCGACCTGTCCATCCGGACATGGCCGAGCATCCAGTCGTGATTGATGTTGTCGAAGAAGCCTTCGATATCGGCATCCAATACCCATTGAGCCGAAGCTTTCTGGGACAGTCTGACAAATATCTGCGACATCGCATCGGCCGTTGAGCGGTTTTTCCTGAATCCGTATGAATTTGGATCGCTCACCGATTCCAAGACCGGATCGAGTCCCAGCAAATGCAGCGCCTGCTGGGCACGGTCGATCATGCAGGGGATGCCCAGCGGGCGCATCTTCCCGTTCGATTTTGGAATATAGACCCTGCGTAATGCACGGGGCCGATAACCGCGCGTCTTCAACCGCGCAACCGCAGCAAACTTCTGCTGCGGTGTTTCCCAAAGTTCGCGGTCGACTCCCGCCGTCCGCTTGCCTTGATTTTCGGTCACTCGTTTAACTGCCAGCGCCTTCGCGCAAAACGAGCGGGTCAGCCACCTTTGTAAGGCTTTCACCTTGCGCCAGTTGCCTTCCTGCGTTGCCTTCGTTAATCGAATCTGCATGGCTCTCACGTTCTCTTGGACCAGTCGCCAGTTGATGGCCGACCATTCCAATGGGGCGTGCGAGGACGCAGAACCGATCTGATGATCAGTTACTCTCATGCTGAGCCTCGGGTAGTATTGCCCGCCGAGGACGCGATTCTCCCCGAAGGGAAAACAGCGACCCTTCGGGGCGGTTGAAAGTGACTACTAAAGTTTATGCAGTCGTTGAACGACTATTACACCAGATGGAAGTGGGCGTCCTTTCGGACTGGGACAAATCTTGAATCCCTATCCGGGCCATTACAGTCCGGCGTTCGCTTTCTCCATCATCCTCTATCCGCTCCTCCGACAGCTCCCCTCGCGGGTCGCCTGCCATCTTCCGGATTCCGGAGGCGATGGCGGAAAATCGGACTTACCACGTTCCCTGCAATGCCGACGCGACCAGCGATTGCATCGCGACTAACCGGTTAGGGCCTGTCTATTCCCCGATGGTTTTATGACGACGTATCCCCAAGTTTGAAAGGGATAACCAACCACACACCATTTTGGTTAAGGCCAACAGCAGCTTGGGCCTTTCAATCGTTACGAGGATTCAAGCGACAGTTCACTTACGTTGCCCATGCGGCATTCACCTAGCCCCTCGACCGCCTTGCTGCTGGCAGTGTCCACCGACTTGCTCGCGCAAATCCAGTGCCAAGTAAAACTGGGGGTACATTTTTCTCAAGGCTTCACACCCCGTCATTGCTGGCGACGCATGCTTGAGTAGGTGACGAATGGTCGTACACTCGGTTGTGGCGGCATCCAATCGTAACGTCGGGATTGAATGGAGCACAACAAGGCATCACAGAGCTTTGCGCTCTGAGTCTAAGATTGCGACAAGTAGACGTCGCAACCTATCCTTGAAAGGAGGCTGGCTATAAAGAAATTGTAAGCAGATGTGAAAATGCCTACTTTTGCATGCCTCTGAACACGATTTAAGTCTCGTAAGACAGGAATCGGCAAAATCCGTTCCTAACTGCAAAGACACTTGCAATTGGAGAATTTCTGCATGGATTCCTAAAGAATCGTGTTCAACAAAGAGCTTCCGTTTTTGACAGAAGTTCCCGTCTCTAAAATCCCTGATAAATCAGGGACATATCACGCATTTGCGCGACGTTTCAAGGGCTGGGAATGTTTCTAGAGTCCTAGCATGCTCTGAACGCGACACGATGTCGCACCAAACCTTCGATTATACCCTAGCCGGGCCGTTCCCTTGCAGCTAAATGGGCAGCGCGACGCCGGTGCCTGCGCGGTCGGCCCATCGCCCGCGCCGGTGGAGGCGAAAAGCTGACATTTTTGCCACACAAAGCATAAAAATATGGCCTCTCCCCCTTAAGTTGCTTGATGCAAGGAAATCGCGTGCGTATGATGTTGCGCATCGGTCCGTTGCCAAAAAGTTGCAACTTTAGATAGTTCCCTCATGCGCCCAGCAGTTTGCCGCCTCACACTCGCGTTGCCCACCTTGTTGCTTGGCTGTGCCGGCCTGCCGCACGGCGAGACCACGCCCGTGGGCGCGCAGGCCACGCTGGCGCTGCTGGAAACCACCGACCTGCACGCGACCGTGCTCAGTTACGACTACTACAAGCTGAAGGCCGATCCGTCGATAGGCCTGGAGCGCACCGCGACGCTGATCAAGCAGGCGCGCGCCGAATTCCCCAACAATCTGCTGCTCGACAACGGCGACGCCATCCAGGGCACGGCCTTGGCCGACTACCAGGCGCTGGTTGCGCCGGTGCCGTGCGGGCAGCCGCTGGCCATCTACAAGGCCATGAACGCGCTGGGCGTGGATGGCGGCGGCATCGGCAATCACGAATTCAATTACGGACTGGCCTACCTGAACCAGGTCACCGCCAGCCATTTCGACGTGGACGGCGTGCCGGCCAACGCGCCGCGCTGCGCCGGGCCAAACTTCCCCATCGTGCTGGCGAATATCTACAGTTCGAAGACCAGGCAGCCGCTGTTCGAGCCATACCGCATCCTCACGCGCCGGATCAGCGCCACCGGCCCCGATGGCAAGCCGGTGGCGGCGACGATCAAGGTCGGCATCATCGGCTTTGCGCCGACGGTGGTCATGTTGTGGGATAAGCACTGGCTGGAAGGTAAAGTCTACGCCGAAGGCGTGCGCGAAACTGCGCTCAAGTACATCCCGCAAATGCGCGCGCAGGGCGCGGACCTGGTGGTGGCCATCTCGCACGGCGGCCTCGATGGCGCGCCGTATTCGCCGGAGATGGAGAACGCCAACTACTACCTGGCGCAGGTGCCGGGCGTGGACGCGATGATGATCGGCCACTCGCACCAGCCATTCCCGGACGCCGCCAGCAAGGTGCCGGAGTTCGGCCTGCCGAACGTGGACAAGGCCAAGGGCACGGTCCACGGCGTGCCCGCCGTGATGGCCAACCTGTGGGGCAAGCACCTGGGCGTGATCGGCCTGCGCCTGAAGTACGACGGCAAGGCCTGGGTGGTGGACAAGAGCCGCACCACGGTCGAAGTGCGCTCGACGCGCAACGCCGACGGCAGCTACGTCGCCGCCGATCCCGCCATCGCGCCGATGGTCGCGGCCGAGCACGAGGCCACCATCGGCTACGTGAAAACGCCGGTCGGCAGCAGCGACTTCCGCATGACGACCTATTTCGCCGACGTCGGCGACAGCAGCGCCATCGAGGTGGTGAACCAGGCGCAGACCGCCTACGTGCAAAACTACGTCAAGGCCAACCTGCCGCAGTACACGGCGCTGCCGGTGCTGTCGATGGCGTCGCCGTTCAAGGCCGGCGCCGCCGGCGCGGGCGACTACACCGACGTCAAGCCGGGCGGCCTGGCGCTGAACAACGTGGCGGACCTGTACCTGTACCCGAACGCGCTGCACGTGGTGAAGGTGGATGGCGCCGGCTTGAAGGCCTGGCTGGAAAAGGCGGCGGAACGCTTCAACCGCATCGACCCGGCCAGCGGCGCGCAGCAGGAACTGGTCAACACGGCAGTCCCCGGCTTCAATTTCGACATGCTGAGCGACGCCGACATCAGCTACCAGATCGACGTGACCAAGCCGGCCGGCCAGCGCATCGCGGCCTTGCGGTACAAGGGCGCGGCGCTGTCGCCGGCGCAGGAATTCCTGGTCGCGACGAATAACTACCGCGCCAGCGGCGGCGGCGCCTTCCCCGGACTGGATGGCGGCAAGACCGTCCTGGCATCGCCGGACGCCAGCCGCGATGTGCTGATCGCCTACATCCAGCAGCAGAAGAACGTGACCCGCGCCCGCAACGGCTCCGCGCGCAGCTGGCGTTTCGCGCCGGTGGCGGTCAAGGGCACGGTGGTGTTTCACTCCGCCCCCAACATGGTGGAACTGGCGAGGGAGGCGGGCCTGAAGGCCGTCACCCAGATCAAAACGGACGATGGCGGCGGCAAGGGCCTGGCCCTGTACGCCATCGATTTGGCCATATGAACGGAGGACGCATGAAGCAGGGGTGTAGAGTGCTGGCGGGCTTGTTGCTGGCGGCGGCCGGTATCGCAAATTGCGCGGCGGCCGGGCCGGTCGACGAGGCGCGCCTGTACCTGCGCGGCGGCTCGGGCGTGGCCGCCAACCTGCCGAAAGCGTTTTCGATCTTCAGCACCGCCGCCAAGGCCGGCGATCCGCTGGCCGCCTACTACCTGGGCATGATGTACCGGAACGGCATGGCGGTCGCGCGCGACGCCAAGGCTGCGGCCCGCTGGTTGAAGTTCGCGGCCGACCGCCAGATGCCGGCCGCGATGTTCGCGCTGGCGAACCTGTACCTGAGCGGCGACGGCGTCAAGCGCGACGAGCAGGCCGCGCGCCACCTGATAGAAAAAGCCGCCGATCTGGAGTATCCTGAAGCGGTGATGGCGATGGCCATCGGCCTGCGCGACGGCTCCATGGGCTTCGACCGCAACGAGGCGCTGTCCGAAACGCAGATGCGCTTCGCCAATCGCGCCCTGGCGCAGCGCACCTCCGGCATGTAATTCCGGCCCGCCGAGGCACGCCTTCCTTACTGCTTGCTTACACGCGGCGGCCCCTCTGCGGCTTGCTGCGATGCCGCACATCTATCTGTTGCCGCTGCCGATCTACTACCCTACAATGGCCCATCGATGGGGAGCCCATCCGGCCGAATTTCCCACGTAAGCGACTACTATAAGAACGTTGTAAACAGGAGATCACAGATGAATTTCAAGTTGAAATTGCTCGTTGCAGGCATGGCACTCGGTTTCTCGGCTTCCTCGATGGCGGCTGATCCCATCAAGATCGGCGTGGCCGGTCCTTTCACCGGCGGTTCGGCGCCGATGGGCGTGTCCATGCGCGACGGCGTCAAGCTGGCCGTGGCGGAGATCAACGCCAAGGGCGGCCTGCTGGGCCGCCAGATCCAGCTGGTGGAGCGCGACGACGAAGCCAAGAACGAGCGCGGCGTGCAGATCGCCCAGGAGTTGATCAACAAGGAAAAGGTCACCGCCACCGTCGGCTACATCAACACCGGCGTGGCCCTGGCTTCGCAGCGCTTCTACCAGGAAGCCAAGATCCCGGTCATGAACAACGTCGCCACCGGCTCCATCGTCACCCGCCAGTTCGCCGACCAACCTGAAAACTACATCTTCCGCAACTCCGCCAACGACACCATCCAGTCGCACATGATCGTGCAGGAAGCGGTCGATCATCGCAAGTTCAAGAAGGTCGCCATCCTGGCCGACTCCACCAACTACGGCCAGCTTGGCCGCGAGGACCTGGAGAAGGCGCTGGCCCTGAAGAAGATGAGCGCCGTCGCCATCGAAAAATACAACCTGAAGGACGTCGACATGACGGCCCAGCTGCTCAAGGCCAAGCAGGCCGGCGCCGAAGTGGTGCTGACCTACGGTATCGGCCCGGAGCTGGCGCAGATCGCCAACGGCATGGAGAAGCTGGGCTGGAAAGTGCCGCTGATCGGCAGCTGGACGCTGTCGATGGCTAACTTCATCGACAACGCCGGCAAGAACGGTAACGGCACCCGCATGCCGCAGACCTTCATCCAGGACCCGAACACGCCGAAGCGCAAGGCCTTCATCGACGCCTACGTCAAGGCCTACCATCCGCCTGGCGACCGTATGCCGTCGCCGGTGTCGGCGGCGCAGGGTTACGACTCGATCTACCTGCTGGCGGCGGCCATCAAGCAGGCCGGTTCCACCGACGGTCCTAAAGTCAAGGCCGCGCTGGAGAACCTGAACGAGAAGATCGACGGCGTCGTCACCACCTACAACAAGCCGTTCAGCAAAGACAATCACGAAGCGATCACCGCCGACATCACCGTCTTCGGCGAAGTCAAAGATGGCAAAGTAGTGCTGGCCAAGTAAGCTCGCAGGTCTTCGTACTGGCCAGTCTTGAGGATTCAAGCCTGGCCTTTTTCTTGTCGTCCTAAAGTGGTGGTTATCATGGAAATCTTCCTGCAACTGGCATTCAGCGGCATCGCGCTCGGCATGATCTACGCCGTCATCGCGTTCGGCTATCAGCTCACCTTCGCCACGTCCGGCACGCTCAACTTCGGGCAGGGGGAGTCGCTGATGCTGGGCGCCCTGGTCGGGCTTAGCCTGGTCGGCACCATCCACGGCGGGCCTTACATGGGCTACCTGCTGATGATCCCATTGGTGATCGTGTTCGGCGCGCTGCAAGGCATGTTCGTCGAATGGATAGGCGTGCGGCCGGCGATCAAGATCAAGTCGGAGTTCGGCTGGATCATGTCGACCATCGCGCTGGCCATCATCTTCAAGAACGTGGCCGAGAATATCTGGGGCAAGGACGACCTGACCTTCCCGTCGCCATTGAGCTCCGCGCCGTTCCAGGTGCTGGGCGCGAACGTGCAGCCGATGCAGGTGGCGGTGATCGTCGGCGCGCTGGCGATCATGGCGGCGGTGGAGATCTTCAACCGCAAATCGATCTACGGCAAGGCCGTGGTGGCCACCGCCAACGACCGCGACGCGGCGGGCCTGATGGGCATTAACACCCGCATGGTGATCACCTTCTCGTACGCGCTGTCGTCGGCGACGGCGGCGTTTGCCGGCGTGCTGGTGGCGCCGCTCACGCTCACCGGCGCCACCATGGGCGCCTCGCTCGGCCTGAAGGCGTTCGCGGTGGCGATCATCGGCGGCCTGACCTCCGGCGTCGGCGCCATCGTCGGCGGCCTGATACTGGGCATCGCCGAGACCACCACCGGCTATTACGTCTCGACCGGCTACAAGGAAGTACCGGGATTGCTGCTGCTCCTGCTGGTACTGGCGATCAAGCCGTCCGGCCTGTTCGGCAAAGCCGCCATCAAAAAGGTCTGACCCATGAACAAGAAACTCCTCGCGGCGAGCATCGTGGGCCTGGCGGTGCTGGTGCTGTATCCGGTGCTGATCCCCAATCCGTACTACATCCATCTGTTCGAGACGATCCTGATCTACGCCATCCTGCTGTTCGGGTTGGACATCGTGGTCGGCTACACCGGGCAGGTGTCGCTGGGCCACGCCGGCTTGTTCGGCATCGGCTCGTACGCCACCGGCGTGATGGTTTTCAAGCTCGGCGCGCCGTTCTGGATCGCCATTCCGGCCAGCGTGGCTGGCGCCGCGGTGTTCGGCGCCATTCTCGCGCTGCCGGCCCTGCGCGTCACAGGTCCGTACCTGGCGATGGTCACGCTGGCCTTCGGCACCATCATCCAGATCCTGATCAACGAGATGACCTTCCTCACCGAAGGCCCGATGGGCATCAAGATCGCCAAGCCCACCATCATCGGCCAGAAGCTCGGCGAGGTAGGCTACTACTACATGGTGGCGGCGCTGATGGTGGTGTCGCTGATCGTGGTGCACCGCATATTGAAATCGAACCTGGGCCGCGCCTTCGAGGCGCTGCGCGACAGCCCGATCGCCTCCGACTGCATGGGCGTATCGGTGTACCGCTACAAGGTGTACGCCTTCATCATCAGCGCCGGCTTCGCGGGCCTGGCCGGCAGCCTGTATGCGTATTCGGAGGAGTACATCTCGCCGAACACCTACAACTTCGAGCTGACCATTCTGTTCCTACTGGCGGTGATCATGGGCGGCCGCAAGACCCGTTCCGGTTCGCTCATCGGCGCGATGATCGTGGTGATGCTTCCCAGCCTGCTGGCCGACATTGAACTGTTCCGCAAGATCGCGGTGGCCGCCGCCGTGCTGGGCGTGATCGGCTCCGCGCTGATGCTGTACAAGCGGCGCGCCACGGTGCGCGGCGTGATGGTGCCGCTGGTCGCCACCATCGGCATGGCCGCGTACTCCTACAAGCTGGAAAACATCGTCGACTGGCGCCTGACCATCTTCGGTTTGATGACGCTGTTCGTGGTCTACTATCTGCAGGACGGCATCGTCGGCTTCCTGCAAAGCCTGATGGGGCGGGGCGCCGTGCATGCCCAGGCGGTGCAGGCCGGCGGCGCCGAGCCGTTCGCCCGCGCCAAGGGCGGCGCGGCCGGCGAGACGCTGCTCAGCGTCGACCGCATCCTGATGCAGTTCGGCGGCCTGAAGGCTCTCAACCAGGTGGACCTGAACGTGGTGCAGGGATCGGTGCATGGCCTGATCGGCCCCAATGGCTCCGGCAAGAGCACGATGATGAATGTGCTGACCGGGATCTACAAGCCCACCGCCGGCAAGGTGTCGTTCGCCGGCGCGCTGATCTCCGGCCGCACGCCGTCCCAGATCGCGCTGGGCGGCGTGGCGCGCACCTTCCAGAACGTGCAACTGTTCGGCGAGATGACCGCGACCGAGAACGTGCTGGTCGGCCTGCACAACACCTTCCAATCGAATGTGCTCGACGTGATGCTGCAGACGCCACGCTACAAGCGCGAGGAACGCGCCGCGCGCGAACGGGCCGCCAGCATCCTGGAGTTCGTCGGCCTGACGGCGATGGCCAACGAGGAGGCGCGCAATCTCCCGTACGGCAAACAGCGCCTGCTGGAGATAGGCCGCGCGCTGGGCCTCAGCCCGCGCCTGCTGCTGCTTGACGAACCGGCGGCCGGCCTGACCGCGCCCGACATCAAGGAGCTGATGGCGATCATCCGCAAGATCCGCGACCACGGCATCACCATCATCCTGATCGAGCACCACATGGACGTGGTGATGGCCTTGTCCGACACGGTGACGGTGCTGGACTTCGGCCAGAAGATCGCCGAAGGCAAACCGGCCGCTGTGCAGAGCGATCCCAAGGTGATCGAGGCCTACCTGGGCGGCAGCGGCGAAGAACACGGCGGCACCAAAGCGCCAGCGGCGCATTAAAGAGGACAGCACATGCTATCGATCACCAATCTGCACGCGTCGTACGGCAAAGTCGAGGTCCTGCACGGCATCTCGCTGGAGGTCCCGAAGGGCAAGCTGGTCACGCTGATCGGCTCCAACGGCGCCGGCAAGACCACCACCATGCGCGCCATCTCCGGCATGCTCAAGCCGAAGGAGGGCAAGGTCACGCTGGACGGCAAGGACATCACCGGCGCCGATTCGCACAAGATCGCGCGCGCCGGCCTGGCGCATTCGCCGGAAGGGCGGCGCGTGTTCGCGTCGATGACGGTCACGGACAACCTGCTGCTGGGCGCCTTCCCGCGCTTCACGCGCGCCCGGACCAAGGGCGACATCAAGCGCGACCTGGAAAAATCGCTGGAACTGTTCCCGCGCCTGAAGGAGCGGCAGCACCAGCTGGCCGGCACGCTGTCCGGCGGCGAGCAGCAGATGCTGGCGATGGCGCGCGCCGTCATGCTCAACCCGGAAGTGATCCTGCTCGACGAACCGTCGATGGGCCTGGCGCCCATCCTGGTCGAGGAAGTGTTCCGCATCATCCAGCGCCTGAAGTCCGAAGGCGTGACGATGCTGCTGGTGGAGCAGTTCGCCGCCGCCGCGCTGAACGTGGCGGACTACGGCTACGTGCTGGAAAACGGCACGATCTCGGTCCACGGCCCGGCGGAGAGCCTCAAGACCGACCCGAAAGTGATTGCCGCCTACCTCGGCGGCGGACAGGGGCATTAACTTACTAGCAAAATAAAAGTTATATATTTTAGAATAAATCAATTGCCGCACGGAAATTCGATAGATATAATTTGCAACTATTGAGTTTCTGTAAGGCAATAAATGCAACAGGTAAGCAGTCGGCTGTGCGGCGTGATGCTGCTGTACAGCCTGGTTCATCAGGCGGCGCACGCTCAGTCCCAGGCTGAGATCGCGGCGCAGCAGATCCAGCGTCAGCAGCAAAAGGAGCGCGCGCAGAACGAGCAGGCCGAGGAGCAGCGGCCCGCCGTGCGGCTGCCGCGCGAGCCGGTTCCGGCCGCTGCCGCCTATCCGGCGAACGAATCCCCGTGTTTCCCGATCC
>NZ_JABWEF010000024.1:0-110351 GCF_013369445.1 Duganella sp. BJB1802 | reverse complement strand
TTATCGATCCTGACCCCGCGCACGATTGAAACCACTCTTGTCAAATGATTCAGCCTGAGGTGTAATGCTCATCCTCAACATAGTAAATCATTAATCTTGCGGCTACCCCGCATCAGGAGTGCGATCCGCATGCTCGACCAGGCTTTATCTTTTGTGCTCGACGGCTATACCCAGTCAAGTCGCCTTCTGCGCCTGAGCACGCCGATCGGCACCGACAAATTACTGGCCGAATCGGTGCGCGCGGAGGAGACCATAGGCTCCGGCTACACCTACCGCATCGAAGCGTTGTCGACCGATGCCGACATCCCCCTGAAGTCGCTGCTCGGCCAGCCTGCCTTGCTGGAGTTGCTGACCATCGCCGGCACCGACGCGCCGCGCCCTTTCCACGGCCATATCACTTCGGTGGAACTGCACGGCTCCAATGGCGGCTTTGCGCGCTACCAGTTGACCGTCGAACCGTGGTCCGCCTTCCTCGGACTGGGACGCGACAGCCGGATATTCCAGGACATGAACGTGTTCGACATCATCGACGCGGTATGCGCCAGCTACGAGGGCCAGGGCCGGCTGACGCCTTTGCGCCGCTTCGATATCCTCGACCGTGACGTCTATGCCAAGCGCAGCCTGACCACGCAGTATCAGGAAAGCGATCTTGCCTTCATCACCCGGTTGATGGAAGAGGAAGGCCTGTTCTATTTCTACGAACACAGCGGCGACGCCGACAGCCCTTCGCTCGGCAGCCACACCATGGTCATCGCCGACCACAACGGCAGCTTCGTCGCCAACGCGCAGCCGGTCATCCGTTACACCCAGCCGGGCGCTGTCATGCGGGAAGACAGCCTGGACCGCTGGCGCACCGAGATGCGCCTGCAGACCAATGCGGTCAGCCTGCGCAGCTGGGACTACCGCTCCCTGAGCACGCGCCGCGTCAGCGCCAGCGGCGAGGGGCCGATGCTGACCAGCGACGACGTGCCCGGCGCCTATGCCTACACCAGCCGCGAACACGGCCAGCGCATGGCGGACCGCCAGGTGGAAGCCTTGCAGGCCAGCCGCGAAATCCATGTCGGCGCCGGCACGGTCCGCACGCTGGCGCCCGCGACCACCTTCACGCTGCAGGGCGTCAGCCAGCTTGACGCGGCCGACAGCGATCAGCAGCGCCAGTTCCTCATCGTTCGGGTTGTGCACCTGATGCACAACAATCTGAGCGCGGAGACCCAGGGCAGCATACTCAAGATGCTGGGGCAGGGGCCGTTGAGCGCCGCGCTGCAGGAAGAAACCCGCGGCAGCCTGCACGCCGTCGGCTCAACCATCGCCGATCGTCCACTGTACCGCAACCGCATCGACGCCATTCCCGCCGCCACGCCTTACCGCAGCCGCGCCAGGACCGAGCGGCCTGTGATGCGGGGGCAGCAAAGCGCGATCGTGGTCGGCCCGGCCGGCGCCGTCGTGCACACCGACCGCGATCATCGCATCAAGCTGCAGTTTCACTGGCAACGCGGCAGCGCTAGCCACAGCCGCCTCGACCATCCGGCCGCCGCCAGCCACACCGGCGCGCCCGCCGACGACACTGCCGGCACCTGGGTGCGGGTGGCGACGCCGCTGGCGCCGGTGGCCGGCGCCAACTGGGGCAGCAACGCGCTGCCGCGCGTCGGCCAGGAAGTGCTGGTCGACTTCATCGAGGGCAATATCGACCGCCCGGTCGTGATCGGCGCGCTCTACAACGGCAAGGGCGCGGACGACGCCCAGCACAACGCGGTGGCGCAAGGCGGGGGCGCCTCGACCGGCAACGCCAGCGCCTGGTTCCCCGGCGCCACCGGCGCCCATGCACATCCTGCGGCGCTGTCGGGCTTGAAGTCGCAGGCCATGGGGGCCAGCCAGCAGGGCGCCGGCAGCTACAGCCAGCTGGTGTTCGACGATACCCCCGGCGAGCCGCGCCTGGCGCTGCAACACCACGCCGCGCCGCACGCGGGCACATCCGAGCTCAACCTGGGACAGCTGCGCCATCAAACCGACAACCAGCGGCTGGCGCCCGCCGGCTTCGGCGCCGAGCTCAAGACCGAGCACAGTGCCGCGTTGCGCGCCGGCCAGGGCATGCTGCTGACCAGCCACGGCGGCAGCGGTGCCCAGCTCGATTCCAGCGAGGCCCGCAGCCAGGCCGAAGCGAGCCGGCAATTGCTGCAGCAACTGGCGGAGACCGCGCAAAAGCACAACGCCACGCTGGCCGGCGAAAAGGCGGCGGCCGAGATGCCGGCCGTTGCCGCGATGGCGCACAGCGCCGAGGTGCTGGGCCGCAGCGCCAGCGGCAGCGATCAACAGGACAGCAGCGGCGGCCTCGGTATGGCGGCGGCATATCGCGAGGCGCATCTGCAGTTGTCCAGCCCGGCCGGCATCGCGGCGGTGACGCCCGCCAGCGCCGTGCTTGCCGCGCAAGGCAGTTCCAGCCTGGCGGCGGGACAGGACATCAACCTGGCCGCGCAAGCCAACAGCCTGCACCTGGTCGCCGGCGGCATCAGCCTGTTCACCTATGGCAAAGCGACCGATGCGCAAAAGCCGAACCAGGAAACCGGCATCCGCCTGCACGCCGCAAGCGGGCGCGTAAGTAGCCAGAGTCAATCGGGGCCGACGCGCCTGACGGCCGACAAAGCCATCACCGTGGCCAGTGTCGCGCGTTCGGTTAATGTCACCGCCAAGCAGCATGTGATGCTGACCGCGCAGGGCGCCCACCTGAAGCTCGAAGGCGGCAACATCGAGCTGCATGGCCCCGGCACCATGTCCTTCAAGGCGTCCCAGAAGGAACTGACCGGCCCCGCCAGCGCCACCGCCGTGCTGCCGCGCCTGCCGAACGGCGAGCTCAATTTGAACCAGTCGGTGCGCCACGCCTACGCCGCGCAATACCAGGTGCTGCGCGGCGAGCAGCGCCTCGCCCAGCAGCCATACCTGCTGAAGCTGCCCGACGGCAGCGTGCACTACGGCCTTACCGACGCCAAGGGCAAGACCATCAAGGTCGGCACCCAGGAACCCAAGCCGGTCGAGCTGACCTTGCTGGCCAAGGATAGCTGGGACCAGGAAAACATCAACGTGTGGCACCAGGAAATGGATCGCCACTGGGACTGAGCGCTCCGCGCACGGTCTTTGTCATCAGGAGATAGCAGGAAGATGGGTATCAAGAATAAATTCAGTGCGGCGCTTGTGGCTGCGGGCGTGGTGTTGGTGCATGCGGGCTGCAGCGCCGGCGACCAGGCGCCCTGGCGCGAGCAGATGCAGTGCGGCGACACGCAGTATGTGATCGAATCCGACTGCAAGCCGAGCAAGGACTCCGCCACGCTGAACCAGTGCAAGTCGCAGACGCTGAGCGTGAGCCACGGCGGCACTGCGCGCAAGGCGGCGCTGCCGGAGCTGAACAAAGTCAGCGCCAAGTCCATCGTCGAGACCGGCGGCAAGGTCAGCAAATTGTTCGTCACCCAGTGGGCCTGCGCGCGCGGCGACAAGGGCGACGTCGCGGTCATGTATTACTCGATCGGCGGCGGCTCGGCGCCGTATGCGGAAGCCTATTCCATCTATGACGAGGCAGGCGCGCTGATCGAAAACGAGGACAGCGCCAAATATGAGCAGGCGCTGGCGCACAGCGACGGCCACATGAAGAAAGTCAAATCGATCATGCCGCGTTAAGGATCGGGAGCCGCCAGTGTCCACCATCTACGAGATCTTGCGCGCGTCCAAAGGGGCCGCGTACAGCGAAGACAAGATCAAGAAATACTCCTACCTGCACATGCAGCCCAAGATCGACAAGCCGGCCGGCGCGCTGGCCGGCCTGTCGCGCATCCACGGCGACGCCTCGCCGCAGGTGCAGGACCGCATCATCGACATGCTGGTGGAGATCGGCGCGCGCTACAAGCTGCCGTACCGCGATATCGCGCACATGCTGTTGTTCTGCAAGATCGAGTCGGGCTTCAATCCCGACGCGGCGGCCGGCACCACGTCCGCCGCCGGCCTGGGCCAGTACACCAAGGCCACCGTGGAGGAGGCCGCCAAGGAGGAAGTGTCGAAGAAGCGGCTGGGCTTTGTGCTGGAACTGGACGGCCATGTGTTCGACGCCGAACGCGGCGCCTACGGCATCGTGCTGTCGTACATGTTTGCCAAGGAACGCGCCATCAAGTATTTCGGCAAGAACTATGAAAAGCATTTATATCTTTTCCACCACGAGGGCTGGTACTTCCAGGCGACCGCCGACAACATGGCCGAGGACCGTCCGAAAGCCGTGCTCAAGATCATCCAGACCAAGATCCTGCCCTTCCTCGATCCGCTGGAAAAGCTGTTGTCGGCCAAGACCAACCTGTCGTTCAAGCTGCTGACCAAGGACGACAAGCCCTACGCCGGCCAGCCCTACGTGGCGATCTACCCGGCCAAGGCCGGCACGCAGGGCCGCCCGGTCAAGGTGCAGGGCAGCAAGGACAAGCCGCAAGTCGTGCTGGGCAAGACCGACGGCAACGGCCATACCTCGCCCATCATCGCGCCCGGCCTGTCGGAGGTGCTGTTCGTGATCCTCCATCCCGAGTACAAGGATTTGCTGCAGGTGAACGGCAACAGCGTGGAAGAGACGCACGAGGTCAAGGACCACGAGACCCTGTCGAAGATCGCCAAGGACCACCACACCACGGTCGCCGAGCTGCAGAAGATCAACCACATCGCCAATCCGAACCAGCTCAAGGTCGGTCAACAGCTCAAGCTGCATGAAGGCGAGTATCTGTGGCGGCGGCCGCCGATGTCGCTCATCGGCGCCTATCTGCAGCAGGCGATGAACGTGCATCCGGCGGCGGTGCCCGCGATGGTCGAGCACAAGCGCAGCCACATCATCCTGCCCCAGGGTAACCAGGCGCAGCAGCACGCCGGCACCGAGCAGGTGGTGGCCATACGCGGCGGCGCCACCAGCGACGAGGTCGCGCAGCGCAAGAAGGAAAAGGCCGTCAAGCATGAGACGGTGGAGAAGGACATCAAGAAGCAGGTGGTGAAGCCGCCTCCGCCGGCAGGCAAGGCGATCAAGGAGGGCCTGTTGTTCCCCTTCGAGAAACGCCCGTCGGCCTCGTATCACGAGGGCGCGCTGCAATTCAATTCCAGCCGGGGCGCGCGGCGCCACGCCGGTTGCGACCTGTACGCGCCGGTCGGCACCGAGGTGCGGGCGATGGCCGACGGCGTGATCCTGCAGTGCTATTCGTTCTACTGGCATACCGACGCGGTGGAGGTCGACCATGGCGACTTCATCGTTCGCTACGGCGAGGTGGCGCCGCGCAGCGCCAAGGAGCAGCAGGCCATGCGCGGCAAGGAGGTCAAGCGCGGCGACGTGATCGGCAAGGTCGGCCAGCTGATCAAGGACAACGGCAAGAAGCACAAGGACACGATGTTGCATCTTGAGCTGTACAGCAGTAATCTGTCGACCGCCAAGAGCCAACTCACCGACAAGAAGCGCGGCCCGTTCCAGCGCCGCGCCGATTTGATGGACCCGACCGCGACGCTCGACAAGTGCGTGATGACTTAAGCCCGACCCTATATCCGACTGGAACAACATGAAAACAAGCTACGCCATCCTGGGCCTGTGCCTGGCCATCAGCGCTTGCGCCCAGGCGCAAAGCGAACCGACTCCCGCGGAGCATGTCTTTGACGTGCTCGCTTCGCCCAAGCTCTTCACGAGTAACTGGAAGCAGGCGATGCAGCAGCTGGCCCCGTGGTGCAAGCCGAGCACGCGCCCCGAGCGCGAACAGATCAAGCGCGGCAATGTGGAATGCGGCGACAACGTCAAGGCCGACAGCTTCGCGATGTCGCCGGAGACGGGCGGCAATGTCGAGCTGGTCCAGGCCACGTTCGGCGGCGCGGCTAATTGCGCCTATGTCAAGAAAATCCTGACCCGCAATTTCGGCAAGCCGAGCACGGTGAAGGGCGAGTGCGACATGGCGTGGAAACTCAAGCCGGCGTCCAAGGGCGGACCGCAGCGCTACGTGAACTTCGAGGCTTCGACCTCCGACGACAAGGTCTACTACACGCTGGGCGTCGAGCAAGGGCCTTGAACGCTCTCCGGCATCAATCAGTGGTTGGACCAGTCAGGCCGATTCCATCCTGCTGACGACGTAATCGATGTGCGCCTGCATGGCGGTGCGGGCCGCTTCCGGCCGGCGCCCGCAAATGGCCTGGCAGATGGCGCGGTGCTGCTGCAGCAGCTGGCCCGACACTTCGGTGTCGAGCTTGCGCAGGCTGGAACCGTTCAACGTAATATGCTCGCGCAGGATGCCGAGCACGCTGGCGTGCAGATGCAAAAACATGCTGTTGTGCGAGGCCAGCGCGATCGCCTCGTGCAGGCGGGCGTCGATGGAGGCCTCGGCCGCCTGGTCGTCGTCGGTGCGGGCTTGTTCCAGGCCGATCAACAAATCGCGGATCCGTCCGTGTTCCTCGTCATTGCCGCGCAGCGCGGCGTAGTAGGCCGTCGCGCCTTCCAATACCCGCCGGAATTCCAGCACATCGCCCAGCACGGCCGGATGGTCCGTCACCAGCTGCCCCCACGGCGACGCCGTGCTGGTGCGCAGCTGATCGCTGACGAAGACGCCGGCGCCGTGCTTGCTGCGCAATAGCCCGCGCGCCACCAGGCGTTGCAGCGCCTCCCGTATCGTGTTGCGCGACACCTCGTATTGTTCGGCCAGCGCGCGTTCGGACGGCAGGCGCGCGTTGGCCGGATAGCTGCCGTCCAGCAGCGCCGTCTCCAGCTTGCGCAACACTCCCTCGACCAGTCCGCTCGTTTTCATTTTGATATGCCTCTGTTGTATTCGCTGGTCCAACCAATTTGCGACGGCCTCGCCGCACGGGAATTATGGAGCTTGTCCGACGAATAAGCAAAAACAGAGGAGACCTCACATGCTAGCGCGACACTATCCGCCCGGCCCGGACAAGGCCAACCCACACGTCTACCTGTTCGGCACCTGCGTGATCGACCTGTTCATGCCGGAAGCCGGGCTCGATGCCGTGCGCCTGCTGGAGCGTGAAGGTCTGACGGTGCATTTCCCGCGCGGCCAGAGCTGCTGCGGCCAGCCGGCCTACAGCAGCGGCAAAAATCCGAACAGGTAGCGATGCTGTGGCGCCCCCCCCCCACAACTCGACCTGTTTTCCCAACCCTGGCCGGTCATCGTGCCGTCCGGCTCCTGCGCCGGCATGATGCGCCACCACTGGCCCACGCTGTTCGACGACGATCCGCAAGCCGCCGCCAAGGCGCGCGAGTTGTCGGAGCGCGTCTACGAACTGAGTGAATTCCTGCTGCACGTATTGCACGTGAATTTTGGCGGATCGACGACACAGCCGGATGAACAGGTGGTGCTGCACACCTCCTGCGGCGCGCGGCGCGAGATGGGCACGCGCGCCCACGGCGTCGCCTTGCTCGACGCGCTGCCCGGCGTAACGCGGGTGGAGCACTCCCACGAATCGGAGTGCTGCGGATTCGGCGGCACCTTCTCGCTCAAGCATGACGACATCTCCGGCGCCATGGTCACCGACAAAATCGCCGCCGCCTGCGCCACGGGGTGCGAACGGCTGGTCTCCGCAGATTGCGGCTGCCTGCTCAACATCGGCCACGCCGCCAAGCGGCAGGGCGCGTCGCTGCAGGTCGAACACCTGGCCAGCTTCCTGTGGCGCCGTGTGGGAGCCGCAGCATGAGCGCGCGCGAACTCATACTGGGCAAGCTGCTGGCGGCGGCGCCGGCTCCCGGCATGCCGCTGCGCGAGCTGGAAGACCGCATCAACTCCCACCATGCGCGCGGCCCGTTGCGCGGAGCCTCAAGCACCGAACTGGCCGACACGCTGGAACGCGTGATGACATCCGTACGCACGGACGTATGGCGCGTCGACGCTCACAGCTGGCCCGCGCTGCTGGCGCAAAAACTCGCCGCCGCCGGCGTCGGCAGCCTGCTGCTCGACACCGCACGCGCTGAAGGCGCCGCGTTGGCCGCCGCCTTGCCGGCCGAAGTGCGTACCGTGTCCTTCGACCGTCCGCTGGAAGAGTGGAAGAACCAGCTGTTCACCGACGTGGACGCCGGCTTCACCGTGGCCCGTTCCGGCATCGCCGCCACCGGCACGCTGGTGCTGGCGCCCGACGCGGGATCGCCGCGCACGGTGTCGCTGGTGCCGCCGCTGCACGTTGCGCTGGTCTATGCGAGCACGCTGCATGCGGACCTGCACGCGGCGATGCATGCCGAAGCCTGGAGCGCGACCATGCCGACCAACCTGGTGCTGGTGTCCGGCCCGTCGAAGACGTCGGACATCCAGCAGACACTGGCCTACGGCGCGCACGGACCGCGCGCGCTGTGGGTGTTCATCATCGACGATACCGCAGGAGCGACAGCATGAACGCCCCCATGCACTTCATGCCGCCGGCCGATTTCCGCGCCCGCGTCAGCGACGCCCTGCAAGACACCAAACTGCGCGGCAGCATGCGCGGCGCGATGGACTTCCTGCAGGATAAGCGCCGCGCCCAATTCCCCGACGGCGACGAACTGGAACAGCTGCGCGACCTGGGCGAAGCGGTGCGCCAGCACGCGCTGGCCCATCTGCCGGAACTGCTGGTGCGGTTCGAAGCGAAGCTGCAGGCGGCCGGCACCCACGTGCACTGGGCCGCGAACGCCGACGAAGCCAACGCCATCATCCTTGAAATCGCCCAGCGGCGCGGCGCGCGCAGCGTCATCAAGGGCAAGTCGATGGCGAGCGAAGAGGTGGAACTGAACCACCACATGGCGCAGCATGGCATCGACTGCATCGAATCCGACATGGGCGAATACATCGTGCAGCTGGCGGGCGAGAAGCCGTCGCACATCGTCATGCCGGCGGTGCACAAGACGCGCGCCGACATCGGCGCGCTGTTCGAACGCCACATCCCCGGAACGCCGTACAGCGAAGACGTCGACACGCTGATCCAGGCCGGCCGCCGCGCGCTGCGCCAGGCGTTCGCCGACGCCGACATCGGCCTGTCCGGCGTGAACTTCGCGGCGGCCGATACCGGCACCCTGTGGCTGGTCGAAAACGAAGGCAACGGCCGGCTGTCGACCAGCGTGCCTGATGTGCACATCGCGCTGATGGGCATGGAAAAAGTCGTGGCGAAGCTGGAGCACATCGTGCCGCTGGCCAGCCTGCTGACACGCTCGGCGACCGGGCAGGCCATCACCACCTACTTCAACCTGATCACCGGACCGCGCCGCGCCGGCGAAATGGACGGACCGCGCGAACTGCACGTGGTGCTGCTCGATAACGGCCGCACGCAAGCCTACGCCGACGAGCAGCTGCGCGCCACGCTGCAGTGCATCCGCTGCGGCGCCTGCATCAACCATTGCCCGGTCTACGCGCGGGTGGGCGGCCACGCCTACGGCACCACCTATCCCGGCCCGATCGGCAAGATCATTTCGCCCCACCTGCTGGGGCTTGAAGCGACCGCCGACCTGGCGACCGCCTCCAGCCTGTGCGGCGCATGCGGCGAAGTGTGCCCGGTACGCATACCGATACCGGCCCTGCTGGTGCGGCTGCGCACCGAGGCCAATCGCGATCCGGCGCAGGAAGTCGAGAACGCGCTGCGCGGGCAGGGCGCCAGCTTCAGTCGCAGCGAGCGGCTGGTGTGGCGATTCTGGAGCGGCGCGTTCGCGCGGCCTAGCGTGTATCGCTGGTTCCGCTGGGCCGCCACGCGGCTGCGCGCCTTCGCTCCACGCAACCAGTTGGGATGGACCCGACACCGCGAACCGCTCAAGCCGGCCGCGCGCAGCCTGGCCGACCTGCTTCGGGAAAGGGGGCAGGCCGAATAGGGGGGGGGCCGCCGTTTGGCGGTGGGGTGAATAATTTTCACGGCTGCGAACAATTCATTTCATCTTTTCGTACCACCGATAGCCGGCGCCTGGCCTATACACTCGTCGCATCTTTTTAGCTCTGCAAAAAAATATATTTTTACTCTTGGAGGAGACCACTATGCAAACCTGGAATCAGATATACGCGCCGCTAGGCAGCTTGGGGCTATCGGCCCTGGTTGCCGCCGTGCCGATCATTTTCTTCTTTCTCGCGCTGGCAGTGCTGCGCATCAAAGGCCACGTCGCCGCCGCCGTGACGCTGGCGCTTGCGCTGGCAGTCGCCATCTTCGCCTACGGCATGCCGGTGCCGCAGGCGCTGGCCGCCGCAGGCTACGGCTTCGCCTATGGCCTGTGGCCGATCGCCTGGATCATCGTCACCGCAGTGTTCCTGTATAAAGTGGTCGACCGCACCGGCCAGCTCGAAATCATCCGCGCCTCGGTGCTGTCGATCACCGATGACCAGCGCCTGCAGATGCTGCTGATCGGCTTCTCGTTCGGCGCCTTCCTGGAAGGCGCGGCGGGCTTCGGCGCGCCGGTGGCGATTACGTCGGCGCTGCTGGTCGGCCTGGGTTTCAATCCGCTGTACGCGGCTGGTCTGTGCCTGATCGCCAACACGGCGCCGGTGGCGTTCGGCGCGATGGGCATTCCCATCATCGTGGCAGGGCAGGTCACCGGCATCGACGCCATGCACATCGGCGCGATGGCTGGCCGTCAGTTGCCGCTGCTGTCGCTGGCGGTGCCATTCTGGCTGGTGTTCATGATGGACGGCACGCGCGGCATCAAGGAAACCTGGCCTGCGGCGCTGGTGGCTGGCGGCAGCTTCGCCGTGACGCAGTACATCACCTCCAACTTCATCGGCCCTGAACTGCCGGACATTACCTCCGCCCTGGTCAGCCTTGGTTCGCTGACGGTGCTGCTGAAAGTATGGCAGCCAGCCAGCGCCAAAGCCGGCGCCCGCAGCGCCATTTCGATGGGCGGCGGCACGGCGGCGATGGCCACCTTCGGCGGCGGCTCGGCCACCGGTTCCGCACCGCGTATCCGCAAGCAGTCGCCATACAGCACCGCCCAGACGGTGCGCGCGTGGGCGCCGTTCGGCATCCTGACCGCCATCGTCACCGTATGGAGCCTGCCGCAGTTCAAGGCGATGTTCGCCGGTAGCGGCGCGCTGGCCGGCACCGTGATGAAATTCCATGTGCCGTACCTGGACCAGATGGTCATCAAGATGTCGCCTATCGTCGCCGCGCCCAAGGCGTATGAGGCGGTCTTCAAGCTGGACCTGCTGTCGGCCGTCGGCACCGCCATCCTGTTGTCCACGCTGGTCTCGATGGCGCTGCTGCGCTTCAAGCCGATGGCCGGCCTGCGCGCCCTGGCCGATACGGTGGTTGAGCTGCGTCGTCCTATCCTGTCGATTGGCCTGGTGCTGGCGTTCGCGTTCGTCGCCAACTACTCCGGCATGTCGTCGACCCTGGCGCTGGTGTTGGCCGGCACCGGCGCCGCGTTCCCGTTCTTCTCGCCGTTCCTCGGCTGGCTGGGCGTGTTCCTGACCGGCTCGGACACTTCGTCGAACGCCTTGTTCTGCTCCCTGCAAAACACCACGGCGCACCAGATCAATGTCTCCGACACCTTGCTGGTGGCGGCCAACACCACTGGTGGTGTCACCGGCAAGATGATCTCGCCGCAATCGATCGCCGTGGCCTGCGCCGCGACCGGATTGGTGGGACGCGAGTCCGAGTTGTTCCGCTTTACCCTCAAACATAGTCTGCTGTTCGCCACCATCGTTGGTATCATGACGGTATTGCAGGCGTATGTATTTACGGGGATGGTGCCGCACTGACGCTTTTCCCCAGCCCTGCCAAGGGTTTGTGAAAGGCGCATATCCATGCCGAGACGTTTCCCCCCGGTGCACGCGCTGTCCGCTTTTGAAGCGGCGGCGCGTGCCGGTTCATTCGCGGTCGCCGCGCAGCAGCTGTGCATTACGCCGTCGGCGTTGTCGCACCGTATCCGCCTGTTGGAGGAGTTCGTCGGCGACCGGCTTTTCGTGCGCGACGGCCGTTCGCTGACGTTGTCGCCGTTCGGCCGCTCCTACCTGGATGTGGTCTGCCAGGCGCTGCGTACGCTGACCGATTTTCCCCTTCCTCACCGCAGCGCGCCGGTTCAGCCGCGCGTCAAGATCACGGTGCCGCCGACCTTCGCGCGCTACCTGCTGATGCCGCGCCTGGCCGAGTTCACCGAAGCCCATCCCGAGATCGTGGTCGAGGTCTTCCTGTCGGTGCCCCTGTATGACCTGTGCGTGAACGAGACGGATCTGGAGGTCCGCTTCGGCGCCGGAAAATATCCCGACATGGTGACCACGCGGCTGTTCGGCGAGCCGGCGTTTGCCGTCGCCAGCCCGGCCTACCTTGAGCGGATCGGCGGCATCGCCACGCCCGCGGATTTGAAGAAGGCCACCTTGCTGCGCTCCGCGCTGGAGCAGTGGAAGCCGTGGTTCGAGCAGGCCGGCCTGGATTGGCCTGAGCCGGCCGACGCGCTGCGTGTCGACGACCTTGGCCTGCTGCTGGAGGCGGTACGCCACGGCCACGGTGTTGGATTGACGCGACAGCACTTCGCGCAGGACATGATCGCCAGCGGCGAAGTGGTGCAGCTGTTCGACGTGCGCCTGGCGTCGCCGCCGCACGCGTATTACGTGGTGTACGAGCAGAGCGCCCACATCCGGCCGGAGGTGAGCTTGTTCATTGACTGGATGATGGCGGCCTATCCCGACCACGAACGCGACGCATGAAAAATCTACGCTTCAGCGGTTAATTCTTTTCACCGCTGGAGCGCTACGCAGGCCGCTACACTGGACGCCATTTCCATCGCATCCAAGGCCACTCATGAACGCGCCGCCAGCCCCGCCACTGTTACTGAAGGAACGCAAACAAGCCATACTGGCCGCGCTGCGTGGCCTGCTTCCTCCGCACTGCCTGCTGTCCGAGCAGGAAGACACCCGACCCTACGAATGCGACGGCCTGACCGCCTACCGGCAGTTGCCGCTGGCCGTGGCGCTACCCGAGACGGAGGCGCAGCTCATCGAGCTGCTGAAGGCATGCAGCGCGCTGCAAGTGCCGATCGTGCCGCGCGGCGCCGGCACAGGATTGTCCGGCGGCGCCATGCCGATCGCCGATGGCATCGTCATCTCGACCGCCAAGATGAGCCGCATCCTGGCGCTCGATCCATTGGCGCGCACGGCGCGCGTGCAGCCCGGCGTGCGCAACCTGGCCATCTCCGAGGCCGCCGCGCCGCACGCGTTGTACTACGCGCCGGACCCGTCGTCGCAGATCGCTTGCACCATCGCCGGCAACGTGGCCGAGAACTCGGGAGGCGTCCACTGCCTCAAGTACGGCCTGACCCTGCACAACGTGATGCGGGTGCGGATGGTGTCGATGGACGGCGAGGTTATCGAACTCGGTGGCGCCGCGCTTGACGCGCCGGGACTGGACCTGCTGGCGGTATTCATCGGCTCCGAGGGCATGCTGGGCGTGGTCACCGAAGTGACGGTGCGGCTGATTCCGAAGCCGCCGCTTGCGCGCGTCATCATGGCATCCTTCGACGATGTCGTCACCGGCGGCGACGCGGTGGCGGAGGTGATCGCGGCCGGCATCATCCCGGCCGGCCTGGAGATGATGGACCGCACCAGCGCGCGCATGGTCGAACCCTTCGTCAAGGCCGGCTACGACACCGACGCCGCCGCCATCCTGCTGTGCGAATCGGACGGCATGCCGGAAGAGGTGGAAGAGGAAATCGAACGCATGAGCGAAGTGCTGCGGCGCGCCGGCGCCAGCGCCATCGCGGTGTCGGGCAGCGAGGCGGAGCGCATGCGCTTCTGGTCCGGCCGCAAGAACGCGTTTCCGGCGGCGGGGCGCATCTCGCCCGACTACTACTGCATGGACGGCACCATCCCGCGCAAGCGCCTGGCCGAAGTCCTGCAAGGCATCGCCGCGATGAGTGAGACCCACGGCCTGCGTTGCGCCAACGTGTTTCACGCCGGCGACGGCAACCTGCACCCATTGATCATGTTCGACGCCAATGAGCCCGGCGAATTCGACCGCGCCGAACGCTTCGGCGAGGCGATCCTGGCGCTGTGTGTGGAAGTCGGCGGCACCATCACCGGCGAACATGGCGTGGGCATCGAGAAGATCGACGCCATGTGCGGGCAGTTCACCGTGAACGAGGTGGCCGCCTTCATCGGCGTCAAGCGCGCCTTCGATGGCGCCTTCCTGCTCAATCCAAACAAAGCCATACCCACACTGGACCGCTGCGCCGCGTATGGCAAGCGGCAGGCGCGCGGCGGCATATTCAAGTTTGTCAAACAGGTGGGAGCATGACGATGGAATCGATAGTGAACCAGTTCCGCGACCGCATCGTGGCCGCCGGCGCCGCACGCACGCCGCTGCGCCTGTGCGGAGGCGGCAGCAAGAACTGGTACGGGCAAACGCCGGAGGGCGAGGTGCTGGAGACGTCCGCCTACCAGGGCATCGTCGCCTATGAGCCGACGGAGCTGGTGGTGACGGCGCGCTGCGGCACGCCGCTGTGCGATCTGGAACGGGAGCTGGCGCTGCAGGGCCAGATGCTGGCGTTCGAGCCGCCGTACTTCGGCCCCGGCGCCACGGTGGGCGGCATGGTGGCCGCAGGGCTGTCCGGCCCGCGCCGCCAGAGCGTGGGCGCGGTGCGCGATTTCGTGCTCGGCGCGGTGCTGATGGACGGCCGTGGCGACATGCTGCGCTTCGGCGGGCAGGTGATGAAGAACGTGGCCGGCTACGACGTCTCGCGCCTGCTGGCCGGGTCGCTGGGCGTGCTGGGATTGCTGCTGGAAGTATCGCTGAAGGTGCTGCCACGGCCGACGACGGAGGCCACGCTGCGGCTGGAGCTGGATCAGGAGGAAGCCTTGCTGCGCCTGAATCGCTGGGCGGGTCAGCCATTGCCGCTGTCCGCGTCCGCATGGCACGACGGTGCGTTGACGCTGCGCCTGTCCGGCGCGCAGGCTGCGGTGGCGGCGGCCGCGCGGCATATCGGCGGCGAGACGCTGGAGCCCGAAGCTGCGGCGCTTTGGTGGAGCGATCTGCGCGAACACAGGCACGCATGGTTCGCGGAGGCGGAAGCCCCGCTGTGGCGCCTGTCGCTGCCATCCACGACGCCGGCGCGCTCGCTGTCCGCATTGGACGACGGCGCGCAGCTGATCGAGTGGGGTGGCTCGCAACGCTGGCTGCGCAGCGCGGCCGATCCCATCGCGCTGCGTGCGCGGGTGGCGGAGCTGGGCGGCCACGCCACCATGTTCCGCAACGGCGACAAGCGGCATGGCGTGTTCCAGCCGCTGGCGCCGGCCGTGCACACGATCCACCGCAACCTCAAACAGCACTTCGACCCGGCCGGCATCTTCAATCCCGGCCGCATGTACCGGGACCTGTAATCATGCAAACCAATCTGGCAGAACAATTCAAGAACACCGCCGACGGCGACGAGGCCGAAGCCATCCTGCGCGCCTGCGTGCATTGCGGTTTCTGCACCGCGACCTGTCCCACCTACCAGCTGCTGGGCGACGAGCTGGATGGACCGCGCGGCCGCATCTACCTGATCAAGCAGGTGCTGGAAGGGCAGGCGGCCACGGAGCGCACCCAGTTGCACCTGGACAGATGCCTGAGCTGCCGCAACTGCGAGAGCACTTGTCCGTCCGGCGTGCAGTATGGCCGTTTGCTCGACATCGGCCGCAAGGTGGTGGAGCAGCAGGTGGGCAGGCCGGCGCGCCAGCGTTATCAGCGCCTGCTGCTGAAGGAGGCGCTGCCGCGCGCGTGGCTGTTCCGGCCCGCGATGAAGATGGGGCGCATGGTGCGTCCGCTACTGCCGGCGGCGTTGCAGGAAAAGGTGCAGCCCTTGCCGGATGCCGGTGCATGGCCGCGCGGCGGACAGGCGCGCAAGATGCTGCTGCTGGACGGTTGCGTGCAGCCGGAGATGGCGCCGAATATCAACAGTTCGGCCGCGCGCATCCTGGCTGCGCTGGATGTGGAACTGGAGGTGGCGCCGCGCGCCGGCTGCTGCGGCGCGATCCGCTATCACCTGGCCGACCACGATGGCGGGCTCGATGACATGCGTCGCAATATCGATGCATGGTGGCCGCTGCTGGAAGCCGGCGCGGAAGCCATCGTGATGACCGCCTCCGGTTGCGGCGCCACCGTCAAGGAATATGGCCATCTGCTGCGGGACGATCCGGCCTATGCGGCCAAGGCGCAACGGGTGTCCGAGCTGACGCGCGACATCAGCGAGATCCTGTACGACGAGCAGGCGGGCTTGCAGGCCTTGCTGAAGCAGCGGCCGCCCGCCGAGCCGGTGGCGTTTCATCCGCCATGCACGCTGCAGCACGCGCAGCGCATACGCGGCAAGGTCGAGGAGCTGCTGCGCGGCCTGGGCGTCGACGTGCGCCTGTGCGCAGACAGCCATCTGTGCTGCGGCTCGGCCGGTACATATTCGCTGCTGCAGCCGGAGTTGTCGCACCAGCTGCGCGACCGCAAGCTGGCCAATTTGCAGGCCACGGGCGCGGCCCGCATCGTGTCCGCCAACATCGGCTGTCAAAGCCATCTGCAATCGGGGACGCCGATGCCGGTCGGGCACTGGATCGAATTGATCGACCAGATGCTGGCGTGACGAGCTGCTTGCCCTAGTTGTTCATGCGCTGGGTATGCGTCCACTGGTGGTCGGACGCGTACACGGCCGAGCTGTAGGTGCGGTAGGTCTGGCCTTCGCCCGGCCACGGGTTCATGATGTAGATGTAGTTGACCCCGTTGTAGGTTTCATAGCCGCGTCCAACCATGATGTGGCCGCCGCCGCCGGTCCAGCCGTAGCGGATCACGAACGGCCGGTTGGCGTTGATGTCGGACACCACGCTGTTCCATGACGAGGCCGAGTTGTACGCCGTGTTCGACACGCCCCACGCGTTCAGGATGCTCTGCACGCTGCCGTTGCTGCCGTACATACTGTTGGGCTGGTTGGCGTAGCTGTTCCAGTCGAAGGTCGAATTGCCGCAGGCGTAGTTCAGGCCGAAGGCCCAGTTGACGATCTGGCACTGGCTGGGCGATTGGCCGTAGTAGTTCAGCACGGCCTTGCTGGAGCCGGCCCAGCACCACTGGCTGTGCTCCTGCGTGACCAGCGGCACGTTCAGCGTTTTCCACTGCGCGAAGGCGGACGGCAACATCGCCAGCAGGCCGGCGCTCAATATCAGGCTGTTCAGTTTTTTCATGTGGGTCTCCTTGTTCCGCGCGGCTTAGCGCGTACTGTCCAGATTTTTTTTGACCGCCACGCGCAGCGGCTCCAGCAAGTCGCTCGCGTCGAGCAGGCCGTCGCCGGCGCCTTTGCGTTGCAGCAGCAGCGACTGGCGCGCCGAATGCAAGGGCGCGAAGCGCACCGCGCCATTCTGGGCCGAGCTCACTTCCAGGAAATCGGACTGGGCCTGGTAGATGCGCAGCACGCGCACGTTCGAGCGTTCCGCGTTGGCGTAGGCGCCCATGGCCGCGTCCAGATCCTTGGCCATCACGGAGGCGCCGTAGGCCACCGTCTCCCATTTGCCGTTGACCTGTTCGACCGTGGCCAGGCCGATCGGCTGGTCGTGGAGGGTGATGACGAAGCGCCAGATGCCGGTCGGCCTGGTCATGGACTTCATCTCGCGGCGGCCGGCCAGCAGGTCGCTTGGATCGATGGTGTAGACCGGGAAGCCGTAGGCGATGCGGGCGTCCTTCAAGTCCTGCACGTCGGCCACTTCCAGCGGGAAGCCTTGCGGCGCGCTGCCGGCATGGCTCTGCACCTGGTATTGGACGAACTGGGCGAAATCGCGCCGGACTGCGCTGGCGGCGCCGTCGCGCTGCGACTGCGGCGATGCGCTCAGTTGCGCGGCCTGCGCGTACAGCGCGGGGCTGGACAGGGCCAGGCAGCTTGCGGCGGCCAGGCCAAGTAGGATTGAAATGCGCGGCATGGTATCGGTCTCCTCTTGCGGTGGAATGGGGTGGTGCGGCAGCCATTCTAGGTAATCCAAAATGCAAGTTTGTCGATTTTGAACAATTGAGACAGATGCTCCGAGTCTTTTGCGTTTCTTAACAATCGAAAGTCGCTGGCGGATGATGTGACGTATTGCAACGTGTCATCACAATTGCTGTCCACGTGCAGGTTTGGGTTGTATTATTAAGCCCATCGTCATGTTCAATCCACAGAGGTGCATTCATGTCAGAAGCAAAAAAATATCGTCTGGTCACCCGCAGCGATTTCGACGGGCTGGTGTGCGCAGTCCTGTTAAAACACCTGAATATGATCGACGAGATCCTGTTTGTGCATCCGAAGGATATGCAGGACGGTAAGATCGCCATCAGCGACAATGACATCACCACCAATCTGCCGTTCGTGCCGGGCGTGCATCTGGCCTTCGACCATCATTTGTCGGAAACCATCCGCAATACGGGCGAGCGCAAGAACCATGTGATCCATCCGGAGGCGCCGTCGGCCGCGCGCGTGGTGTACGACTACTACGGCGCCGAGAAGGCTTTCCCGGCTTCCTGGCACGACATGATGGTGGCGGTGGACAAGGGCGACGCCGCCCGCTTCAACGAGCAGGAGGTGCTCAATCCCGAAGGCTGGGATCTGCTGAACTTCCTGATGGATGCGCGCACCGGCCTGGGCCGCTTCCGCGAGTTCCGCATCTCGAATTACAACCTGATGATGGACTTGATCGACTATTGCAAGAACCATACGATAGCCGAGATCATGGCCTTGCCGGACGTGAAAGAGCGCAAGGAGCTGTACTTCGAGCACGCCGAGAAGTGCAAGGAGCAGATCCGCCGCTGCGCCACCGTGCACAAGAACCTGGTGGTGCTGGATCTGCGCGACGAGGAGATCATCTACGCCGGCAACCGCTTCATCATCTATGCGATGTATCCGCAGACGAATATCTCGATCCACGTGCTGTGGGGCTTGAAGAACCAGAACACCGTGTTCGCCACTGGCAAGTCGATCCTGAACCGCACCTCCAAGACCAATATCGGCGCGCTGATGCTGGAGTATGGCGGCGGCGGGCATGAGAATGCCGGGACGTGCCAGGTCGATAATGAGCGGGCGGAAGAGGTGCTGGAGGCGTTGATCGCCCGAATCAACTCGGAAGGTTAAAAAAAAAGGCGCTCTGATGAGCGCCTCTCTCTTTATGCCTCTTCCTTTTCGGGAAGCGCGATCTTGTTATCAGTGCTGAACTGGTAGTCCTTGAACACGTGCTCGGCGGTGAGCAGCTGGTACTCGCCGTCGGCCTTCTTGTGCGTGGTGTCCTTCAGGCGGTAGGTGTAGTGGCCGCAGGTCCAGCAGTTGAAGTTGCGCATGTGGGTGCACAGGCAGGTCTTGTCCATGACCACGATGTTCTTCTCGGTCGGGTGCGCCGCCACTTCGCGGTTGTACGAATTGATGTAGGCGCAGTTGCCGGTCGCGTCCAGCAGGTAGCCGTACGATTCGCAGCCCGGACGGATGCCCGCGCCGATGGCCGGCGTGTTCTTGAGCATACGCATCGGATAACCGGTCGGCGAGATGCCGTTGACGATGATGTCCTCTTCCGACGCCTTGAAATATTCCTGCTTGACCTTGGCCGGCAGGCCGCACTCGTTGGTGACGGTGAAGCGGGTCGCCACCTGCACGCCCGCCGCGCCCGCTTCCAGGAAGCGCACCGCGTCGCTGCCGGTGAAGATGCCGCCGGCCGCGATCAGCGGGATGTCCAGGTTCTCGGCCTTCAGGTAATCCAGCAGTTCCTGCGTGATGGTCATCAGGTCGTACTCGGCCCAGTCCATGCCGAAGCCCAGGTGGCCGCCGGCCAGCGGGCCTTCGACGATGATGTAGTCGGGCAGGCGGTCCAGCTTGGCGTTCTTGCGCAGGAAGATCTGCAGCGCGCGCACCGACGAGACGATGATGCCCAGCTTGGCCTCGCGGAAGCGCGGGTGGTCGGCCATCAGCGCGAACGAGCCGAAGTGCAGGCCGGCCGACAGCGTGATGCCGTCCACGCCGGCGTCCAGCGCCGCGTTCAGGCGGGTGCGCAAGGTTTCGCGCGGGCCGTTCATGGTCAGCTTTTCCATGCAGTTGACGAAGATCAGGCCTGGACCTTTTTTCGCCGCCATGGTGGCGCCGATGTGGCGGCGCTGCGCGTCGGCCAGGCGTTCCAGGTCGAACTGCACCACGGACTTGTCCATGTTGTTGATGTTGAACTTGTAGAGCTTGGTCTTGTCCTTCACGAAGCTGGTGTCGAACTTGCGGTCCGATACGTCTTCGACCATGGCGTCCGAGATATGGCCGATGCCGCCCAGGCGGGCCGCCTCCAGCGCCAGCTCCGAGGTCGAAATATCCACTCCCATTCCGCCGACCATGATGGGCACGTACTCGTTTTTGCCAAATCGCAGGCGGAAATCATCAACACGTTTCATTGCTATCCTTAGACTACCGTAGTGGTTGCCGGGCGAAAAGCCCGGCGCTATGCGTGATATGCGGTCGCGCGGCAGTACACATTGCATGGAGCGGGTTCGATTCTACTCCATGTGTACTACAGCATTGTGACGCCACGGAGGGCGTGGCGCGAGGGATCAGTCGCGGAAGTTGTTGAATTCCAGCGGCATGTCCGGCACGTCCTTGCGCAGCATGGCCATGGCCGCTTGCAGGTCGTCGCGCTTGGCGCCGGTGACGCGCACGGACTCGCCCTGGATGCTCGCTTGCACTTTCATCTTGCTATCCTTGATGACGCGCACGATTTTCTTGGCGTCGTCGGATTCGATGCCGTTCTTGACCTTGATCACTTGCTTGACCTTGTCGCCGCCGATCTTCTTGATATCGCCGTCTTCCAGGAAGCGGACATCGACTTTGCGCTTGGACAGCTTGTTGGTGAGCACGTCGCGCACCTGCTGCAATTGGAATTCGGAATCGGCGACGACGGTCAGTTCGTTTTCCTTGTGCTCGACCGAGGCGCCCGTACCCTTGAAATCGAAGCGGGTGGCGATTTCCTTTTGAGATTGCTCGACGGCATTCTTCACTTCGATCATATCGGCTTCGGAGACTACATCAAACGACGGCATAACTATTTCCTTTTCGTGTGGCATGCAGCATGCACTCAATCCGCTGCATCAAAGACTGACATTTTAACGGACAACGGGCCGAAAGCCGCCATATCGACACTGGTTTTTTGCTTGTTTCGCTCTATAATCGATGAAATTTCCCAGGTTTTTCCTCCATGCATCCACAGTCAGCCATCCAGTACCAGTTCCCACTTCAATCCCTCAACACCTTCGGCATCGCGGCGAGCGCGCACGCATATTTGCGCGTGACGAAAACAGAGCAACTGCTCGGCGTTTTTGCCGATGCCGCCTGGGTTTCCTTGCCGAAGCTGGTGCTGGGTGGCGGCAGCAATCTGCTGCTGACCGGCGACTTTCCCGGCCTGGTGCTGCACATCGCGCTGCAGGGACGCGAGGTGTTGGCCGATGATGCGGACCATCACTATGTGCGGGCGGCGGCCGGCGAGAACTGGCACGAGTTCGTGCAGTGGACGCTGGCGCAAGGCTTGGGCGGTTTGGAGAACCTGTCGCTGATACCGGGCACGGTAGGCGCGGCGCCGATCCAGAACATCGGCGCCTACGGCCTCGAAACCAAGGACGTGTTCCACAGCGTGACCGTGTTCGATCCGGCCAGCGGCGAGACGCGCACGATGGATGCCGCCGCATGCCGCTTCGGTTATCGCGACAGCATTTTCAAGCAGGACGGCGGCCGCCACCTGATCATCCTCGATGTGTGCTTCGCGCTGCCCAAGCGCTGGCAGCCCAACCTGCGCTACGCCGAACTGGCGCAGGCGCTGGCGGAGCAGGGCATCGCCACGCCGTCGGCGCAGCAGGTGGCCGACACGGTGATCGCGATCCGCCGACGCAAGCTGCCCGATCCCGCGGTGATCGGCAACGCGGGCAGCTTCTTCAAGAATCCGGTGGTGACGGGGGCGCAGTGCGCGGCGTTGCTGGAGCAGTTCCCGACGCTGGTGCATCACGCGCAGCCGGACGGCAGCGAGAAGCTGGCGGCGGGTTGGCTGATCGATCAATGCGGATGGAAGGGGCGCAACCTGGGCGCGGCGGGCGTGTACCCGAAACAGGCGCTGGTGCTGGTCAACAATGGCGGCGCGAAGGGCGCCGACGTGGTGGCGCTGGCGCGCGCGATCCAGGCGGACGTGCAGGCGCGCTATGGCGTGCTGCTGGAGCCGGAGCCGGTGTTCATTTAAAAATGGCGGGCGCGCGGCCCGCCATCACACGCGTTAGCCGAAGTGGCAAACGTAATCGACCGTCTCCACGGTCTCGATATCGAAGCTCGAATTGCCGCCCACCTTGAACTCCTGGCCCGCCGCGTAGGTCTGCCATTCGCTGGCGCCGGCCAGGCGCACCTTGCACACGCCGCCGATGATCTCCATCGTTTCCGGCGCGCCGGTGTTGAAGGTCAGGCTGGAAGGGAAGATCACGCCGACGCTTTTCTTGCTGCCGTCGGCGAAAATCACATTGTGCGAAACGCATTTGCCGTCGAAGTAGATGTTCGATTTCTTGACGACGCTGACTTGATCAAATTGAGCACTCATACTGCTGTTTTTCCTTGGTTCGATGCGGAGGGGAGACCAGGCAGGCCGGCCGCGTTCATCACGCGGTTACGGCCGCCGCGCTTGGCGGCATACAGTGCCTGGTCGGCTTGTTGGATCAACTGCTCGATGCTGGAGGAGGGCGACGGCACCACGCTCGCCACGCCGATCGACATGGTCACGGTGGAAAATTCGGTCTCCGCCAGCGGGTTCTCGATGGCCAGTTGTTCCAGGTGGCGGCGGCACGACTCGGCCACGATCAGTGCCCCAGTCAGTGGTGTCTCCGGCAGGATAATGGCGAATTCCTCGCCGCCGTAGCGCGCGGCCAGGTCGGCCGGGCGCTTGAGGTGTTCGGTTAATACGGCGGCCACTTTTTTCAGGCACAAATCGCCCGCCTGGTGGCCGAAGCTGTCGTTGTAGCGCTTGAAGAAATCCACGTCGCACATCAGCAGCGTCAAGGGCTGCTTGTCGCGCTGGCCGCGCTGCCATTCCACGCGCATGCACTCGTCGAAGCGGCGGCGGTTGGCGATGCCGGTCAGGCCGTCGAGCGCGGCCAGCTTTTGCAGCTCCAGGTTGGCGTCGGCCAGCCGCTGCTCGCTCTCGCGCAGAAAGCGGAAGGCCTGGTCGCGCTGCAGGCGGCTGACATGCGCGCCCGAATGGTAGCGGATGCGCGCCAGCAGCTCCAGCTGGTCCGGCAGCTTGACCATGTAGTCGTTGGCGCCGGTGGCGAAGCTGTGCGCCTTGAGCTTGGGGTCTTCCTTGGCCGAGAGGACGATCACCGGCACATGCCGCAGTTCCTCCCGCGCGCGGTACTGCTGGATCAGGGCGAAGCCGTCGACGGACGGCATAACCAGGTCCTGCAGGATCACGGTGGGCTGCCATTGCAGCGCGCTTTGCAGCGCCTGCGATGCATCGCTCACGGCGTGGAATTCGATGTCGTCCTGGCCGCTCAACATGCGGCGCACCGCTTCGACGATGATCGACTGGTCGTCCACCAGCAGCACACGGGCCTTGAACGCCGTCAGCGACTGCCCTGTATCTGCTGCGATTACATGTGCTTCTGACATCTGCGTTCTCTTTAAATGCCTATCAGGTGCTGCCGCCCAGGGTGGTGCGCAATACCGGCCCGATTTTCGCCAGCGGTAAAATTATCTGCGCCGCATCCAGCTCTGCGGCGGCGCGCGGCATGCCGTAGACGGCGCTGCTGGCCTGGTCCTGGGCGATGGTGACCTGGCCGGCGCGGCGCATGGCCAGCAGGCCTTCGGCGCCGTCGCGGCCCATGCCGGTCAACAGCACGCCCACCGCCTCGCCCTTCCAGTGCTGCGCCACGCAGCGGAAAAACACGTCGACCGAAGGACGATAGGCGTAGTCCTTCGGATTCGCATCGTAACGTAATCGATTGTTTTGATCCAGCGTTAAGTGGTCGTTGCTCTTGGCGACAAGGACGGTGCCGGCCGCCAGTTCGTCGCCATCCTCGGCGGAGCGCACCGGCATTTCCAGGTGCTCCCCCAGCCAGCGGGCGAAATTGTCGGCGAAGTGCTGGTCGATGTGCTGCACCACCACGATGGCGCAGCCGCGCGGCGGCTTCCAGCCGGCCAGCATCTTCGCCACCGCCATCGGCCCGCCGGTGGAGGCGCCGATCGCCAGCAGCGACGTGACGCGCTGCGGCGCTTCGGGCGTGTCGGCGCCGTGATGATTGCCGTTGGCGTGGGCGGCCGTCTTCGGCATCATCGCCTGGTTGCCGCCGCTGTGGCGTATCAGCTTGTCCATGGTGCGGATCTTGGCCAGCAGCTCCACGTCGCCGTCCGGTTTACCCTGCAATACCGGGGTCGCCGTCACGTCGAGCGCACCGGCGCCCAGCGCGCGGAACACCTGGTTGACGTTGTCCTGCGGCCTGCCGGTCACCACCAGGATGGCGCACGGGCTTTGCTCCATGATCTGGCGGGTCGCCTCCACGCCGTCCAGCTCCGGCATGTTCAGGTCCATCAGGATCAGGTCGGGCCGGTTGTCCGCGCACATACGCACCGCTTCCGCGCCGGTACGGGCGATCCACAGCACCTGGTGTTCCGCAGTGCTGGCCACGACCCGCCGCAGCGCTTCGGCTGCCATGGCGACGTCGTTGGCGATGGCGATCTTCATATCCTGGCCTCTCCAATCAAATCGCTGACCGCGTCGAGCAGCGTCTCGTCGTGGAAGCTGCCCTTGGTCAGGTAATAATCGGCGCCGGCCGAGAGGCCGCGTGCGCGGTCTTCGGGGCGGTCTTTGTAAGAGACTATCATGACCGGCAGTTTGTGCAGGTGAATATCCTTCTTGATCAGCGTGACCAGCTCGATCCCGTCCATGCGCGGCATGTCGACGTCGGTGATCACCAGGTCGTAGTCGCCGCTGCGCACAACGTTCCAGCCGTCGATGCCGTCGATGGCGATATCGACCAGGAAGCCACGGCCCAGCAGCAGCTTGCGTTCCATCTCGCGCACGGTGAGCGAATCGTCGACCACCAGGATGCGCTTGGTCTTGCGGCGTCCGGCCTGATCGGGTTTGGTCAGCTGATGCAGGCCGCCTTCGTGCAGCAGCTTGTCGATCGACAGCAGCAGATCGGGCACGTCGAGGATCAGCACCGGCTCGCCGTCGTCGAGCAGGGCGGCGGAGGAGATGTCGCGCATCTTGCCGAAGGTGGGATCGAGCGCCTGCACCGCCAGGCTTTGCTCGCCGCGTATGCCTTGCACCACCAGCGCGTAGCGGCGCGCGCCGCTGCCGATGACCACCACCGCCAGCTCGTCGCTGCCGGTGTCGGTGTCGCCCAGTTCCAGCACCTGCGAGGCCGAGACCAGCCCCAGATGCTCGCCGCCCAGATCGAAGAACTGCTTGCTCTCCAGCGTGTGGATGGCGGCGCGCGGCACCTTGGCCACGCGCTCCACCTGCACGATGGGCACCGCGTAGGCCTCGCCCTTGATGTCGACCACCAGCGCGCGCACGATCGATTGCGTCAGCGGCAGCGTGATGCAGGTGCGGAAGCCGACGCCCAGTTCCGATTCGATGCGTACGGTGCCGTTCTGCGCGCGGATGGTTTCGTGCACGATGTCCAGGCCGACGCCGCGCCCGGAAATCTCGGTGGTGCTTTCCTTCAGGCTGAAGGCCGGCAGGAACAGGAATTCCAGCAGCTCGGCGGGCGACAGCGAGGCCGCCATCTGCTCGCTCGCCATCTTGCGCTCCACCACCTTGGCGCGGATCTTTTCCAGGTCCACGCCACGGCCGTCGTCGCTGATCTCGATACTGAGCATGCCGGCGCGGTGCTTCGCCTCCAATATGATAATGCCGGCGCCGGGCTTGCCGGCGGCGATGCGGCCCGCCGGCGTGTCCATGCCGTGGTCGACGGAGTTGCGCAGCATGTGGTTGAGCGGACTTTCGATCTTCGCCAGGATGTCGCGGTCGACCAGCGTGTCCTCGCCGACGATCTGCAGCTGCACTTCCTTGCCCATGCCGCGCGCCAGGTCGCGCACCATGCGCGGGAAGGCTTGCACGCCGTCGCGGAAGGGGCGCATGCGCAGCGTCAGCACCTCGTCCACCATGTTCTGCGAAACGGCCAGCAGGCGGCGTTCGTAGGCTTCGATGTCGGCGATGTGCTCAAGTACGAACTGCTTGAGCGGGTGGGTTTTTTGCAGCGCCAGCAGGGATTTTTCTTTCAGGCCGGCGTCGCTGCTGTTGGCGATCGCCTCGTGCAGCTGTTCGACCAGCGCGAACAGGCTGCTCTGGTTGCGCTTGAAGCGTTGCAGGTCCTGGATGAAGGGATGCATCTGGTGCGCGTTGATGCGCGACTCGCTGGCCAGCGACAGCAGGCGGTCGAAGTTCTGCGCGGACTTCAGCACGGCCGGCGCGCGCGGCGCAATGGGCGGCGCTTCCTCGGCCGGCGCGGGGGACTGCACCGGCGCCGGCACCGGCGATGGCATCGGCGGCGGGGGCGGCGCCAGGTTCGCCGGCTCGGGCAGGAAGGCGATGTTGGCGATGGTGTCCAGCGTCTTCCTGATCAGCGCCGCGTTGGCGGCCAGCCAGCCTTCGACGCCGCTGTCCTGCAGCCGTGAGAGCTGCAGTATCAGGTCGACGCCGGCCAGCAGCGCGTCCACGCGGTTGGGCGTGAGCGCCAGCTTGCCGCGCTGCGCGGCGACGAAGGCGTCCTCCATGCCGTGCGCCAGCTGCACCACCACCTCCAGGCCGACGATGGCGGCCGCGCCCTTGATCGAGTGCGCCGCGCGCATCATCGATTCGACGGCGCCGGCATCGTCCTTCAGGCGCTCCATGGCCAGCAGGCCGTCGGTGAGGATCTGGGTCTGGCTCTCGGCCTCCATGCGGAACAGGTCCAGCATGGAGAACTGGCTCAGGTCTCCGTTGTTATCCTGGCTCATCGCAGCGACCTCGCAAGTTGGTGGCCGATCAGCGCCGAATCGAGCACGCCGATATGCATGTCTTGATGCGCTATCACGCCCGAGAGGAAGCGCGACAACCCCTTGTTGATGGTGGCGGCCGGCGCCTGCACGGACTTGGTGGCGTAGCGCAGGATGCCATGCAGGTCGGCCACCGGCAGGGCGTAGGCCTGGTCCTCCCATTGGGTGAGCAGCAGGCGCGCGAAGGTGTGGCGGCCGGTGGCGGCGTCACCTTCGTTTTCGTCGATGCCCAGCAAGGCCGCCAGCGACATGCAGGGATACAGCGTGCCGCCGACGTTGACGATGCCGCTCAAGCCAGGCTCCGTTCGGTGCGGCAGGCGGTGCGGCTTGGCCTGCGGCGCCACCGAGACGAATATTTTGGTCGGCAGCGACAACCATTCGCGGCCGATGCGGAACACCAGGCAGGATGCATCCAGCTGCTGCGTGCCGGCGGCGGCCTGGCGGAAGTGGGCGGCCCATTCCTTTTTGTAGTCGTCGCCGACGGGGCGTTGCAGGTTGCGCTGGGCCGCGCCGGCGTACACTTCGCAATTGCGGCAGTGGACCACCTGCTCAAGCTTCTCGCAGCTTTGGTCGCCGATGACGCCGATGCGGTTCCAGCAGTCGTCGATGCCGACGATGGCGATGGGGGAAGTGGTCGTGTTCATGGTCGTTCGCCCTTATCCTTGCTGGCGTTTGTAGACGCGCGCGGCGCGGGCCTTGAGCGCGGCGGCCGCTCCGGGATCGTTGTTGGTCTCTGCCAGCAGGGCCAGGTGGCACAGCGCTTCGTAGTGGTCCGGTTGCAGGTAGATGCAGCGCTTCCAATAGTCCTCTGCGAGCTTGCGCTTGTCCGTCAGTTCGTTGACCAGGCCGAGGATGAAATACGCCTCCGCCGAGTCGGGCGTTTGCGCCAGATGGTCGCGGCTTTTGTTTTCGGCGTCCTTCAGTTGTCCCAGGTCGGCCAGCTTGCGGGCTTCGGCCAGCAGGTTGGTGTCCATCGCGACGGCGGCGGGCGCTTGCACCGGCAGGGGCGCGAGCCGCGCCGGCTGATTGGACGCCTGCGGAGGCGGGCGGCGTACGGTGCGCGGGGCCGCCTTGGGAACAGCCTGGATGGCGGGCGCCGGCCGCGCCGGTTCTTTCTTCAAGCCGAACGCCTGCGGATACGGGTACGGGGTGAAACCGTGCTGGCAGAACGACGGTACTTCGGCGTAGCCGGCGAACAGCAGGCCGTGATCGGCCAGCAGCGCTTCAAGCTTGGCGATGGCCGTCCTGGTGGTCGGCTTGTCGAAGTAGATCAGCAGGTTGCGGCAGAAGATCACGTCGTAGTGGCCCGTCCGCGTCAGGAGGTCGAACTCCAGCAGGTTGCCTTGCTTGAAGCGCACCTGCTGGCGCAAGGCGTCGTTGATGCGGTAGTCCTCGCCGTCGGGGATGAAGTGGCGGTCGCGGAAGGCCAGGTCCTGGCTGCGGAAGGCGTTGCGGCAGTACACGCCGCTCTTGGCGCGTTCCACGCAAGCGGGGCTGATGTCGTAGGCGTCGATGATGTAGCCGTCGCGCCGCACGCCGGCGTCGGCCAGCACCATCGCCATCGTGTATGGCTCTTCGCCGCCGGCGCAGGGGATGGACAGGATACGCACCATGCGGTTGGCATCGCCGGCCAGGCGCGCCCGGACAAATTCGGCGGCGGCCTGGAAGGCCTGCGGGTCGCGGTAGAACCAGGACTCCGGCACCACCACCAGTTCCACCAGCGCGGTCAGCTCGTCCGGCGTCATGCGGTCGAGGTAGACGTCCTGGTTGGCGGCGGCGGTCCGCTCCATGCGAAGCTTGATCGCGCGTTCGACCGTGGACCTGGACAGCGTCAAGCCGGTGGCCTCGTGCAGCATGGATTGGGCGGGCGTCATGGCTGGAACAGCATCGCGCGCAGCGACGCGGGCAGCAGGTGTTCAAGTTCCACCAGTTGCAGCATGCCGCCCGGATCGCTGGCGACCTGGCCGAGGAAGGGCGCGGCCTGCACGCCGCTGGCGCCCAGCTGCGTTTCGGCGACTTCCTGCACGCCCAGCACGCGCTCCGCGCGCAGGCCGAGCAGATGGTCCGTGCCTTCCGGCGCGTGGTAGGTCACCACGATGATGCGCGTGTCGAAGTGATCGGCGCCGCTTGGCAGCCCGCCGGCGCGGCACAAGTCGATCACCGGCACCGACTCGCCGTGGAAGTCCATCAGGCCGGCGACGGTGTCCGGCGCCAGCGGCAGGTGCTTCAGTTCCAGCAGCGGCAGCACGCGCACCACGTCGCGCAGGCGCAGGCCGTAGCGGTCGGCGCCGATGTGGAAGATCAGCAGCTTCATCGCCCGCTCCGGTCAGGCCGCGACGGCGAAGTTGGCGACGCTGGTCTGCAGGTCGCCCGCCGCGTACTGCAGCTGATGCACCGCCTCGCTGGTGGCCTTGAGCGATTCCACCGTCTGCTGGGTGGCGTCGTTAAGCTGCATCATGGTCTCGGAGATCTGCTGCGCGCCGACCGCCTGCGACTGCATCCCCTGCAGCACCGCGTCGAACTGCGGCGCCAGTTTCTGCACCTGGTCCATCACGCCGGACAGCTGGTCCGTCACCTGGCGCACCTGCCGACGCTGCGGCGTATCTCCTCGGAGAATTTGTCCATTCATCACGCTGGCCGACACCGCCGACTGCATCTCCTTTGATCTGCTCGATAAATCCCCAGGTGGACCGAGGTCTGGTCGGCCAGTGGCGGATTTCGGTGGCCACCACCGAGAAAGTGCCGCGTCCCGCCCGCCGGCCTTCTCGGCCTCGATGGCGGCGTTGAGCGAGGATGTTGGTCTGGTCGGCCAACGGTGATGGTGATCAAAACGCTGTTGATGTTGGAGGCCTTTTTCCGACAACGCCGCCAGCTTGGCGCGTTGATCGAATGGTGGCCGAGACCATGTGCTGCATGGTGCTGTCCATGCGGGCGCAGGCTGGTCTGGGCGCCGGGCGGTGGCGCTGGTGGTGTAGTCGGCCACCGCGGTGGCGTCCTCCATGGTTTTCAACAGCTGCGAGGTGTTGGCGGAGATTTCCTTGGTGGTGCTGAGGATCTCGACGCTGGTCTGCGCCTGTTCGATGCCGGTCGCCTCCTGCTGCCTGGCCGAGGCGGCGATCTCGGTGGCCGAGGTGGTGACCTGGATGCCGGCCTTCTGCACGTTGTTGAGCAGGGCGCGCAGGTTCTCGAACATACGGTCCAGGCCATGCGCCAGCTGGCCGATGGCGTCGTCGCCGGCCACGTCGATCTTGCCGGTCAGGTCGCCGGAGGCGGCCTTGGAGACCACGCCGAGCAGCGAGTCGACTTTGGACTTGAGCAGGTTGGTGGCCGCCAGTTCGTTGGCCTGGCTGTCCTGGATGGCCTGCGCCATGCGGTTGAACTCCGTCGCCACCCGGCCCAGTTCATCGGCGTTGCCCTCCGCCGCCCGCGCCGACTGTTCGCCGGCGGCGAGGCGGCCCACCGCGTGGGTCAGGTTGTTCAATGGCGCCAGCAGCGCGCGTCCCAGCGCCCAGGCGATCAGTGCCGACAGCGCCACGCAGGCCAGGCCGCCGCCGCTCAGCACCAAGCGCATGGTCTCCTGCAGCCGGGCCGCGGCATCGGAGCGTTCGGCCAGCAGGCGGCGCTCCTCGGCGGCGGCGTTGTCCAGCAGTTTGTAGATGCCGTGGACGGCGACGTTGCCGCCGCTCTGCTGCGCATTGTGCCCCATCGCGTCGGCCGCTCCCGGCTTGTCGCCCAGCTGCTGGCGCATGGCCAGCTGCGACTCGATGACGTCGCGCGTCCAGGTGGCGATCATGGTTTCCAGCTCCTTGAAGCGGGCGCTCTGGTTGGGGCTATCGGCCACCAGCGTTTGCATGGCCAGCAGGGAGCCGGGCAGGTCGCGCAATTCCTTGTGGGTGCTTTCGAGGCGCACCGGGGTGCCGCTCAGGTAGTAGCCGCGCGCCTCGACCTGTACTTGCAGCAGGTCGTTGCGCATCTTGTCGATCGACTGTATCACTTCCATCGAGTGCCTGTCCCACCCGTTGGCGTCGGACAGGCTGTTGAATTTGATGTAGGCCATCGACAGCAGCGCCAGGATGATGGCGAGGATGGCGCTGAACCCCAGATACAGCTTCTGCTTGATGCTCAAGTCGTTCAACATTTTTTCTCCAAGAGCCGCCTTCGATGCGGCATTGTCCCACGCTTCAAGCCGCGACCGCAAAGTTGGCGACGCTGGTCTGCAGGTCGCCCGCCGCATACTGCAGCTGGTGCACCGCCTCGCTGGTGGCCTTGAGCGATTCCACGGTCTGCCGGGTGGCGTCGTTCAGCTGCATCATGGTTTCGGAGATCTGCTGCGCGCCCACCGCCTGCGACTGCATCCCCTGCAGCACCACGTCGAACTGCGGCGCCAGTTTCTGCACCTGGTCCATCACGCCGGACAGCTGGTCCGTCACCTGGCGCACCTCGCCGACGCTGCGGCGTATCTCCTCGGAGAATTTGTCCATGCCCATCACGCTGGCCGACACCGCCGACTGCATCTCCTTGAGCATCTGCTCGATGTCCCAGGTGGAGACCGAGGTCTGGTCGGCCAGGCGGCGGATTTCGGTGGCCACCACCGAGAAGCCGCGTCCCGCCTCGCCGGCCTTCTCGGCCTCGATGGCGGCGTTGAGCGAGAGGATGTTGGTCTGGTCGGCCACCTTGGTGATGGTGATCAAGACGCTGTTGATGTTGGAGGCCTTTTCCGACAACGCCGCCAGCTTGGCGTTGATCGAATCGGTGGCCGAGACCATGTGCTGCATGGTGCTGTCCATGCGGCGCAGGTTGGTCTGGGCGTCGGCGGTAGCGTTGGTGGTGTAGTCGGCCACCGCGGTGGCGTCCTCCATGGTTTTCAACAGCTGCGAGGTGCTGGCCGAGATCTCCTTGGTGGTGGCGAGCACCTCGGCGCTGGTCTGGGCATGCTCGATGCCGGTGGACTCCTGCTGCTTGGCCGAGGCGGCGATTTCGGTGGCCGAGGTGGTGACCTGGATGCCGGCCTTTTGCACGTTGTTGAGCAGCGCGCGCAGGTTCTCGAACATGCGGTCCAGGCCATGCGCCAGCTGGCCGATGGCGTCGTCGCCGGTCACCTCGATCTTGCCGGTCAGGTCGCCGGCGGCGGCCCTGGAGACCACGCGGAGCAGCGAGTCGACCTTGGACTTGAGCAGGTTGGTGGCCGCCAGTTCGTTGGCCTGGCTGTCCTGGATGGCCTGCGCCATGCGGTTGAATTCCCCCGTGACCTGGCCCATTTCATCGCCCGACAGCACCGCCGCCCGCGCCGACTGTTCGCCGGCGGCGATGCGGCCCAGCGCGTGCGTCAGGTTGTTCAATGGCGCCAGCAGGGCGCCCGCCAGCACCAGGCCGATGACGATGGCCAGCGCCACGCACAAGCCGCCGCCCAGGATCAGCACCAGCGACATGGTCTGCTGCAGGCTTTGCGAGGTGCGCGTGCGGCCGTCGAGCAGGCGGGTTTCGTCCGCGGTGGCTTCATCGATCAGGGCGCGGATGGCGCCGACGTCGCGCGCACCGGCGCGCAGTTCGGCGCCGTGGCCAAGCTGGTCGGCCGCGCTGACGTTCTGGCCCAGCGCGCGGCGCTTGTCCAGCAGCGGATGGTAGACCTGCGTGAGCCATTCGTTGACCATGGTGTGCAGCCGGCGCAGGCGTTCCTGCTGGACCGGGTTGTCCGCGGTGAGCGTCAGCAGCCGTTGCAGGCGCTGCTCCAGCGCGGTTTCGGCGTCGGCGCTGGCGGAGAGCAGCTTGTCGTCGCCGCTGAGCACATAGCCTCGTTCGGCCGATTGCAGTTCCAGCACGGCGATCGAGGTGCGGTCGGCTTCGTGCAGCACCTCCAGCGTGTGCCGGTCCCACTGGCGGGCATCGGACAGCTTGCTGAAGTTGAGATAGGCCATGGCCAGCAGCACTAGGATGGTGGCGACGACGGCGCCGAAACCGATGGCGAGTTTTGATTTGATACGGACGTTCTTTAGCATATGTGCTCCACTGGGGCTGGGTGGTGGAAACAATGTAACATTTTGCTGCCGATTGTGGAGGACAAAAAAAAGGACCGCCAATCGGCGGTCCCTCGTCTGCTGCCGATGCCCGGCTTATTGGCCGCGCTTCAGGCGCGCGTTGGCGGCGATGCGCATGCGCAGCGCGTTCAGCTTGATGAAGCCGCCGGCGTCGGCCTGGTTGTAGGCGCCGCCGTCTTCGTCGAAGGTGGCGATGTTCATATCAAACAGGGAGTCGGTCTTCGAATCGCGCGAGACGACGATCACGTTGCCCTTGTAGAGCTTCACGCGCACCCACCCGTTCACGGTGGCCTGGGTGTGGTCGATCAGGGTCTGGATGGCGACGCGCTCCGGCGCCCACCAGTAGCCGTTGTAGATCATCGAGGCGTAGCGCGGCATCAGGTCGTCCTTCAGGTGGGCCACTTCGCGGTCCAGCGTGATCGACTCGATGGCGCGGTGCGCCTTGAGCATGATGGTGCCGCCAGGGGTCTCGTAGCAGCCGCGCGACTTCATGCCGACGTAGCGGTTCTCCACCAGGTCCAGGCGGCCGATGCCATGCTTGCCGCCCAGGCGATTCAGCTCGGTCAGCACGGTGGCCGGCGACATGCGTACGCCGTTCAGGGCGACGATGTCGCCTTTCTCGTATTCGATGTCCAGGTATTCCGCCTGGTCCGGCGCCGCCTCGGGGCTGACGCTCCAGCGCCACATGGTTTCCTCGGCTTCGGCGCTCGGGTTTTCCAGGTGGCGGCCTTCGAAGGAGATGTGCAGCAGGTTGGCGTCCATCGAGTAGGGCGCGCCGCCGTTCTTGTGCTTCATGTCGATTTCGATGCCGGCGTCTTCCGCGTACTTCAGCAGTTTTTCGCGCGACAGCAGGTCCCATTCGCGCCAAGGGGCGATGATCTTCACGCCTGGCTTCAGCGCGTAGGCGCCCAGTTCGAAGCGCACCTGGTCGTTGCCTTTGCCGGTGGCGCCGTGCGAGATGGCGTCGGCGCCGGTGGCGTTGGCGATCTCGATCAGGCGCTTGGCGATCAGCGGACGCGCGATCGAGGTGCCCAGCAGGTATTCGCCTTCGTACACGGTGTTGGCGCGGAACATCGGGAACACGAAGTCGCGCACGAATTCCTCGCGCACGTCGTCGATGTAGATGTTCTCAGGCTTGATGCCGAACTTGATGGCCTTGGCGCGTGCCGGTTCCAGCTCTTCGCCCTGTCCCAGGTCGGCGGTGAAGGTGACGATTTCGCACTGGTAGTTATCTTGCAGCCATTTGAGGATGACGGAGGTATCGAGGCCGCCCGAGTAGGCGAGGACTACTTTTTTAATATCGCTCATGCTAGTTCCAATAGGTGTGAAGTGTTAGTCGTTTTTTTCTACGCGGCCGATCAGCAGGTACTCGATCAGCGCCTTCTGTACGTGCAGGCGGTTCTCCGCCTCGTCCCAGACCACCGACTGCGGTCCGTCGATGACGTCGGCCGAGACTTCCTCGCCACGGTGGGCGGGCAGGCAGTGCATGAACAGCGCGTCCGGCGCGGCGCGCGCCATCTTGGCGCTGTCGACGATCCAGCCGTCGAAGGCCTTCAGGCGGGCGGCGTTTTCCTCTTCGTAGCCCATGCTGGTCCAGACGTCGGTGTTGACCAGGTGCGCGCCCTGGCAGGCGTCGGACGGGTTGTCGAAGAAGGTGTAGCGGTCGGTCGAGACCAGCGACATGTCCATGTCGTAGCCCTTGGGCGTGGACACGTTGACGTGGAAGCCGAACACCTCGGCCGCCTGCAGCCAGGAGTACAGCATGTTGTTGGCGTCGCCCACCCAGGCCACGGTCTTGCCGGTGATCGGGCCGCGGTGCTCGTAGTAGGTGAAGATGTCGGCGAACACCTGGCACGGATGGTGTTCATTGGTCAGGCCATTAATCACCGGCACGCGCGAGTTGGCGGCGAAACGCTCGATGATGTCCTGGCCGAAGGTGCGGACCATGATGATGTCGCACATGCGGCTCATCACCTGGCCGGCGTCTTCCACCGGCTCGCCGCGTCCCAGCTGCGAATCGCGGGTGTTCAGGTAGATCGCCGCGCCGCCCAGCTGGTGCATGCCGGCTTCGAAGGACAGGCGGGTGCGGGTGGAGTTCTTCTCGAACACCATGACCAGCGTGCGGTCGATCAGCGGGTGGTAGATTTCGTAGTTCTTGAATTTTCGCTTGATCAGGTGCGCGCGTTCAATCACGTATTCGTATTCGGCTAACGAAAAATCAGAAAACTGCAGGTAATGCTTGATCGGTTTTTGGATAGGCATAGTAACGACTGACAGATGTGCGGGCGTGGGGCGGTGTGCCTGGCCGGCTTAGCCGGACAATTATAAAGGCAATTCGGCGGATAGGGCGGATTGCCGCAGATTCTCCTGTCTATACAGGCTGCGCGGCGCCGCCGTTGCTAGGTGTAGATCTGCGTGGTGGCCGGGGTCTGGTGCTGGGGCGCCGTCAGCGGCAGGTCGAGCGTGAAGGCGGTGCCGTCGCGCGAGCTGTGGACCGAGATCTGGCCGCCCAGTAGCGAAGTGACAATGTTGTAGCTGATCGACAGTCCCAGTCCGCTGCCGCCCTGACCCAGCTTGGTGGTGAAGAAGGGATCGAAGATGCGCGACATGTGCTCCGGCGCGATGCCGCCGCCGTTGTCGCGGAAGGTGAGCAGCACCCGGCCCTCGGCCGGCGTGGACGCCTGCAGCCACATGCCGCCGCTGCGCTCGCGCGCGAAGGCGTGCAGCAGCGCGTTGTTGATGAAATTGGCGATCACCTGGCCGAGCGGGCCGGGATAGCTGTCCATCGAGATCAGCTCCGGCACTTCGATCTCGATGCGGTGGTTGGCGGCGCGGATGCGGTTCATCATCGTCGCGATCACCTCGTGCGACACCTGCTGCAGGTTGAACACGCGGCGCTGCTCGGTGGTGCGGTCGACCGCCACCTGCTTGAAGCTGTTGACCAGGTCCGCCGCGCTGGTCAGGCCGCGCATCACCAGCTCGTGCGCCTTGCGGGCGTCGGCCAGGTAGCCGGCCAGCTCGGAGCGGCGCAGGCCGGGGCCATTGACCTGGGTTTCCAGCTCCTCGGTCTTCTGGATCAAGGTGCTGGCGATCAGCAGGCTGTTGCCGATCGGGGTATTGAGTTCGTGCGCCACGCCGGCCATCAGGGAGCCCAGCGCCGCCAGCTTTTCCTGCGACACCAGCTGGGTTTGGGCGTCCTTCAACTGGCGGTAGGCCTCGGCGTTGTCCAGCGCGATGGCGCCGTAGGCGCACAGCGTGCGGAAGATCAGCCGTTCGCGTTCGCCGTAGGCGCGCGCGTGCATCGCCTGCACCGTCATCACGCCCAGCGCGCGCTCGCCCACCACCAGCGGCACGTACAGCGCGCTGACCATCAACTGCGTGCCGGGCGCCAGGAAGATGTCGTCCGGCCCCGCCTCCTCGACGTAGATCTCGCGCCGCTCGCGCACGCAGCGCGCCGAGTTGGCGCGCGGGTTGTCGACCGCGATGGTGTTGGTCGGCAGCGCGCGGCCGTTCTCGATGCCGAAGGCGCGGCTGACCGTGGCGCCGCCGGCGTCGCACAGGTAGATGGCGAAGCTGTGCGCCGGCAGCAGGCCCTGGACGTGGCGGTTCAGCGCCTGGAACACGGCGGCGGCGTCGAGGTGGGTGGTGATCTCCTGGCCGATGGCCGACAGGCGCTCCAGCGTGTCGCTGGTCTGCTGCAGCACCTCGGCGCGGCGCGCCTCGGAGGCGGCCAGCTCGCGGTGATGCTGGCCCTCGGCGCGGGCGTGCTCGGTCTGGTGGTGCACCTGCAGGGCGATGGCGCGGCTGGTGGCTTCCTGGCTGGGCGTCTTGTGGCGCGCGGCGGCCGCCGCCGGCGCCGAGCGGTAGGCGGCGGCGTAGTCGCCGACCCGCGCGTACTCGCGCCCCAGCGCGTCGTGCAGGTCGCCGGGCAGGGTGTAGCCGTCGATGGCGGAGGCCACGTCCAGCGCCAGGTGCAGGTAGTGCAGCGTGGCGTTTTGCTCGGTCATGCCGGGCGGCGGCGGCAGCGCGTGGCGCTCGTGGATCACCGACAGCACCCGCAGCGCGGCGACGTGGTTGTCGCGGTTGGCCTGTTCGGCCGCCAGCTCCACCGCGCGCTCGGCCATCTCCAGCGCCTCCTGCGGACGGCCGAGGAAGCACAGCGCGTGCGCCTGGCCGCGCCGCGCGATCGACTGGAAGTCGGCCTGGCCCAGCGCGTCGGCGCGCGCGGCCATGCGGTGGAAGGCGTCCAGCGCGGCGTCGTAGTCGGCCTTGTCGAGCGCCAGGTCGCCCAGGTAGGACAGCGCGTGCGCGTAGCTGCGCGCGCCGGGCAGCGGCGTCATGATCTGCAGCGCCTCGTGCAGCAGCTCCTCGGTGGCGTCGAGGCGGCCCAGGCGGCGCATGGTTTCGGCGGTGTGCATCAGGCAGGCCCCGATGCTGCGCGGCCAGCCGGTGGGGCGCGCCAGATCGAGCGCGCTTTGCATCCATTCCAGCGCCGCGTGGTGGTCGTTGAGGATGGTGAAATTGAGGCCGATGTTGATCGCGGCGGTGACGGCCACGCGGATCTGGCCCGTCTCCAGCGCCGTTTCGTAGCAGTGGATGTAGTGGCGCGCGGCGGTGCCATGGTCGCTGTGCTGGCTGGCCGACAGGCCGAAGAAGTCGTACACCCAGGCCGCCACGCCGGGATGCTGCGGCGCCTCGCCGGCGGCGAAGCGCTGGCCCCAGCGCTGTTCGGCCGAGCGCAGGTCCTGCAGCACCGCCCAGCGGGCGATGGCCGCTTCGGCGATGTCGGCGCGCTGTCCGTCGCCGCAGGCGCGGGCGGCGGCGGCCATCAGTTCCAGTTCGTGTTCGCCGCCGCGGTGGTCGCCGCGGTCGATGGCGATCCAGGCGCGCAGCCAGTGGGCGTCGGCGCGGCCCTCGTGGTCGCCCAGGCGGGACAGCTGTTCGAAGGAGAGTTCGGCCAGGGCGGCGGCGTCATCGAGTTCGCCGGCCAGCCACACGGCTTCGGCCTGCACCAGTTGCAGGCGCGCGGAGATCAGGCACATGTCGTCCGGCGGCAGCGCGGTGGCGGGCAGCAGCTGGCGGCCCTCGGCGGCCAGGGCGACGGCGCGCGCGGTGTCGCGCTGGCGCAGGTGCCAGGCCAGCGGCACCAGCACCGGCAGGCGCGCAGGCCCCCGCAGCGGCTGCAGGGCCGCTTCCCAGTGCGCTACTTCGTCGTCGACCGCGTACATGTCCATCGGGGTCCTCGGGCCGCAGATAATTGCCTTGGAGAATTATAGTCCGCAAATGCAGATTGTGCGTGTGCTACGACAATTGTTTTTTTTAATATAGGGTTTGCGACGATTCATGCAACAGTTGGCCGTACAGCGTGTGGCGCATTTTGGCGATCTTGCCGTCGGCCACGGCGGCCAGGATCGCGCATTGCGGTTCGATCAGGTGGCGGCAGTTGTAGAACTTGCACTGGCCCAGGTAGGGCTCGAAGTCGACGAAGGCGCGCTCCAGCATGCCTTCGCTCAGGTGGTACAGGCCGAACTCCTGGAAGCCGGGCGAGTCGATGATGGACGAGCCGGCGCCCAGTTCCGGCAGCTGGTACAGCCGGGTGAAGGTGGTGGTGTGCTTGCCGGTGTCGAGCGCGGCGGAGATCTCGCGCACGGCGATGTCGGCGTCCGGCACCAGCAGGTTGATCAGCGAGGACTTGCCCATGCCGGACTGGCCGATCAGGATCGACGACTGGCCGGCCAGCAGCGGCTTCAGCACGGCCAGCGCCTCGTCGGGCCGCGCCTTGGCCGAGACCTCGTGCACCGGGTAGCCCAGCGAGGCGTACGGCTGCAGGCGCTCGCGGGTGCGCTCCAGCGATTCGGTGACGTCGGTCTTGTTGAGGATCAGGCGGGCGGTGATGCCGGCCGCCTCGGCCGCCACCAGCGAACGCGACACCAGGTCGTCGGCGAAGCCGGGCTCGGTGGCGACCACGATGAACAGCTGCGTCAGGTTGGCCGCCAGCAGCTTGGACTTGTACTGGTCCGAGCGGTAGAGCAGGGTCTTGCGTTCCTCGATCTTGTCGATCACGCCCTGGTCGGGCGAGGTCAGCGTGATGCGGACCTGGTCGCCGACGGCGACGTTGGTCTTCTTGCCGCGCGTGACGCATTGCAGCTTGACGCCGTCCGCCTCGGCCAGGTAGTGGCGGCCGTGGGCGGCGATGATGGTGGCGGTCAGTTGCTGGTTGGCTTGCTGGCTCATGGCTGGACCGCCGCCGTCTGGTACAGCGCGCCGGCCTTGGCCGCGCAGATGAAGTCGTTGTCGGACAGGCCGCCCCGGCCTTGGTTGACCGAGTGGGTGTCGTAGCGGACGATGCAGGTTTTGTAAGTCACGGTCATTTCCGGGTGGTGGTCTTCGGCGTGGCTCAGGTAGGCCAGCGCGTTGACGAAGGCCATGGTGCGATAGTAGTTTGTGAAGTCGAAGATGCGGACCAGCTTGCCGTCCTGCAGCGACCAGCCGGGCAGCAGCGCCAGCAGGCGCGCGGCTTCGTCGGCGCCGAGCGCGTCCTTGGTGGGGTGGCAGCGGGCGGCCAGCAGGTCGGCGTGGCTGGCGATCATGCGGCCGCCGCGTGCAGGTGACGGATGCGTACGCTGGCCGGCGGGTGCGAGTCGTAGAAGGCCGAGTGCAGCGGGTCCGGGGTCAGGGTGGAGGCGTTGTCCTCGTACATCTTGACCAGCGCCGAGACCAGGTCGCGGGCGTCGGTGTGCTGGGCGGCGAAGGCGTCGGCCTCGAACTCGTGCTTGCGCGAGCTGAGCGAGGTGAGCGGGCCGAACAGGAAGGTGAACACCGGCAGCACCAGCATGAACAGCAGCAGCACCATGGCGTCGTTGCCCTGGCCCGGCAGCAGCAGCGGATCGACGCCGAGGCCGGTGTAGAACCACACCTGGTTCTTCAGGTAGCCCAGCAGCGCCAGGAAGCCCAGCGAGATGGCGAACATCATGACTATGCGCTTGATGATGTGCTTGAGCTTGAAGTGGCCAAGCTCGTGCGCCAGCACCGCCTCGATCTCCTGCGGCTGCAGGCGCGAGAGCAGGGTGTCGAAGAACACGATGCGCTTGTTGGCGCCGAAGCCGGAGAAGTAGGCGTTGCCGTGGGCGCTGCGCTTGGAACCGTCCATCACGAACAGGCCCTTGGAGGCGAAGCCGACGCGGCCCATCAGGCCCTCGATGCGGGCCTTGAGCGACTGGTCTTCCAGCGGCGTGAACTTGTTGAACAGCGGCGCGATCACGGTCGGGAACAGCACCATCATCAGCAGCTGGAAGCCGCTCCACACCAGCCAGGCGTACAGCCACCACAGGTTGCCGGATTTTTCCATCAGGGTCAGCATGACCCACACCAGTGGCAGGCCGATGGCCGCGCCCAGCAGCAGGCCCTTGACCATGTCGGCGAAGAACAGGCCGGGTGTCATCTTGTTGAAGCCGAAGCGCTGCTCCAGGCCGAACTGCTTGTAGTAGTCGAACGGCAGGTCGATGATGCCGGACACGGCGGCGAACGCCGCCAGCAGCGCCAGCTGGTAGACCATGCCGGGGCCGGTGAGCTTGAAGATTTCCACCGACAGCCATTGCAGGCCGCCCAGCAGCGTGAAGCCGACCAGCACCAGGGTGTTGACCAGCAAGGTGATCAGGCCGAACTTGGTGCGGGCGACGGTGTAGTCGGCGGCCTTCTGGTGGGCGGACAGGGGGATTTTCTCGGCGAATTCGGCCGGCACGGCGCTGCGGTGCGCCAGCACATGGCGGATATGGCGCGAGGCGAGCCAGAAGCGCACGATCAGCGTCAAAATGATGAAAGATACAAACAAAATCGAAAACGCGAGTGAATACATTCTATGCCTGTGAGAAAATGGCGGATTCGGATTAATGAAGCCAAGAGAGAATTATGTCACAAGCTAACGATTTGCCAGAAGGTTCCGCACCAGAGGCCATCACCCCGCGCCAGAATGAATTCAACCTGGTCTGGGTGGACATGGAGATGACCGGCCTGGAGCCGGACACCGACCGCATCATCGAAGTGGCCGTGGTGGTCACCGACATGCATCTGAACGTGCTGGCCGAGGGCCCGGTGTTCGCGATCCACCAGAGCGACGAGACGCTGGACAAGATGGACGCCTGGAACAAGGGCACGCACGGCCGCTCGGGCCTGATCGAGCGCGTCAAGGCGTCGACCGTCACCGAGGCCGAGGCGGAAGAGGAACTGATCAAGTTCATGAAGCTTTGGGTGCCGAAGGGTAAGGCGCCGATGTGCGGCAACACCATCGGCCAGGACCGCCGCTTCATGGTGCGCTACATGCCGAAGCTGGAAGCGTATTTCCACTATCGGAACATCGACGTGTCGACGCTCAAAGAGCTGTGCAAGCGCTGGAAACCGGAAATCGTCGGCGGCTTCAAGAAGCATCAGAAGCACACCGCGATGGCCGACATCATCGAGTCGATCGACGAGCTGAAATACTACCGCGAGCATTTCATCAAGCTGTAAGCCGCGCGCTGCATCGAAACAGGTTCCTTCGAACCTGTTTTTTTTCGCCTGTGGGGAAAAGCATGAAAATATTGAAACTGGTTTTGATAACGTCGGCGCTGGCCTCGGCGGTGCCGGCCGACGCCGCGCAGTACGAGGGCGCCCGGTTCGGCGCCAAGGACTGGGAAATCGCCTGCGACAACACGCGCCGCTGCGAGGCGGCCGGCTTCCAGAGCGAGGATGGGGAGACGGAGAGCGCGCCGGTGGCCTTGTGGCTGGGGCGCGATGCCGGCGCCGCCGCCGCGCTGGAGGCCAAGCTGATGGTGGTGACCCCCGACGACAAGGACGCCGGTCCCTTGACCATCACGGTCGGCAAGCTGGCGCTGGGCGGCCTGAAGGCGGACACCGCATTGACGGCCGAGCAGGTCGCGCGGCTGATGCCGCAGTTGCTGAACGCCGAGTCGGCCAAGGTGTCGGACGGGACGCACCAGTGGCGGCTGTCGCTGGCCGGCCTGAAGGCGGTGCTGCTGAAGATGGACGATCTGCAGGGGCGGGTGGGCACGGTCACGGCGCTGGTCAAGCCCGGCACCCGGCCGGCCAGCGCGGTGTTGCCGCCGCTGGCGCCGCCGACGGTGCGGCCGCTGGCGATGCCGTCCGCGCAGAAGGATGACGACAAGCTGCTGGCCGCCATCGTCAAGACGATGCGCGCCGACGACTGCAGCGAGGACGTCAAGGACGCGAACCGCTACCAGGACATCCACCGCCTGCCGGGCGGGAAGGTGCTGCTGATGCGGGAGTGCGACCGCGCAGCGTATCAATCGTCCTTCGTGCTGTGGGTGGCGCGCGACAAGCCGCCGTACGACCCCAAGCCGGTGCAATTGCCGGCCATGGGGGACGGCGGCGTGATGAACGCGTCGTTCGATGGCGGCAAACTGACCAGCTTCGCCAAGGGCCGTGGCGTGTCCGACTGCGGGGGCTTCTGGACCTGGGTGTGGACCGCCACGGGCTTCCAGCTGGTCGACATGTCCCAGGCCAATATGTGCCGGGGCATGCCGGGCGGCGTCCCGCTGCGCGACTGGGTGGCGCGGGAAGTCAAATGAGTCTATCGCGCGCACGATTTTTCCTTTTAGCATTACAATTCTGCAAATGTTAAATTAGCAATCTCTTTGCGGGAAATATTATGTCTGATCTGATTGAACCCGGCGTCGCCGAACAAACTCCCATCCAAACCCCGCCGCCGCCCAAGCGCCGCAAATGGAGCCGCTATGTGTTGTACGCGCTGGCCGTGCTGGGCGTGCTGTTGATCGCGCTGGTGGCGGCGGTGTTCTACAAGGCCAGCACCGAACCGCAGTTGATCAAGATCGACGAGGCGGCCTCCATCGACGAGGCGATGACGCGCACCTACGGCAAATACTCGCAGGAGAAAAAAGGCTGGGTGTATGTGGATGAATCCAACGAACCCTTCCTGGTGCGGGTGGTCCAGCAGGCGCGGATCGAGGCGGTGGGCGCCAGCGACGAGCTGTTCTTTGTTGCCAGCGGCGTCTCGCTCAAGGGCGACGGCCGCAATTTCTACGGCGTGTTCCAGATCCGCGCCGACACCAAGCCCGGTGGCGGACTGGTCGAGATCAGCTCGCCGTTCCGCTACGAAAGCGACGTGCCGGTGACGCCGGAGAAGGTGCGCTTTGAAGCCTTGTCCGAGCGCACCTGGGGCTGGGTGCTGAAGGTGCAGAACGGCACCAAGCCCAGTGCCGAGCAGGTCATGGTCAGCAACGTGATGCTGGCGCCGCATGGCGACGAGATCGCCTTGATGGCGCGCTTCAAGGCGGCGGTCGATGCCGAGCCGGGCGACTGCGTGCAGGCCAACGCCGAGCATGAGACGTGGCGCAAGGCGGTGGAGGCGATGGGCAACCAGGAGCAGACCACCGAGCAGGAGGTGCACGAGGCCGAGGCGATGGACGAGACCGAGCCGCTGCGCTGCGAGCACAGCCGCTGGACCTACCGCACCGCCGACGTGGTCGGTCCGTTGCCTGGTCCGTTGACGGTCAGTGTCAAAGGCACGCAGTACGGCGCGCCGATGGAGGCGAAGTCGTGGAAGCTGATGTTCGACAGCAAAGCCTTTGTCTACAACGTTCCCGACGAATTGACGGTTGAGTGAGCGAGAGCCTATGACGACAACATCCATCCCCCGCGACCGCCTGGCATTGACCCTGATCGCGGCGATCACTTGGTTCGGCCTCATCCTGCGGCTGGACGGCTATATCGGCGTCAGCAAGTCCATCGCCGATGGCCTGGTTCTCTACTTTGGCTTTTTCACGATCTTGACCAACATCTTCGTCGGCCTGGTGCTGACGTTGCCGCTGGTCTGCGGTGGCACGCGGGTGGGGCGCTGGTTTGCCACGGACGCCAAGCTGGGCTGTGCCACAACGGCCATCGTGTTTGTCTGCATCGCCTACCATATTTTGCTGCAGCATCTCTGGAGTCCCCAGGGCTGGCAGTGGGTGGCCGACATGACGCTCCACTATGTCGTGCCGCTGATGCTGCTCGCTTACTGGATCTGGCGCGTGCCACGGCAGGATGCCGCAACGCTGTCGCCGTTCGCCTGGAGCGCTTATCCGGCGGTTTATTTCGTCTACGTCTTGCTGCGGGGCGAGTTGATCGACATGTACCCCTATCACTTCATCGACGCCGGCAGCATCGGCTACGGCCGGACCATGCTGAACGCGGTCGGCTTGCTGGTCCTGTTTGTCGGGCTGGGCTGGCTGGTCAAAGGGATAGCCCGGCTGCGGAGTGTCCGGGCCGGCTAGTGTGTGAGGCCAGGTCAGCGCGCCTTGCGCTGGGCGAACAGCCAGTCGCGCCAGGCCGGGGCCAGCAGCATGTCGGCGGGCACGGTGTGCTCCATGCCTCGATATTCGAGCATGCGGGCCTTGGCGCCGCCGGGCTGGCGCTGCAGGGCGGCGAATAGCGAGCGGTCCGGCTCGATCGGGTTCTCGGTGTCGGCGTCGCCGTGCACCAGCAGCAGCGGCAGGTCCTTCAGCTGCGCGGCGGCGGCGCGTTCGGGGGCGATGCCCGAGAAGGCCACGGCGGCGGCGAACATATCCTGGCGTTGCAGCACCGCCTGCGTGGCGGCGGAGGCGCCCATCGAAAAACCGGTGATGTAGATGCGGTCGGCGTCGATGGCGAACTGGGGTTTCAGGTTGTCCACCAGCGCGGCCACGCTCGGCAGGTTGGGACCAGGGCGGGAGGCCAGCAGGCCGTCGGCGGCCGATGGTGCGTAGTTGGCGCTGCGCTCGGCGAATTGCGGCACCAGGATGTAGGCCGGATAGCGCTTGCGGATGGCCGGCGCGGTCCAGGACATGGCCAGCGCGCCAAGCTGGCTGGTGTTGTCGTTGCCGATGGCGCCGGAGCCGTGCAGCACGATGACCAGCGGATAGCGCTTGCCGGGCTGGACGTCGGCCGGCGGCATCAGGCGATAGCTCAGCTTGCCGGTCGGGCCGGCGTAGCCGCCGTTGAGGAAAACGTCGCGGTCCAGCGATTTGAGCAGGGCCGCGTCGGACGCCTGGCGGGCAGGCGTGGTGCGGTCGGTCAGCAGCTCGGGCTGGGCGGCGACCGCGCAGCCGGCCGCCAGCAACAATGCGATCACAGCACCACGCACGGCCATAGCCTTATTCCGCCGATTCAGCGCCGTGGCACTTCTTGTACTTCTTGCCGCTGCCGCAAGGGCAGTCGTCGTTGCGGCCGACCTTGGGCTCGTCGCGCACCAGGGTGGTGACGGCCGGCTTGCGGCGCGGTACCCAGAACTTGTAGATGGCCGGCAGGTTCGCTTCCAGTTCCTGCGCCAGCTTGTGCGCCTTGACCGGATCTTCCACCAGCGGCAGTTCCTCTTCCTCGATCTCGTCGGCGCCCAGCAGGTAGATCGGCTTCATCAGTTCCTGCACGTCCGATTCCCAGATCTCGTCCCACGAACCCGGACGCAGCTCCATGCCTTCCCAGAAGCCCCAGCACCAGGCTTCGGCGTCGATCAGGGTCTGGCCCTCGTGCTCGTGCTCGACGAACAGCGGCTCGAATTCCTTCGGCGCCACTTCGAACGTCACCAGCACTTCGTTCATGAAGCGCATGATCAGGTTGAGGATGCGTTCCTCTTCCTTCTCGTTCTTGAATTTCGGGATGTCGGTGTCTTCCTGGCCCCAGATGCGCTTGAGCCATTCGGCCGGCATGATCGGTTCCGGGCCGATGGCGATGGCGGTCAGATAGCCGTGCAGCATATCCATGGTCATCGCATCTTCAGGGCTGCGGTCGGACAGCAGGAAGTTGTCTAATTCGTCGAATTCTTTTTCGCTCAGTGGCTGGTCGAGTTGCATGGCTTGCTCTTTTTATTGGATTGAAGCCGACAGTATACACGCCGCGCCCCGTACAATGCGGGGATGAACCAAGATCATTTCGACGACGAAGAAGAAGACGCCCGCGCCGCCGCCCTGGCCGCCGGCATGGCCGACGCGCTGGCCGGGGCGTCGGACAGCCCGCAGGAGCAGGCGCCGCATCCATATTCGGCCCTCAATCCCGAGTGCGTGCTCGACGCGCTCGACAGCATAGGCTTGCATGGCGATGGCCGCCTGCTGGCGCTGAACAGTTATGAAAACCGCGTCTACCAGGTCGGCATCGAGGACGCGCAGCCGCTGGTGGTGAAGTTCTACCGTCCCGGCCGCTGGAGCGACGCCGCCATTCTCGAAGAGCACGCCTTCACCGAGGAGCTGGCCGCGCGCGAGATCCCGGTGGTGCCGGCGCTGCCGCTGGGGCCGGACCGGGCCACGCTGCATCATTTCAACGGCTTTCGCTTCGCCGTGTTCACCCGCCATGGCGGCCGCGCGCCCGAGCTGAGCGATCCGTCGGTGCTGGAGTGGACCGGGCGCTTCATCGCCCGCATCCACGCGGTGGGCGCGATCAAGCCGTACCGGGAGCGGCCGGCGATCGACATCGCCACCTTCGGCACCGAGCCCTGCGAGTATTTGCAGACCAAGCAGTTCATTCCGGCCGATCTGAAGGAGGCCTACGCCAGCGTCTCGGCGCAGGCGCTGGACGGCGTGCGCCGCAGCTACGACCGCGCCGGCGAGCTGCCGCAACTGCGCCTGCACGGCGATTGCCACGGCGGCAACGTGCTGTGGACCGACGCCGGCCCGCATTTCGTCGACTTCGACGACAGCCGCATGGGGCCGGCGATCCAGGATCTGTGGATGATGCTGTCCGGCGAGCGCGCCGACCAGGTGCGCCAGATGAGCGACATCCTGGCCGGCTACGAGGATTTCTGCGAATTCGAGCCGCGCCAGCTGCATCTGGTGGAGGCGCTGCGCACGCTGCGGCTGATCCATTACTCGGCCTGGCTGGCGCGGCGCTGGGACGATCCGGCCTTCCCGGTGGCTTTCCCGTGGTTCAACACCCAGCGCTACTGGCAGGACCGCATCCTCGAGCTCAAGGAGCAGATCTCGCTGATGGACGAGCCGCCGCTGCCGATCTAGCGAATTGACGGGCTTTTCCCGCTCTCCTTGCGGTTCGGCTTGCCTGACCGCTGCTTGATAATGAGAACTCAGAAGTCCCGGTGGGTGCCGGGGCATATCGTCTAGCGAGAACTCTCATGCAAGCACAAATGGCCAAACAAGACAGCGCACCAGACAGCGTCACTCTGCTCCCCATGGTGTCGCTGCATGACCCTGACGAACCGAGCCACACCCCGCGCGCGGCGATGGAAATGAAGGCGATCCAGGAAGCGATCGCCCGCGTCGAGGCCGACGCCAAGGCCGCCTGCGCCGCCGAGAACCGCGCCCACGCCGAAGCCCGCGCCCGCGCGCTGGCCGAGGACCGCGCCGCCATGGACGCCGCCGCCGCCGCCGTCGCGCTGCAGAACGCGCAGGCGTCGGAAGAGGCGATCGCCGCCAACCGCGAGCGTCTGGAATCGCTGCGCGCCGCCGCCCAGGCCAGCGTGGCCCGCCTGGACGCCGTCAAGCAGGAAACCGCCGAGCTGCGCGCCCGTGTCGAGGCCGACACCCAGATCCGCGTGGCCGCCGAACAGCGCGCCAAGGCCGAGAGCGAAAGCCGCAAGCGCGCCCACGAACAGATCGCCGCCGAATCCGAGCTGGCCGAGCAGGCCGCGCGCGCCGCCGAGGAACTGGCCACACAAACCGAACAAGCCCGCCTGCAGGCGGTCGAGCGCGTGGCCGCCGTGCAGGCCGCCAAGGAAGAGGTGGTCGGCATCGCCTCGGCCGACGCCCGCGTGGCCACCTTGGCCCGCGAACGCGAACGCCACGCCTACGCCGCCCGCCAGACCGCGCAGATGCTGGCGCAAGCCGAGGCCGAGGCGCTGGACCTGACCGTGCAGCGCGAACGCGCCGACCAGATCGCGCTGGAATCGGCCTTCAACCGCGCCGCCGCCGAGGTGCGCGCGCTGGAGGAAGCCCGCGCACTGGCGCATCTGGAGCAGGAGCGCGAGCAGATCGCGCTGGCCAAGGCCGAGTCCGAGCGCAGCGCCGCGCAGTCGCTGCATCTGCGTCTGCAAACCGAAAAGGAAATCCGCGACGCGGCGATCCACCGCGAACGCCTGGAAATGGTGGCCGCCGCCAGCGCCCAGGCGCGCCGCGACGCGGACGCCAGCATCCTGGCCGCCACCGAAGCGCGCATCGAGGTCGACAGCCAGCTGCGCGCCGTCGCGCTGGCCCGCGTGCAGGCCGAGCAGGAAGCCGAACTGAAAACCCACGCCAAGGTCGAGGCCGAAACGCATGCGCTGGAGCAGGCCAAGCTGCGCCAGGCCGCCGACGAAGCCGCCGCCGAGGCGGCCCGCGCCGACAGTCTGGAACAGCAGCGCGCCGCCGAGCTGGCCGAGGAACGCGCGGCCCTGTCGCGCGCCGCCGCCGAACTGGCCGCCAGCCAGAACGCCGCCGAACAACAGGAGATCGCCACGCTGGCGCTGCACGTCGAAGCGCAGGACCAGGCCAACGCGCTGGCCATGCAAAAGGCCGCGCAGGCCGAAGCGTTGCTGCAAGCCGAGCAGGCCCGTGCCGCCGCCGAGCAGCAAGCCATCGCCGCGCTGAAGGAAAAACTGCAAGCCGAACAGGAAGCCAGCGACGCGGCGCAACAGCGCATCGCCGCCGAGCGCGCGCAGACCGAAGCGTATCGCGAGCAGACGGAAGCCGAGCAACGCCTGGCCGCCGCCGCCGACAAGGAAGCGGAAGCGGCGCGCGTGATGGCGCAGCAGGTGTCGCTGGAAGCGGAACAGAAAGCCATCGCCGGCCAGGCGCTGGCGGCGCAGGCGCGCCTGGCGGTCGAGCTGGGTGTGGTGCACGCCGAGCGTGCGCGTGTCGAGCAGGAGAAGGCCGCGACCGCCGAAGCGCTGCTGCTGGCTGAACGTGAATTCGTCGAGACCGAGCGTCAATCGCTGGCGCTGATCGACCAGAAGCTGACGCAGCAGCGTTTGACCACGGCCTCGGAAATCCGCGCATCGAAAGCGATCGCCGGCCGTCTGGAAGCCGAGCGCAACGTGGCGACCAGCGCACGCCAGCGCGCCGACGCTGAGCAGACCGAAGCCGATGCGATGCACCAGCGCGAGCTGGCCGAGCAGGCCGCCACGCAGGCGGTGGCCGACAAGGCCGCCGCGCAGCAGGCTCTGCTGGAGGCGGCACAAGCGCACGCGGCGATGCAGCGCAAAGTGGCCGACACCACGGCCGCGATGACCGTCGCCAAGCAGAAGTTGCTGGAACTGGAAACCCGCCGTCACGCCGCCGCGCAAAAAGCGTTGGCGGCGGTGCAAGCCAAGGTGGCCGCAGCGGCCGGCGAATGCAAGCAAGCGGAAGAGGGCGCAGGCATCGCCACGCTGGACGCCGCGCGCGCCCGCAAGGAAGCGGCCCGCCTGACGCCGCCAGCCGAAGCCGGCAAAGCCGTCTGGCGCGCCCGCTAAAACATTGGGGTCAAGTCTGACATTCGGACACGAGCCCTACCGTAGTGTTCCGCTACGGTAGAGGCTCGTGTCCCAAATAATCAGACCTCATATAATGAGCGTACCGCATCTCCATCGGATAATAACGAAGTAAGTGCGGCGGGCGGAGTGACGCTGATCAGACTTAGTGCCATGGGCGCGTGGGTCAGATAGGTGCCTCTGCCTGTTTCATTTGGTAAGTCCGAGCATTATCGCGGGCCATCGCACGTCAATGCGTAAGCCTGCATACGAGGAAGGTCAAATGGATGCGATATGCAGCAGTGGGTATTGATGTCAGTAAGAGAAAAATTAGATATTGCACCAACAGTCAACGGAAAAGCCAGACCAAAGGTGCTTTGGAAAACTCCATCGAAGGTCACCGAGCGCTGCTCGATTGGCTAAGGAGCAAATCCAAGGTGCGTTATCGGCCTTGCACGTTGCATGGAGGCGACCGGGGTGTATTCCGAGCCGGTGGCGCTTGCGTTGCGCCAGGCCGGCCTGATGGTGAGCGTGGAGAATCCGGCGCATCAAAGGCTTGCTGGCCACAGCGAGAATATTCGCGAAAGCAAGAACGTGCCATCGATGCCGGCCTGATCGCTCGTTACCGCGGCAATGCGGCCTGCGCCCTGAGTCCGCCATAGCTGGAACGAGCGCCAGTTGCGAGCATGGACACAGCGCGTTCAAGCCTTGAAGGATATCCGCCAGCAGGAAGAGAACCGGCTGGAGGCGTTGGCCATCGGTGGAATGGACGAGGTGGTGCAGCGTGCGGCAGCACCATCACCTGGCTCAGCGCAGGATTGAGAAGCTTGAAAGCGACATCGACGATCATATCGATCGCCATCCTGGCCTGAAGCACGATGCGGGTTACTCACCACAATCCCGGCGTAAGGATGACCGCGGCGGCCAAAGTGGGGAGTTTGGGCGATATCCGCCGCTTTGGCAGTGCGAAAGCCTTCGCCGCCTTCATGGCGTAACGCCCAAGCAACGCAGCTCCGGAAGCTCAGTGAGGGACGAACGACCATCAGTCGAACAGGCAATACATCATTGCGCGCTGCGCTGTATATGCCTAGCCTGGTGGCGCGCCGTCATAACCCCATCCTGCGCCAATTCGCTGAGCGGCTTGCCGCGACTGGCATGGCACAGAAAGCCGTGATCGGTGCAGTCATGCACAAACTGGCTCACTTGATCTATGGGGTGATACACAATGACAAGCCTTTCGATCCTAATTACTTATCGAAAGGGCTTGCCATTCAAGACGGTATCTGACCCCACCGCACGCGGCCGAGCTCGTGTCCGAATGTCAGACTTGACCCCAATTTAATTTAGTAGCTGTAGCCCAGGCCGAGCAGCAGCAGGTCGGCGTCGCGGTGGTAGTCGGTGACGACGCGATTTAATGACAGCGTGCCGACTACCCGTTTGTTGAAATGGTAGCGCCCCGCTACCGATACCAGCCCCGCCTGGTGCGAGCGCGTGCCCGGCACGTCGTGCAGCTCGAAGGCCAGGTACGGCCCCACGCCCATCCCCAATTCCACTTCGCGGTTCAACGACCGGATCAGCCACAGCTGTGTCGCCACGCCGCTGCGGTGCGTGCCGGCCGAGGTGCCTTCGCGCAGGCCGCTTACGGTCCAGTCCACATAGCGCCCGATCGCGCGCCGGTATTCGATGGTGCCGGCCCGCGAACGCTCCGACTCCAGGCTGTTGACGATGCTCTGCCCGGCCAGCACCGTCAGCGTGTCGTCGGTGGACTTGCCGCCGTCCAGGTGCAGCTTGTCGCCGCGTACGGTGTCGAAGCGGTAGCCCACGCCCACCAGCAGCGAGGTGGTCGGATCCTTGGCGCCGCTCGGGACGACGCGGTTCAGCTGCACCTGCGTGTACCAGTTGCTGGGATGGTGCCAGGTGGCCTGCACGCTGTAGATCGGCGCCCAGCCGTGGTCGTTGATGTAGGCCTCGCCGCCGCCGCGCGGACGCGAGGTGTCGAAGAAATAGTACTGGCCCACGCCCACACCCCACGACATGCCGCGCTGGTCGACGCGCGAACGCAGCCACACCTGGCCGGACACGCCGTCGCGGTGGTGGTTGTCCGGATGCCCCTCATTCAAATAGCCCAGGCTGAGCGCGAGATAGTCGCCGTACGGCTGGACGTAGTTGACGCCGACCGCGAACGAGCGCTCGCCGTTGCCGCTGACGCGCAGCGCGCCACCCTGCATCGACAGGTCTTGCGCGGACGCGGCGCCCGCCGTCAGCAGGGCGGCGAGCAGGAGGGAGGGGCGCTTGGTCATGGCGGTCAGGGCTGGACCTGCACCTTGGTGATGTAGTACTCGGTCTCGCCGAAGCACTGGGTCGGCACGCCCTTGTGCTGGGCGTAGCTGAGCACCACGCGCTTGCCGGTGGCGGCCATCAGCTGCTGGGCGACGCCGTCGTCGCGCACGCTGAATTCAAACTTCTCGGGTATCGCGCCCGGCATCGAGGTCAGCAGGATCTCGCCTTCCCAGGTCTTGCAGACCCAGCCCCGGCTGGAGAACTTTTGCAGGTAGCCCGCCCGCTCGCCGTCCGAGTACGAGACGTGCAGCATGACCCAGGTGTAGGCGGCGAACAGCAGCAGGGCGACGCCCAGCAGGCCGGCGAGGTAGAGGGTGACGCGTTTGGATGTGGTCATGGTTACGCTTGAGTTGAGTGCAATGTTTTTAATCTTATCACGCGGCCAGCCGGCGCTTGTGACGGATCGACGACCACAGCGACACGGCGATGAAGGCCGCGCCCGACAAGCCGGTCAGCCATTCCGGCACATGGTATTTGACACTGGCCAGCATGATCAGAGCCAGGATGCCGATGGCGTAGTGGGCGCCGTGCTCCAGGTAGACGTATTCCTCCAGCGTGCCCTTGTGCACCAGGAACACGGTCAGCGAGCGCACGAACATGGCGCCGATGGCCAGCCCCAGCATGATGATGACGACATCGCTGGTGATGGCGAAGGCGCCGATCACGCCGTCGAAGCTGAACGAGGCGTCCAGCACCTCCAGGTACAGGAAGCCGCCGAAGCTGCCGCGCGCCACCGTCGCCACCACCGCGCCGACGCCGGCTTCGGTGATGTCGTCGTCGTCCTCGGGCGGCTCTTCCTCCAGCAGCGTGCTGATCCAGCCGACCGCCAGGTAGACCACCACGCCGATCACGCCGGCCGCCAGCACCGTGTACTTTTCCTCCACCGGCACCAGGCCGACGCAGCCGAACACCGCGCCCAGCGCCAGCAGCACGGCCAGGGTTTCGGTGCCGTGCTGGCCCATTTTCTTCTCCAGCCAGCCCAGCCAGTGCAGTTCCTTTTCCTCGTCGAACAGGAAGTTGAGGAACACCAGCAGCAGGAAGGCGCCGCCGAAGGCCGCCACCTGGGCGTGGGCGCCGGTCAGGTGTTTCGAGTATTCGGCCGGGTTGGCGGTGGCCATGTGCCACACGTCCACCAGGCCCAGGCCGGTCGCCAGCGAGACGATCAGCAGCGGGAACAGCAGCCGCATGCCGAACACGGCCACGACGATGCCGACCGTCAGGAACAGCTTTTGCCAGAACGCGTCCCAGTGCCGCAGCACCGAGGCGTTCACCACCGCGTTGTCGAACGACAGCGACACTTCCATCACGCCCAGCACGGCGGCCACCCACACCGCCTGCAGCAGGCCGGCGGCGCCGCCGTGGTTGTAGCCCCACCAGGCGGCCAGCGCCATCAGGACCAGGGTGACGGCGAATGAGAGTCTGAAGTGTTGCATCGTTGTTTTTATGGAAATGGGGACAGGGCTGAATTTTATATTACTTGCTTCCGTCGCTGGGGACCCTTCTGCGATAATGTCGCCACAAAAATGCAAAGGAACCATCGATGGACATCGCTTATCTCGTCACCCCGCTGATCACCTGGATCACGGTCGGACCGATCAAGTTTCTGATTAATAGCGCCAAGGCGCGCAAATGGGCCTTCAATCTGGTCGGCAACGGCGGCTTTCCCAGCAATCACAGCGCGGTGGTGTCCAGCATGGCGACCCTGATCGCGCTGCGCGAGGGCATCGGCCATCCGGCCTTCGGCGTGGCGGTGACCTTGTGCTTCATCGTCGTCATCGACGCCAACAGCCTGCGCCAGCACGTGGGCAAGCAGGCGGCGGCGATCAACCGCGTCGCCAGGGACGACGCCGGCCACCACTGGCTGCGCGAGCGCATGGGCCATACGCTGGTGGAAATCGCCGGCGGCCTGTGCACCGGCATCGCCATCGCCCACGTCATCCACGCCGTGTTCGGCCGCGGCTGATCCGTCCTGTTCCGGCGCGCCGTCCTGGCGTGCCGGGCCGCTTCCCCGGCGGTTTTACTGTTCTTTTGGCCGCTCCGGCCTATCCTGATACTTCTGATAATTCACCGTCTATCCCAGCATTTGGCAATTCAGCCACGTTTTTTGCCGTCCAGTCGCACTTGCATTGACCGGTTACGGACACTCGGGGATACTCTGCGCCCTGTAGTCTGGCTAAAACTTTACAAGCTATTAATAGCACCAACGTGCCACTTTCTCGGAGAACTTTATGTTGCGCAAAACCCTTCTAGCTCTCGCCGTCGCTTCAGCCCTGGTTGCCTGCGGCAAGTCCTCCAAGGAGCCTGAAAAGGCGGGCGCCAGCGCCTCGGCCACCGCCGCCAAGGACGGCAAGGGCGCCGCCCCGGCCGTCCTGGCGCTGGCGCCGGAGGACCTGCTGACCATCGAATCGAACGCGCTGGCGTCCGGTCCGGTCATCACCGGTTCGGTCCAGCCCGAGCGCAAGGCCGACCTGCGCGCCGAGGTGAGCGCCGTGGTGCTGCAAGTGATGAAGGAAAACGGCGAGGCGGTCAAGAAGGGCGACATCCTGGTGCGCCTGGACGAGACCTCGATCCGCGACGCCCTCAATTCCGCCGACGAGGCCACCCGCGCCGCCCAGCAGTCGCTGGAGCAGGCCACCCGCATGTTCGAGCGCCAGAAGACGCTGCGCACGTCGGGCATGGTGTCGACCCAGGCGCTGGAGGATGCCGAGATCCGCCGCAACAACGCCCAGAGCGAGCTGGCCGCCGCCAAGTCGCGCTCGGTCGCGGCCCACCAGCAGCTCACCCGCACCCTGGTGCGCGCGCCGTTCGACGGCATCGTCAGCGAGCGCAAGGTGTCCAACGGCGATACGGCCGCCATCGGCAAGGAACTGATCAAGGTGATCGACCCGGCCAGCATGCGCTTCGAGGGCCTGGTGTCGGCCGACAAGATCGGCGTGGTCAAGGTCGGCCAGCCGGTGCGCTTCCGCATCAACGGCTACCAGAACCGCGACTTCAGCGGCCGCGTCAAGCGGGTCGACCCGTCGGCCAACGCGGTCACGCGCCAGGTCGAGGTGCTCGTCGAGTTCGCCGGCCAGGACATGCCCGGCGTGGCCGGCCTGTACGCCGAGGGCCGGGTCGAGTCCGACGTCTCGAACGCGCTGATGATCCCGGATTCGGCGCTGGTCGTCAGCGGCGACCACAGCTACACCTGGCGCGTCAACGGCAAGGCGCTGAGCAAGGCGCCGCTGTCGATCGGCGTGCGCGATCCGCGCACCGGCCAGTGGGAGGTGCGCAGCGGCCTGGCCGCCGGCGACCGCGTGCTGCGCGTGCCGAACTCCGGCTACAAGGACGGCCAGGGCGTCGAACTGACTGCGCCGAAGGTGGCCGGGGCCGGCAACGGCGCGGCCCAGGCCTCGGCCGCGACCTCCCCAAGCACCGCACCGAAAGGGAACTGATCCATGTTCTTATCCGATTTCAGTATCAAACGGCCGATCGCGACCATCGTCCTGATCGTCGCCATGATGTGCCTGGGCTTGCTGGCGCTGAAGAAGCTGCGCGTCAACCAGAACCCCGACGTCGAGGTGCCGTTCATCATCGTCAGCGTGCCGTATCCGGGCGCCTCGCCCGACACGGTCGAGCGCGAGATCGTCAACCGCCTGGAGAAGCCGCTGCTGGCGATCTCCGGCGCGACCAAGCTCGAGAGCACCGCCAACGAGGGCTCGGCGCAGATCTTCATCGAGTTCAGCTTCAAGAAGAACCTGATCGAGGCCTCCGACGAGATCCGCAACGCGATCGCCTCGGTGCGCTACAAGCTGCCCACCGAGATGCGCGAGCCCATCCTGCAGCGCATCGACCCGGCCTCCGATCCGGTGATGCAGATCTCGCTGTCGTCGACCAGCCAGAGCCACGCCGAGATCTCGCGCCTGGCCGAGGACACGCTGTCCGACCGCTTCCGCGCGGTGGACGGGGTGTCGCAGGTGCAGGTCAACGGTTCGCTCAAGCGCGAGCTGTCGGTGCTGCTGCACGCGGAGAAGCTGCGTGAATACAATGTCTCGGTCAGCGAGGTGGTCAACGCGCTGCGCAACCAGAACACCAACGCGCCGGTGGGCAAGGTGCGCGGCGTGCTCGACGAGAAGAGCATCCGCCTGGTCGGCCGCATCATCACCCCGCGCGAGTTCGAGGGCGTGGTGGTCAAGCGCCGCGGCGACGAGGTGGTGCGGCTGGCGCAGCTGGCCACCATCGAGGACGGCTTCGCCGAAGTCGACGGCCTGAGCATCCGCAGCGGCAAGCCCAACGTCGGCATCGCCATCTCCCGCTCGCGCGACGCCAGCACGGTGTCGGTGGCGGCCAAGCTGCGCGAGGAAATCAAGGCGGTCAACGCCACGCTGCCGGCCGGCACCAAGCTGGAGATCACCCGCGACGGCGGCGACGATTCGCAGCGCAGCCTCAACAACGTGATCGAATCGCTGGTGCTGGGCGCGGTGCTGACCATCTTCGTGGTGTACGCCTTCCTGAACTCGTGGCGCTCGACCCTGATCACCGCCATGAGCCTGCCGACCTCGGTGGTGGCGGCCTTCATCGCCGTCTGGCTGTGCGGCTTCACGCTGAACTTCATGACGCTGCTGGGCCTGTCGCTGGCGATCGGCGTGCTGATCGACGACGCCATCGTGGTGCGGGAAAACATCGTGCGCCACATGCAGATGGGCTCGGACCGCCGCACGGCCGCGCTCAACGGCACCGCCGAGATCGGCCTGGCCGTGGCCGCGACCACCTTCTCCATCATCGCCGTGTTCATTCCGGTGGCCTTCATGCCGGGCATCTCGGGTGAATGGTTCCGTCCGTTCGCGCTGACGGTGACCTGCTCGGTGCTGGTCAGCCTGGGCATCTCGTTCACGCTCGATCCGATGCTGTCGGCCTACTGGGGCGACCCGGTCGACCACCACACGGCGCCGAAGAAGGGCCTGGGCAAGTTCCTGCAGAAGTTCAACGACTGGTTCGACCACCAGTCCGACCGCTACGGCCATGTGATCGCCTGGGCGCTGCACCACCGCCGCTGGATGGCCGTGATCGCCTTCGGCACCTTCGTCGGCGCCATCGTGCTGCACGCCAAGTTCGGCGGTTCGAGCTTCCTGCCGGCGGCCGACCGCAGCACCATCGCCATCGACGTGCGGATGCCGCCGTCGGGCAGCGTGGAGATCGCGCGCCGCAAGATGGAGACCGTGGCCGCGATCGCCCGCACCATCGCCGAGACCAAGGACACCAACTCCAACATCAACGCCGGCGGCGGTCGCATCTATATCGACATCGGCAAGCGCCAGTACCGCAAGCGCACCGCGTTCCAGATCGGCGCCGAGCTGCGCGAGAAGATGAGCCACATCGCCGGCGCCGAGATTTCGGTGATCGACGACCTGGGCAACTCGGGCAAGCCGGTGCAGATCGAATTCACCGGCCCGGATTCGCGCCGCCTGATGGAGATCACCAACGCCTACATGGACAAGCTGCGCCAGGTGCCGGGCGCGGTGGACGTCGGCCTGTCGCAGCAGGATCCGAAGAATGAGCTGCAGATCGAGCTCAACCGCGGCTTGGCCAACTCGATGGGCATCTCCGTCAACGACGCCGCGCAATCGCTGCGGGTGGCGTTCGCCGGCGTCGAGGTGGGCGACTGGGTCGACCCGACCGGCGAATCGCGCGACGTCGCGGTGCGGCTGGCGCCGGAGGACCGCGTCAACGCCGAGAACATCGAGCGCCTGCCGATCTCGGTGACCGGCACCAACCAGATGGTGCCGCTGGACCAGATCGCCACGATCACGATGGGCAAGGGCCCGTCCACCATCGAGCACAAGAACGGCAAGCGCACCGTGACCGTGTCGGCCAACGTGCAGGGCCGCTCGCCCGGCGAGGTGACGGCCGACGCCATGAAGCTGGCCAACGCCATCGACTACCCGCCCGGCTACGGCCTGGACCTGGGCGGCGACGGCAAGAACCAGACCGAGCTGTTCACGGAGATGGGCATCGCGCTGGTCATGGGCATCGGCCTGATGTACCTGATCCTGGTGATGCAGTTCGGTTCGTTCACGGCGCCGGTGGCGGTGATGCTGTCGCTGCCGCTGTCGCTGATCGGCGTGGTGGTGGCGCTGCTGATCACCGGCGGCACGCTCAACCTGATGAGCTTCATCGGCGTCATCATGCTGATGGGCCTGGTGGCCAAGAACGCCATCCTGCTGCTGGACGCGGCGCGCAAGCGCGAGGCCGAGGGCTACGGCCGCGAGGACGCGCTGATGTACGCCGGCCGCATGCGCCTGCGTCCCATCCTGATGACCACCTTCGCGCTGATCGCCGGCATGTTCCCGGTCGCGCTGGGGCTGGGCGAGGGCGGCGAGTTCTACCGTCCGCTGGCGATCGCCATCATCGGCGGCACCATCACCTCGACCATCCTGACGCTGCTGGTGGTGCCGACCTTCTACGACAGCATCGAGATCGCCAAGGACCGCGCGATCGCCAAGTTCCACCGCCGCGCGGCGCGCTGGACGGCGGCGCCGGCGCTGGTCATGACGCTGGTCGAGGGCGTGCTGACGCTGATCTTCGCGCGTTTCGTGTTCCGCATGCTGATGTGGGGGGTGTACAAGGTGACGGGCAAGGGCGGCCGCGCTGTGCCGTCCGGCGCGCTCGATCCGCACTAAGTCGTTGTTTTGGCGACACTAAAAAAGGACCCGCGGGTCCTTTTTTAATAGCCACGATGCAGAGCAACTGCTCGGTTTCAAGGTTTTATTTAGAGTTTTACCTCTAACGACTTGCCTTTTGAATAGTTTTATAAATGTAGTATGCTGCTGGCCTTCCTGCACCGGTTTTGGCGCAAGAAATCCAGAAAAACCTGGCGCAGAGCCGCCTACTTATAAAGCGAGACTACAATGCAACACAAATACCTCCCCCTGATCATCGCCGCCGCTCTGAGCGCCATGTCCGTGGGCGCCCAGGCGTCCGGCTACCGTTTCGGTTCGCAGAGCGTCTCGGCCCAGGGCACGGCCGACGCCAACGCCGCCGAAGCCAACGACGCCTCGACCATCTTCTACAATCCGGCCGGCCTGTCGCGCCTGGACGGCATGCAGATCAGCGGCAGCGCCACCGTGGTCGTGCCGCACTCGACCTTCAACGACAGCGGTTCGACCCGCTTCACCGGCACCCCGACCGGCGGCACCGGCGCCAACGACTATGTGCCAAGCTCGGTCACCGCGCCGGCCTTCTACCTGAGCAAAAAGCTGAACGACAAGTGGACCGTCGGCATGGGCATGTTCGTGCCATACGGTACCAAGATCAACTACGGCAGCGAATGGACCGGCCGCTACGCGCTGTCCGACGTGAAGCTGGAATCGATCACGCTGAACCCGTCGGCCTCGTTCAAGCTGGACGAGCGTCACGCCTTCGGCTTCGGCATCGACGCCGAGTTCATGAAGGCCAGCCTGGGCCAGGCCGTGGACGTGCCGGGCACGATCGCCGCGCTGCGCGGCACGCCGCAATCGGCGGCGCTGGCCAAGCAGATCGCTCTGCTGGGCGGCAACCCGCAACTGCTGGCCACCGCCAAGGACGGCCACGGCTCCAACGACGGCAAGGACTGGGGCTGGGGCTTCAACCTGGGCTACATGTTCACGCTGGACAAGGACACCCGCTTCGGCCTGACCTACCGCTCGTCGATCTCGCACAAGCTGCGCGGCAGCACCGTGTGGGACTTCTCGAAAGTGACCGCCGACCCGGTCGTCAACGGCGTGCTGGCCAAGTCGTCGAACAAGGTCAACTCGGCCGCGCTGGTCGAGCTGCGTACGCCTGAGACGCTGTCGGCCAACGTGTTCCACCAGTTCGACGCCAAATGGGCCGGCATGGCCGACGTGACCTTCGTGCGCCACAACCGCCTGGGCGACCTGGACATCCAGTTCCCGGGCACGACCGAAGGCGCCGAGGTGATCCGTCAGCAGTGGAAGAACACCGTGCGCGTTTCGCTGGGCGGCAACTACGCCTACAACGAAAACCTGACCGTGCGCGCCGGTATCGCCTACGACGAGTCGCCGGTCAAGAACGCCGAGCTGACCCACCCAGCGCTGCCGGACAGCGACCGCATGCAGTACTCCATCGGCGCCAACTGGAAGCTGGATGCCCGTTCGTCGATCGACCTGGCCTACAGCTTCCTGGACTTCAAGGACGCGTCGATGAACTACACCAACAAGTGCAACCCGGTGATGACCACCTGCACGGGCAACGGCGAAACCACGCGCGGCACGTACCAGACCCATCTGTCGCTGATCGGTATCGCTTACAACTACAAGTTCTAAGCCGTCACCGCGCAGCGCGCAAAAGGGCCTTCGGGCCCTTTTTTTACGCCTACTGGTTGGTCGTCGGCGGCGCGCTGCTTTGGGCCGGCGGCGGGGTGGGCGTGGTGGTGTTGCTGGGCGGAGTGGCCGGAGCGGCCGGTTCCGGCGTGCTGACGGCGGGCGTAGGCGGCTGGTCCGCCGCGTGCTTGTTGCAGCCGCCCAGCAAGGCGGCCGCCGTGGCCGCGCCCAGCAACAGTCGGCAAGTCAGGGAGATCGTAGTCATCATTTTTTCCTTTCAACTCAGGGGAAAAAATTAGACCGCGTGGCCGCCCGCCGGTTCCCACGATTTTTTACCGCCAGCGTGGTGACTATTGGAGAGTATTGTCGTAGGGAAACAGTGTTAGGCTGTCACTATTCCGATTTTCATCAACTTGAGCGAGAAAACATGATTGTGCAGATGTCGAAAAAGACCGCGCCGGTGGCCCTGGCTGGCTTGATTGCAATGACGCTGGCTGCCTGCGGCGGCGGTGGCGGCGGCGCTTCGCCGGGCACCAGCACCGCCGCCACGGTGGTCACCAGTTTCCCGGTCCAGCAGGGGCTGGCCTACGCGTTCACGCACGGCATGCAGTCGAGCCTGGCGATCTCGGGCAGCACCAGCAGCGGCAGCGTGACCTATCCGCTGTCGGGCACGCTGACCTACACGCTGGGCGCCGCGGTCAACGCCACCTTCAATGGCGCCGCGGCCATGCAGGCGACGGAAACGATCAGCGGCACATTGACCGGCAACGGCGTCACGCAACCGCTGTCCATTTCCAGCCCTTTGTACGTCAATGCCCAGTACGCGCCGATCGGCTCGAATGAGCCGGGCAACTATTGCGTGGCGACCAGCACGGCAGGCTATCCGGCCAGCGCCACGGCCGGACAGGGCGGCGACCTGGCCAGCTACAACTGCTACTCGGACAGCACCAAGCGCACGCTGGTCGCGACGCAAAAAATCACCTATGTCACGACGGCCGGCAGCGACGGCAACAGCCTCAATTTCCAAATGCTGAGCACCGTCTACGATGGCTCGAACAAGCTGCAGGGCTCCTTGAGCACGACCTACTCGATCACCGCGGCCGGCGTCCCGAAACTGATCCGGCTGCAGATGTCGGAAATCGTCGGCGGCATTTCCATCGACATCGACGCCAAATAGGCTCAGGCGGCCTTGCGGTCGCTGTCGACCGGCAGCTCGGCGTCGCTGGCGAACACGCGCAGGTCGGTCTCGCCCAGCACCCGGCTGGTGACGGTGCCGGCCGCGATCGAGCCGCTGACGTTGAGCGCGGTGCGGCCCATGTCGATCAGCGGTTCGATCGAGATCAGCAGGCCGGCCAGCGCCACCGGCAGGTTCATCGACGACAGCACGATCAGCGCGGCGAAGGTGGCGCCGCCGCCGACCCCGGCCACGCCCACCGAACCGATGGTGATGATGGCCAGCAGCGGCGCGATGAAGCCCAGCGTGAACGGATCGATGCCGACCGTGGGCGCGATCATCACCGCCAGCATGGCCGGGTAGATGCCGGCGCAGCCGTTCTGGCCGATGGTGGCGCCGAACGAGGCGGCGAAGTTGGCGATGCCTTCCGAGGTGCCCAGGCGCAGCGTCTGGGTCTGCACGCTCATCGGGATGGCGCCGGCGCTGCTGCGCGAGGTGAAGGCGAAGGTCAGCACCGGCAGGATCTTCTTCACGTAGCGCGCCGGGTTGAGGCCGGCGCCGGAGACGATCGCCAGGTGCACGCAGAACATCAGGATCAGCGCGCTGTACGAGGCCAGCACGAAGTCGATCAGGTGCAGGATGTCGGTGTAGCTGGAGGTCGACACCACCTGCGCCATCAGCGCGAACACGCCGTACGGCGTCAGGCGCAGCACCAGCGTGACGATACGCATGACGATGGCGTGGGCGACCTGGATGAAGCGCTCGAACGACGCGAACACGTCCGGCTTCTTGTCGTGGATGCCGGTGGCGGCGATGCCGACGAACACCGAGAAGATCACCACCGCGATGGTCGAGGTCTTGCGGCCGCCGGTCATGTCGAGGAAGGGATTGGCCGGGATGAAGCTCAGCAGCATGCTCGGCAGCGAGATGGCCTGGGCGGCCTCGACCTTGCCTTGCAGGTAGACGCCGCGCGCGACGTCGGCGGCGGAGGCGGTGAGGCCGACCGCGCTCAGGTGGAACACCTTGGCCATCAGGATGCCGAGGCCGGCGGCGATGAGGGTGGTCAGCATCAGCATGCCGATGGTCAGCGCGCTGATCTTGCCGAGCGAGTTGATGCCCTTGAGCTTGAGGATGGCGGAGATGATGGACACCATAATCAGCGGCATGACGATCATCTGCAGCAGCTTGACGTAGCCGGAGCCGACGATGTCGAGATAGTCGCCGGTGGTTTGCAGGGCGGGGGAGGTGGCGCCGTACAGCGCCTGCAGCGCCGCGCCGAGCAGCACGCCCAGTCCCATGCCGGTGAACACCCGCACCGAGAACGACGCATGCCTGCGCTGCTGCGCGTACAGCACGCCGAGCAGGACCAGTGCCGCCAGCAGGTTAAGAATTACGTTGATCGTCATGGGCTGCCCTTCGCTGCGAGAGGATGATGGCCGAGGCCGGTAAACAATCGGCCATTTTATATGCGATTGGCGCGCCCGGACGAATATTTGGCGATAACCATATGCGCCAAACGATGTTGGGGTCAAGTCTGACATTCGGACACGGCCTCTGCGGTAGCGGCCGCTACCGCAGAGCGTGTCCAATGTCAGCTGACCCATGGCGCAGCTGAGCTCGTGTCCGAATGTCAGACTTGACCCCCGCTGTTTAGCCAGATGTCGAAGCGGGTGGTGCCTTGGCCGGTGGCGGCCAGGCGGTAGCTGAAGCCGTGTCGGTTCAGTACTTCTCGCACGAACAGCAGGCCGATGCCCTGGCCGCCTTTCTTGGTGGTGAAGAACGGCGTGAACAGCTGCCGCGCCGGTACATCGCCCAGCAGGTCGCCGGTGTCGATCACCGAGAGCCGCACGCCGCCGTCCTCGGCCGCCAGCACCAGGTCGATGCGCTTGTCGCCGCCCGCGCCGGCTTCCACCGCTTCCATCGCGTTCTTGACCACGTTGAGCATGGCCTGCTCCATCAGGTGCCGGTCCAGCGCGATGGCCGGTACGTCGTCGCAGCGCTGCCAGCCGATGTGGATGCCTCGGCTGCGGCAGGGCTCGCGATACAAATAAAGTATGTCGTCCATGACGTCGCGCACGGCGTTGGGCCGCAGCTCCGGCGCCGGCATCTTGACCACCCGCGTGAACCGTTCGATGAACTCGCCCAGGCTGACGTTGCGCCGCTTGACGGCGACGATGGCGGTGCTGAAGTCCTCGCCGTCGCGCTCGGCCAGCTGGCTGCGGTAGTACAGCAGCGAGTCCAGCACCGAGCCGGTGGCCGCCACCGTGTTGTTGACCTCGTGCGCCAGCACGCGGATCAGCTTGTCGTACGCGGCTTTTTCCGAACTCTCCAGCTCGGCCGTCAGCTCCTCGACCAGCAGGAAGTGGCGGGCGAAGCCGCGGTCGTAGAAGCGCCCGCGCTGGCCTCGGTAGCGGCGGCCGTCGGTGTCGGTCAGCAGCTGGCTCTCGCCCAGCGGCAGCGCGTCGAGCTGGGCCAGCAGGCCGGGATAGTCGCCGCTGTCGGCCGGCAGGCAGGCCGATAGCGGCTGGCCTCGCGCGTCGTCCTGCTTGAGCAGCGCCTGCGCGCTGGCGTTGAGCAGGCTGATGCGTCCGTCGAAGTCGAACACGATGACCGCGCTCGGCGTGGCCTCCAGCAGCCGGTCGAGGAAGCCCTGTTGCTCGCCCAGCTGCAAACGCTCCTGGTACAGCGCGCCCAGCATGGTGTTGAACAGCTGGACCAGTTCATTCAGTTGCGGATCGCCACTTTGTTGCAGGCGCGCCGCGTAGTGCTGGTCCTGCAGCAGGTCGTGGAAGTGGCGCGTGTAGCTGAGCGGCTCCAGCGCGCGCCGGATCAGCCGCACGCCCAGCGCAAAGCTCAGCAGCACCGCCGCCTCCAGCCCCAGCATCAGCAACGGCGCCTGCTTGAACAGGGTGATGGTCAGGCCCAGGAACAGCAGGTGGGCGGCGGCCAGGTAGCCATACAGCTGGTGGCGCAGGCTCATGCGCGCGCTTCGTGGCCGGCCTCGGGCGCGACGCCGCCGCCCAGGCCGTGCCGCTCCAGCCGCCGGTATAGCGCGGTGCGGCTCAGGCCAAGCGCCTTGGCCACGCGCGAGATATTGCCCTGGTGCTGCTCCAGCGCCTTGGCGATCATGTGGCGTTCGACCTGCTCCAGCGTCATGCCGTCCACGCCCAGCCGCTGGCCGCCCAGCGCGCCGCCGTGCTCGTGCTGCTCGGTGGCGATGAAGTCGGCCTGCTTCAGCTCGCTCTTGCCGACCAACAGCAGGGTGCGCTCCAGCGTCTGCTTGAGCTGGCGGATGTTGCCCGGCCACGGCTGCGCGCTCAGCCATTCCAGCGCGGCCGGCGCGATGGTGGCCGGCCCCAGGCCGTAGCTGGCCGACACCTGGCCGATGATGTGGCGCGCCAGCAGCGGGATGTCGCTGCGGCGTTCGCGCAGCGGCGGCAGGCGGATGGTGATCAGGTTGAGCCGGTAGAACAGGTCCTCGCGGAACTCGCCGGCCGCCACCAGCTCGGCCAGCTCGCGGTTGGTGGCCGACACCACGCGGATGTCGGCCCGCTCGGTGCGGCTGGCGCCCACCGCCTGGTAGGTCTGGTCCTGTAGCACGCGCAGCAGCTTGACCTGGTCCGAGCGGTTCAGCTCGCCGATCTCGTCGAGGAACAGCGTGCCCTCGTGCGCGCTGGCGACGTGGCCCTTGCGGTCGGTCCTGGCGTCGGTGAAGGCGCCGCGCACGTGGCCGAACATCTCGCTCTCGAACAGCGACGGCGTGATCGCCCCCATGTTGATCTTGACGATGGCCTGCGCCGCGCGCGGGCTGTTGCGGTGCAGGGCGTCGGCGATCAGCTCCTTGCCGCAGCCGCTCTCGCCGAGGATCAGCACCGGCGCCCTGGTGGCCGCCACTTGGCCGACGGTGGCCAGCACCTTCAGCAGCCGAGGATGCTCGCCGACGATGCCGCTGAAGTCGAACTGGGCGTCGAGCGCGGCGCGCGTCGGGCAGCCGGCCGGGGCGGGCGCGGCGGTGTCGAGCGTGGTGCGGATCAGCTCCATCAGCTGGGCGTTGTCCCACGGCTTGGTGAAGAAGTTGGCGGCGCCGGCCTGCACGCCCTTGACCGCCAGCGCGATCGAACCCCAGGCCGTCATCAAGAGCACCGGCAGCGCCGGCTGCAGCCGCTTGATCTCGGCCAGCAGCTGCAAGCCTTCCTCGCCGCTGGTGCGCAGCGAGAAGTTCATGTCCTGCAGCACCAGGTCGGCCGGCTGGCGGGCCAGCTGTTCCAGCGCCTGGCGCGGGTCGTCGCAGCACACGGTGTCGAAGCCGGACTGCTTGAGCAGCAGCGCCAGCGACACCTGCACCGCGCTGTCGTCGTCGACGATCAGGATGCGTTGTTTACGGGATGATTCCATCAATTCAAACTGGCCTATTCATAATGCAGCGCCTGGGTCGGGCTCAGGCGCGCGGCGCGCCAGCCCGGATAGAGCGAACACAGCAAGGATAGCAGATAGATCACACCGGCCGATAGCGTCGCCGCCATCAAGAACACCGTCCAGTTCAGGCTGTCGCCCATCGCGCCGGTCAGCGGCAGCTGCACCAGCAACAGCAGCGCGATGGCCATGGCGCCTGAACTGAGCAGCATCTGCTCGACGATGATCTGGCTGTAGATGTGGCCGGAATCGGCGCCGATCGCGCGCCGCAGGCCGATCTCCGGAATGCGCTGGGTGGTGTTCTGCCACAGCACGCCGAACAGGCCGAACGCCACCATCACCAGCAGGAAGGCGGCGATCACGGCCAGCACGGTCAGCGGTATGGTCTGGGTCTTGAGCATCGAGGTGCGCATGTCGGCCACCGGCGAAATGGTGTAGCTCCAGTCGTTGCGCACCAGCTTGAGCTGGCGGTTGAGCGCCGCCTCGAAGGTGCGCGGCGTGCCGGGGCGCACCTTGAGCTGGATCGCCTCCAGTCCGCCTTCGCCGGCGCCCGTCTGGTGGCGCACCAGCATGAAGCTGGGCGGCGACATGAACTCGCCCTGGCTGCGGAACTCCTCGACGATGCCGACCACCTTGAACTGCTTGAGCGCCTTGTTCGGATTGTCCTCGTCTTCGCTGAACACCTGGCCGAGCGCCGGCTTGCCGTCGAACAGCTTCTGCGCCAGCCGGCGGTTGATGACCACCGGCCGCTCGGCCGCGCCGTCGTCGGCCCGGGAGAACCAGCGGCCCTCGGCCAGCGTCATGTTGACCACGGCGGGGAATTCATCGCTGATCTGGAACAGGTTGGAGACGAACTTGCGCTTGCCTTCGCGCAGCGTGAATTCGCTGGTCCAGTTCGACGACTGGTAGACCGGGAAGCTGCTGAAGCCAACTTCCTGCACTTCCGGCAGCGCCTTCAGGCTCTGGCGCAATTTGTCGTAGATCAGCGGATCGGCCTCGATGCCGCCCTCGTTGCGGGCGTTGAGCGAGGCCGACCACACGTCCTGGTAGCTGAAGCCGGTCGGCATCCGGTACAGCTGGTAGCTGCGCAGGGCGAACGCTGCGATCGCGAACACCACCACGAAGGCCAGCAGGATTTCCAGCGACAGCATCATATTGCGCGACTTGCGCTTCCAGATCAGTTTCAATAAGTGGCGCAGCATCATGCGGCTCCTTTCAAGGCGTGGACGGGATCGAGACGGGACATCTTCCAGGCCGGCAGCACGCCCGACAGCAGGCCGAACACGGTCGCCAGCAGCAGGCCCATGCCGAACACGGCCAGGTTCAGTTCCACATGCAGGTAGGGGATCAGGCCCGAGCCCTCCAGCCACCACAGCACCAGCCGCGCGCAGGCCAGGCCGATCAGGCCGCCGGCCAGGCACAGCAGCACGTTCTCCAGCACCAGCTGGCGCACCAGGTGGGCGCTGGTGGCGCCGAAGGCCTTGCGTACGCCGATCTCGCTGCTGCGCTCGAGGATGCGGCCGGTGTTCAGGTTGACCAGGTTGAGCGCCGGCAGCGCCATGAACAGCAGCATCAGGCCGCCGATGATCAGCAGCAGCTTGCCGGCGCCGGAATCGGCCCCTTCCTGTTGCAGCAGCATGCGGGCGAACAGGTCGAGCTTGCTGTCGCCCCAGATGCGGGCGATGTTGTATTCCTTGGGATCGTCGAACACCACGGTCTTGGCGGCCGCCTCGATGTCGCGCCGGACGCGCGGCAGGTCGGCCGCCGTGTGCGCCAGCACCATGAAGGCGAAGTTGCCGAAGATCTGGTTGCGGTAGTCGGTCGACGGGAAGGTGGTGATGGGCGCCCAGATGTCGGAGAAGGCGTTGATGTGCATCGCGTCCTCGACCACGCCGATGACGGTGAAGTACTGGCCGCCGATGCTGATCTTCTGGTCCAGCACCGGCTGGCCGGGAAACAGCTTGCGCGCGGTGCTGGCGTTGACCACGGCCACGAAGCGGCCCTGGTCGACGTCGGCCTGGTCCGGCACGCGGCCCTGCAGCACCTTGAAGTCGAGGATCTTCCAGTACTCGGCGTCGGTGCGGCGCATCAGCAGCTCGCTGACGCGGCCCTCTTGGTACACCGACACGGTTTCCGGCATGGTGGTGGCCGATACCGCCTCCACGCCCGGCAGCGGCTTGATGTATTTGTCGATCAGCTTGAAGCCGAGCGGGCTGCGGCGCACGCCCTTGCCCTCGGTGTGGCGGGCCTCGATCATGATGGCCTGCACGAAGCGGTCGCTCTTGCCCTCGACGCCGCTGGGGTAGAAGGCGTTTTGCAGCAGCGCCGTGACCACCAGCAGCACCACCAGCGTCAGCACGATGCACAGCAGGTTGATGGCGGTGAACAGCTTGCGGCGCATGAAGACCTTCCACGCGGTCAACAGATAATTCCTGAACATGGCGTCCCCTTAAGCGACCAGCTGGCCGTCGAACACGCGCACGATGCGGCTGGCGCGCTTGGCTTCCTGCTCGTCGTGGGTGACCATCACCACGGTCGTGCCCTCGCTGTTGAGCTTGAGCAGGATGTCCATGACCTCCTGGCCCATCTTGCTGTCCAGGTTGCCGGTCGGCTCGTCGGCCAGCAGCACCTGCAGCTGGCCCCAGGATGGCGCGGGCGATCGCCACGCGCTGCTGCTGGCCGCCCGACAGCTGGTTCGGGTAGTGGTCCATGCGCGCGCCCAGGCCGACCTTTTCCAGCGCCTCGCGCGCCAGCCGCTGGCGCTTCTTGGCCGACAGGTCGCGGTACAGCAACGGCAGCTCGACGTTATCGATCACGCGCAGGTCGTTGATCAAGTGGAAGCTCTGGAAGATGAAGCCGAAGGTGTTGTTGCGCAGCTTGGCCACATGCTTGTCCTTGTACGAGGCCACCGGCGCGCCGCCCACGTGGATGGCGCCGCTGCCTGGACGGTCCAGCAGGCCGATCAGGTTCAGCAGCGTGCTCTTGCCGCAACCGCTGGGGCCCATGATGCAGACGAATTCCGATTTCTCGACATGCAGGTCGATGTCCTTCAGGGCCAGGGTTTCGACCTTGTCGGTCTGGTAGGTTTTGCTGACATTGCTCAGGCGGATCATGATAGTCCTTTCGATGCGGGTTATTGGGCGACGCGGATGCTGTCGCGGTCCTTGTAGCGGGTGGTGTCTGAAATGATGAGGCGGTCGCCGGCGCGCGCGCCGGACAGGATCTCCACGGCCTTGCCGTCGCTGGCGCCGATGTTGAGCGTGGTCTTGCGGGCCATGCCGTCGCGCACCACGAAGATGTCCTGCGGGCCGCGGCCGTTGAAGGCCGGGCCGTAGTCGGCCAGCAGCGTGCGCTGCTTTTGTTCGGTGACGATGTTGACCTCCACCCGCAGCTTGTTGCGCAGCATAGGGTGGCTGGGTTGGTTGAGCGTGACCAGCAGCTTGACGGTGCCGTTCTGGATCTCCGGCAGGATGGTCTGCACCACGCCGTCCAGCCGCACATTGCCCTGCTCGACGCGCACCGCCTGGCCGGCGTTGAGCGCGCGGGCGTGGAAGTCCGACAGCGAGGCCTCGACCTTGTAGTTGCTCAGCTCGGAGACCTTGGCCACCAGCTGGCCGGTGGCCAGGCTGGCGCCCTCGTCGGCCAGCAGCCAGGTCAGCATGCCGGCGAACGGCGCGCGCACCTGGGTTTGCGCCAGCAGCTCCTGTTGCTGCTGCAGTTGTTTTTGCAGGATGTTCTTTTGCAGCCGCGCGCCTTCGATGCTGGAGGAGGTGACGCGCTGGCTGTCGTCGATCTGTTCGTGCTGCTGGCGCAGCTGGATCTCGGTGCGCTTGACGTTCAGTTCGGCCGTCAGCAAGTCCTCGGCAGAGACGCCGCCGGCCTTGCGCAGCGTCTGGTAGCGGCCCAGCTTGACGCGGGTGGCCTGCAGGTCCAGCTCCAGCAGCTCGATGGCGCTGACGATCTGCTTGCGTTTCTGCGCCAGTTCCAGCGTCAGCGCGAGGATGCGGTTTTCCTGCTGGGCCAGTTGTTCCTTGATGCTGTCCATCGCCAGCACGATGGTGCGGTTGTCCAGCTCCAGCAGCAGCTCGCCGGCCTTGACCTGCTGGCCCAGCTTGGCGTGGACCTTGGCGACGTGGGTCTGGATCGGGCTGGAGACCAGCTCCTCGTGCACCGGGATGACGATGCCGGAGGCGTTGATGGTGTTGGCGATGTTGCCGACGCGGACTTCGGCCAGCACCACGCTGGCGGCGTCGACGCTGGGGCTGACCACGCGGTTGATGCCCCACGCGGCCGCGCACAGCGAGGCCAGCACGGCGGCCACCACCAGCGCGGTCTTGCGCCTGCGGCGGGAAAGGATATCGGGGTTGAGCGCCTGGTCCATGAGATGCGATAGTGAGCTAGAGTTGTGCTCTCTATTGCAATAGCCGTGCCACATGGCGCCGATGCCCGCAGAGCCAGCAAAATCAAGGCCCCGGCGCGATCGGGCATGCCGCGTGCGGCGGGCGCGCTTGCCCGCCTTCGTTCAACACCGTCCGGAAACGGACACCCCCTAGAAGCGATACCTGAGGTTGAGCGCTGCGCTGCGCGGGGCCGCGTAGGTGATCGCGCCATACGCGGCGAACATGCCGAAGTGCTGCTTGTCGAACGCATTGTTGATGTTGAGCTGCGCCGACCATAGCCGGTTGATGTCGTAGCGCGCCATCAGGTTCACCAGCGCGTAGGCCGGCTGCTCGATCCGGCCTCCGCTGCCGGCCGGCGCGTTCGGATCGGCCGTGTAGCCGCGGCCTTCCCAGTTGACGCCGCCGCCCAGCGTCAGCGCCTTCCAGTCGCCCGGCAACTGCCAGGTGGTGAACAGGCGCAGCAGCTTGCGCGGGTAGACGCTGTTGATGTCGGCGCCGGCCGCGTCCTCGGCGTGGAAGCGCGTGTAGCCCAGGCTGGCGTTCCAGCCCTTGGCCAACTGGCCGGCCACCTCGAACTCCACGCCGTGGCTGGTGGCGCCGGTGGCCGCGCGGTACCAGGCCTCCGGCGCCAGTGGGCCGGCGCCGTCGCGGTCGACCAGGCCGGCTTCCTGGCCCAGCTTGTCCTGCTTGATGCGGAACAGCGCCAGCGAGGCGTTCAGCCGGCCTTCGAAGAACTCGCCCTTGATGCCGGCCTCGGCGCTCTTGCCTTCGATCGGGTCCAGCGTCCTGCCGCTGAAGTCCTTCAGGTTCTGCGGCTGAAAGATGCTGGTGTAGCTGGCGTAGGCCGAGTAGCTGTCGTTGATGTCGTAGACCAGGCCGGCGTACGGCGTCAGCTGGCGGTCGTGCTTGAGCTGGTACGGCGCGGCGTACAGGCCGTGGCCGGTCTTGTCGTAGTCGCTCAGGCGGGCGCCGGCGATCAGCTTGAGCGGATCGGCCAGCGAGAAGCGCGCCACGCCGTACACGGCCTGCTGCGTGGTGACGCTGCTTTCGTAGAAGGTGGAGGCGCCCCAGGCCGGTTCGGGATAGCTGCCGTTCCAGCGGTTGAAGTCGCCCACGTCCGGCACGCCGCCGGGGCCGAAGTCGGCGGCGCGGCTGTCGGCGTTGAACTGCTGTTTCGAGTGCATATAGCCGAACGCCGCCTCGTGCTTGCGCCCGCCCAGCGCGAACGGGCCGCTGGCGTGCAGGCCGAAGTCGTCCTGCTTGGTGTGGGTCTGGTAGGAGCCGGCGAACGCGCCCATGCCGGCGCCGGTCGCGCGGTCGGGGATGCCCGACAGGTAGAGCAGGTAGGAATCGGCCTTGCGGTCGCCGTGGCTGTAGCTGGCGCGCAGCTTCCAGCCGTTGTCGAATTCGTGGTCGAGGTTGGTGAAGAAGTTGCCGTATTCCGTGCCCCAGCGGGTCCAGCCGGCGGCCGAGGTCTTCGAGCGGTCCCAGCCGGTGCGGCCGCCGTCGCTGTACCAGTAGGGCAGGCCGCCCCACATCGGACCCTTGGGATCGGTCTTCTGGTAGCTGTAGCCGGCCGACAGCACGGTCTTGCGGCCCAGGTCCGCCTCCAGCGTGCCGTACAGGGTGCGGCTGTTCTTCTCCATCAGATGGATCCAGCTGTCGCCGGCCTGGTATTCGCCGACCACGCGGGCGCGCACGCTGCCGGCCTGGTTCAGCGCGGTGGAGACGTCGGCCATCGCGCGCCGTTCGTTCCAGCTGCCGATGCCGATCTCGGCCGTGCCGGTCAACTCCTTGCTGGCGGCGCGCTTGCGCACCAGGTTGATGGCGGCGGACGGATTGCCGGCGCCCGTCATCAGGCCGGTGGCGCCGCGCACCACCTCGACGCGGTCGTAGGTGGCCAGGCTGCCCAGCACTTCGCCCGAGCTCCACGGCTGGTCCCAGGTGGTGGGGATGCCGTCGATCTGCAGGTTGTCGATGTCGAAGCCGCGCGCGGTGAAGCCGGCGCGGTTGGTTTCGTATTGGTTGACCGAGACGCCGGTGACGTTGTTGACCACGTCCGTCACCGTCAGCAAGCCCTGGTCCTCGATGCGCTGCTGGGTCACCACCGAGACCGATTGCGGCGTGTCGCGCAGCGCCATGCCCAGGGGCAGGGCGGTGTTGGCCTTGCCGGTGGTGTAGGAGCCGGTGCCTTCGGTGGTGGCGCCCAGGCTCTCGCCGTGGATTTCAATGCGCGGCAGGACCGCCGTGGCCGCCTCCGCCGCGATCTGTGCCTGTGCCGCCAACGGCGCCGCCATGCCCATCAGGACCGCCAGCCGGTCCAAGTTATGCTTTTTCATTCTTATCCCACAATCAAGGCGAGAATGTGGCTGGCGGCGGCAGGCTTCTCAGTTAAATATTTGAATGATAACCATTCTCATTTGATTGTGTCAAGGCGCTTGCTCATGCCGGTGTAGGCCAGGCTCCGGCCGTCGATGCGGAACAGGTCGGCGATTTCGCCGGTTTGTTCGAAGCCGTTGCGGCGGTACAGCGCGATCGCCGGCGCGTTCACGGACAGCACTTGCAGGTCGATCCAGTCCAGCCGCGCCGATGCGCGCGCCCAGTGCGCGGCGTGTTCGATCAGGCGGCCGCCCAGGCCCAGGCGGCGGAAGGCGCGGTCCACGCCCATGCCCAGCAGGCAGCGGTGGGTGGCATGGCGTTCGGGATGGGCGCGCAGGTCGACGTGGCCGGCGATGCGGCCGTCGTCCGCGCGCGCTACCCAGACGCGGCGCCAGCCGGGGGCGTCCAGCGGTGTGCTCATGCCGGTTTGGAAGGCGTCGGCCTTGTCGGCGGGGAAGCGCGATTCGTCGCGCGGCAGCGGCTGGAAGTAGGCGGTGTCGCCCCGGCCGTTGTCGGACAGGTGGTCGTTGAGGTAGCGGAGAAAATCGCCGAAGTCCGCAGGCTCCAGCAGGTCGATAGGCAAATGGCTCATCGGCCGATTGTAGCTGGCGGACGCGCGGTGCGCCAGCGCGCCTCCGGTCAGGCGGCCTCGCGGTGGCCCAGCGCCAGCCGCGACGGCTTGCGCGGATTCAGGCGGGACACCGGCGCCGCGCGGCGGTCGTCGGCCAGCTTGAACACGCCCACCAGCTGCACCAGCTGATGCGCCTGGTCCTGCTGCGCCTCGGCCGCTGCGGCCGCCTGCTCGACCAGCGCGGCGTTCTGCTGCGTCACCGCGTCCATCTCGGCGATGGCCTGGTTGATCTGCTCGATGCCGGCTTCCTGCTCGTGGCTGGCGATGCTGATCTCGCCCATGATCTCGGTGACGGACTTGACGGCGGCGACGATCCTCTCCATCGTCGCGCCGGCCTCGCCGACCAGCTCGGTGCCGGTGGCGACCTTGCCGACCGAGTCGTCGATCAGCGCCTTGATTTCCCTTGGCCGCCGCCGCCGAGCGGTGCGCCAGCGTGCGCACCTCGGTGGCCACGACCGCGAAGCCGCGCCCCTGTTCGCCGGCGCGCGCCGCCTCCACGGCCGCGTTCAGCGCCAGGATGTTGGTCTGGAACGCGATGCCGTCGATCACGCTGATGATGTCGACGATCTTCCTGGCCGACTCGTTGATCTCGCCCATGGTGTGGACCACGTCGGCCACCACCGCGCCGCCGGCCAGGGCGGTCTGCGAGGCTGCCGCAGCCAGCGTGTTGGCCTGGCGCGCGCTTTCGGTGTTCTGCTTGACGGTGGCGGTCAGCTCCTCCATCGACGAGGCGGTCTCCTCCAGCGAGCCGGCCTGCTGCTCGGTGCGCGAGGACAGGTCGAGGTTGCCGGCGGCGATCTCGGTGGCGGCCGTGACGATGGAATCGGCGCCGCCGCGCACCTGGCCGACGATCTTGGCCAGGCTGTCGCGCATGGCCGCGATCGCGAACAGCAGGCTGCGCTGGTCGCCGTCGCGGGTGGCGATGGGCACGGCCAGGTCGCCGGCCGCGATCTGGCTGGCGATGCCGGCCACGTAGTCCGGCTCGCCGCCGAGCTGGCCCAGCAGCTGGCGCGAGATCAGCATGGCGCCCGCGACGCCGGCCGCCAGCGACAGCAGGCCCATCACGATGGCCAGGTTGCGCGCCTGGACGTAGGTGGCGTCGGCCTTGACGCGGCTCGTTTCCATCACCGCGCTCTGGTGCGCGATCAGCGCGTCGAGGCTGTTCATATACGTCGTCTGCAGCTCGCGCATCGGCCCCAGCATGTAGTCGACGGCGCCGTCGATGTCGCCGGCGCTGCGCTTGCGCATCACCTCGTCGAGCGCGGCCTCGTAGGGCGTGCGCGCGGCCTGCAGCGCGGCCAGCATCTGGCGTCCGGTCTCGGACTTGACCAGGCCGGCCAGCTTCTGCGTGACGGCCTCGACATCCTTGCGCTTGTCGGCGATCACCGCCAGTTCCTTGGCGGCCTTGGCGTCGTCGCGGATCAGCAGGGCGTTGCGTAGCGCGCGGGCGATCCGGTTGCTGTGGTTCATCAGGGTCTGCGCCTGCGCGACCTTGGTGTAGCTTTCGGTGACGATGGCGTCGGTGCCGTCGTTGAGCGTGCCGAGGCTGACGATGTTTTGCACGCTGGCGATGGTCAGCATCAGCAGGATGGCGCCGAAGCCCAGCCCCAGCCGGGTGCCGACTTTGAGATTCTTGAGGTTCATATTGTTTATTCCGTTTCTCGTGAAAACGTGCGTCCCCGCTGGGCGGGGCTGGACGCGTTGGCGGGGGCATGGCCAGGGAAGGCTGGCGTCCGCGGGGATGGGGCGGATCGGCCGTGCGTCAGGTTGTGGGCCGTTAATATACATTAAGATTTATTCCAGAGCAATTAATTGCATCGGGGCCGGGGGCGTCATGCTATGATCGAAAATCCCGATTTCTTGCGAAATACGCTACCCATGGCCCATCGATTACTCCGCTGGCTGTGTGCCGGTTGCTTGATGTTGGCGCTGACCGGTACGGTGTCGGCGCAGCAGACCAGTTACACCTTCGGCGTGGTGCCGCAGGAGTCGCCCTCGCAGATGGCCGCCAACTGGACCCCGGTGCTGATGGCCTTGTCCGAGCAGGCCGGCGTCCGGATCACCTTCGCCACCGCGCCCGACGTTCCCACCTTCGAGCGCCGCCTGGCGGCGGGCGAATACGATTTCGCCTACATGAACCCCTATCACTTCGTGGTCTACAACGCCCGGCCCGGCTACCACGCGCTGGCGCGCGCCAAGGGCGAGCGTCTGCGCGGCCTGGTGGTGGTGCGCAAGGACAGCCCGCTGCGCGAGCTGAAGCAGCTGGCCGGGACCACGCTGGCCTTCCCCACGCCGGCCGCGTTCGGCGCGAGCCTGCTGGTGCAGGCCGAGCTGCGGCGCCAGGGCGTGCCGTTCAAGGCCGCCTTCGTCAAGTCGCACAACTCGGTGTACCGCGACGTGGTGCAGGGCCTGTATCCGGCCGGCGGCGGCGTGCCGCGTACGCTGGACCTGCTGGACCGCCGCCTGTCGCGCGAGCTGCGCGTGTTGTGGACCAGTCCGCCTTTCACCACGCACGCCATCGCCACCCGTCCGCAGCTGGACCCGGCCGTGCGCGAGCGCGTGCTGGCGGCGATGAAGCGGATGAACGGCGACCCGGCGCAGCTCAAGCTGCTGGCCGGGATCGGCTTCGACGGCTTCGAGCCGGCCCAGGACCAGGACTGGGACGACGTGCGCCGGCTGGCGATCTCGCCGGCCGACGCCAGGATCCAGGAATAGGCCATGCGGCTGGCCCTGAGCTTCCGCGCCAAGACCATCCTCGGCATCGCGCTGATCGAGCTGCTGTTGCTGGGCGTGCTGGTGTTCAGCGTGCTGCATTTTTTGCGCGAGTCCAACGAGCAGCAGGTGCTGCGCCACGCGCGCGTGACGGCCGAGACCTTCGCCGCCATGTCGCGCGACGCGGTGATCAGCCACGACCTGGAGGGCCTGCAATCGTTCGCGCGCCAGCTCAGCGGCACCGAGGGCACGCTGTACGCGCAGGTGCTCGACGCCGACCAGCGCGTGCTGGTGGAGGCGGGCCGGCCGGAGGCGCTGGCCAGGCCCTTCGTGCCGCACGCGTCGTTGTCCGAGGCGGCCGACGGCATGTTCGCCGTCAGCAGCCCGGTGGCGGTGGCCGGCGTCACCTATGGCAGCGTGCGGATCGGGCTCGATGTCGCCAGCCTGGAGCGGACGCTGGCGGCGGCCCAGCGCTGGAGCCTGGGCCTGGCCGCGCTGGAGATGGCGATGGTGGCCTTGTTCTCGCTGCTGCTGGGGCGCTACCTGATCCGCCAGATCGCGCAGTTCACGCACGGCGCGCAGATGATCGCGGCCGGCCAGCTGGGCGGCCAGCTGGAGGTGGTGGGCGACGATGAGATCGCCCAGGCCACGCGCGCCTTCAACCACATGTCGCAGGCGATCCGGCAGGGACACGAGACGCTGGAGGCGCGCGTGCGCGAGCGCACCGAGGAGCTCTCGCGCGAGCGCGACGCGGTGCTGGTCGAGCGCAACCGGGCCGAGACCGCCACGCGCGTCAAGAGCCAGTTCCTGGCCACCATGAGCCACGAGATCCGCACGCCGATGAATGGCATCCTCGGCATGCAGCACCTGCTGCGGCTCACGGAGCTGAGCCCGCAGCAGCGCGACTACGTCGACAAGACCTACGCGGCAGCCCATTCGCTGTTGGGCATCCTCAACGACATCCTGGATTTCTCCAAGGTCGAAACCGGCAACCTGGTGCTGGAGCGGGTGCCGTTCAACCTGGAGCAGATGCTGCGCAACCTGGCGCTGATCCTGGGCGCCAGCGTGCAGGACAAGCCGGTCGAAGTGCTGTTCGACCTCGACCCGGCGCTGCCGACCGACGTGCTGGGCGACGCGCTGCGGCTCAACCAGGTGTTGGTGAACCTGGCCGGCAACGCGGTCAAGTTCACCGAGCGCGGTTCGGTGGTGGTGAGCGTGTGCCTGCTGGACGGCGATGACGAGCATGTGCGGCTGCACTTTTCCGTGCGCGACACCGGCATCGGCATCGCGCCCGAGCAGCAGGGCAGCATCTTCGATTCCTTCACGCAGGCCGAGAGCTCGACCACGCGGCGCTTCGGCGGCACCGGCCTCGGCCTGGCCATCAGCCAGCGGCTGGTGCGCCTGATGGGCGGCGAGCTGCGGGTCGAGAGCGCGCCCGGCGAAGGCAGCACGTTCTCGTTCACGCTGTCGTACGGCAGGGCGGCGCAGGGCGCCGCGCGCGGCGCTGCCGTTGAAGGTGCTGGTGGTCGGCGCCGGCGAACAGTCGCGGCAGCTGCTGCTGGCGATGATCGCCGGCTTCGGCGGCCAGGCCGACTGGGTCGCGGACCTGGCCGGCGCGCGCTGCCTGCGCGCCGGGGCCGCCTATGAATTGTTCCTGTTCGACGGCGTGGACAGCTGGGACGGCGTGTTGCGCCTGCGCCGGCAGACGGCGGCGCCGTTCGTCGCGCTGGCCGCGGCCGAGGCCACGCATGCGCTGCATCAGCGCATGCAGCAGGAGGCCGGCGTGCTGGACCTGGTGCTGATGAAGCCGTTGACGCCCGCCATGCTGTACGAGGCGCTGCAACGGGTCGCGCCGCAGGATGGCGCGGTGGACGCGGCACCGCCTGCCGTCGTGCCGGAGGCCGCCGCGTCGGCGGGGCTGCGCCTGGCTGGGCTGAGGCTGCTGCTGGTGGAGGACAACCCGCTCAACCAGCAAGTCGCCTGCGCCTTGCTGCAACTGGAGGGGGCGGAGGTGGACGTGGCCAACAACGGCCGCGAAGGCGTGGACCAGGTGATGAACGGCCCGTTCTACGACGCCGTGTTGATGGATATGCAAATGCCGGTCATGGACGGCAACGAGGCCACGCGCCTGCTGCGCGCGCAGGGCTACCGCAGCCTGCCGATCCTGGCGCTGACCGCCAACGTGCTGGAGGCCGAGCGCGACGAATGCCGCGCCGCCGGCGTCGACGACTTCATCGCCAAGCCGATCGAGTTCGAGGACATGGTCCTCACGGTCGCCAAATATTGCGCGCCGGCGGTCCGCCGGGCCTGAAAAAACGCACCGCTGGGAGCGGTTCCATTCTACACTTGGCGTCCTATTCACTTTGCCAAGGTTGATGGAACATCATGCGCGCCAACTCCTCCCGTCTGGATGTGATCGATGCCCTGCGCGGCTTCGCCATCGTCTCGATCATGCTTCTGCACAACATCGAGCATTTCGATTTCTATTTTCTTCCCGCTGGATTGCCGGCCTGGCTGGTGGCGGTGGACAAGATGATCTGGGACAGCCTGTTCTTCCTGTTCGGCGGCAAGTCGTACGCGATCTTCGCGCTGCTGTTCGGCCTGACGTTCTACATCCAGGATCACAACCGTGAACTGCGCGGCGAGGATTTCCGCGCCCGCTTTGCCTGGCGCATGGTGTTATTGCTGGGATTCGGCTTGTTCAATTCCATGTTTTATCACGGCGACATCCTCAGTATTTATGCCGTATTGGGGCTGGCGCTGATACCGGTGGCGCGCTTGCGCACCGGCGTGGTGTTATGTATCGCCATATTGTTTTTACTATTGCCGCACGCCTGGGTGGAATTCTTTCAGGCGCTGCCTAATCCCGACGAGAAACTCGCCGATCCCGCCTCGTGGGCATATTTTGGCCGTGCCGAAAAATACATGGCGCATGGTTCCGCATTCGACGTCTGGATGGGGAATTTAAGCAACGGGAAAATAGGGGTAATACGCTGGAGCTGGGAAAATGGTCGCATATTCCAGATTCCGGCATTATTCATGCTGGGTATGTTGGCCGGCAGAAAAGGACTTTTTATTCCATCGATTCCGAACAAGACATTCTGGCGTAAAATCCTGCTGATTGCCATGCTGGCGTTTATTCCATTGTATCTGCTGAAAAGCAATCCCGACCTGTGGCATATCGGCGCGGCGGTGCGCCGGCCTTTATTGGTGATCGTGACCTCATGGTCGAACGTGGCGTTCATGGCGGTGCTGGTATCGAGCTTTACGTTGCTGTCTTATGCGGGAAATTGGCTGGGTATATTCTCTCCATTGGGCCGCATGAGTTTGACCAGTTATGTGGTGCAATCCATCGTCGGCACGTCGATTTATTATGGCTTCGGCCTGGGGATGTATCAATACACCGGCGCCAGTTTCGCGCTGGCGATCGGGCTGACGCTGGCGGTGCTGCAACGGCAGTTCAGCGTCTGGTGGCTGCGCCGGCACAAGCAGGGGCCGCTTGAAACGCTGTGGCACAAAGCCACCTGGATCGGCGCCCAGAGCGAAGCCATGCCAAATATTGGCGCGAATATACCAAAAAACAGCTTGTGAAGGGCGAACGGCGGCGATGGCCGCCAATCGCTTTATTCGTCGTCGGGAGCGATCCATTGAATGCGGCCATGGCCGGCCTCATTCAATCGGCTGACCAATGGCGCGGCTGCGCTGTCGGGGAGGCTGAATTCGAATTGCACGTGGTCGGAATGCGCGACATTATCGAGACTGGCGCCGGCCAGTTCAATTTCGCGGCGTATCATGCCTTCCATCGCATAAGGCGCGGTGCAGATAAGATAATGCAGCTTGATAATCGCGATTTTCTCGGATTTTAATAATGCCTGGGCCACGCTGTCGGTATAAGCGCGCACCAAACCGCCGGCGCCCAATTTAACGCCGCCAAAATATCGGACCACGGTGGCTAATACGCCTTCCAGATCCTGGTGGCGTAATACATCGAGCATGGGACGGCCGGCGGTGCCACTCGGTTCGCCGTCGTCGACCGCAGCCGATTGGCCGCCGGCTAATAACGCCCAGCATACGTGGGCGGCGCCCGGATGTTGCGCCCATAATTCAGCCACCACTTTTTGCGCGGCGCTCCGGTCCGTCATGGGCTGAACGCAGGCGATAAAGCGGCTTTTTTTAATCAGCAATTCGTGGTGAACGGCTGTGGCGATGGAGAAGGGCATGGCGGGATTTCTGGCACGGCGGCGGTGTAAACCGGGCTATGGTGCCAGAAATCCGGAGGAAAGACAAAAACGCGCTTAGCGGTTGCTGATTTTGAGGCCGTCGCTGTCGGTGAAGTTACCGAGAACGACGATAATAAAATCGATCAGCGCCCAGATGCCGAAGCCGCCGAATGTGAACAACATTAACAGGCCGGTGCCGATCTTGCCGACGTAGAAGCGGTGCACGCCCAATACGCCCAGGAAGAAGCACAGCAATACGGTGACGACGTAATCCTTGTCCGAACGCGGACCGGAGGCGGCGCTGGCATGTTGCGGCGCGCCGCAATGCGGGCAAGTTGGTGCTGTCTCGTGAATTTCTTTACCGCAACCGCGGCAGAATACCATGCCCATGTTTTCCCTTTTGTTTTCTGATTGTTGTTGTAGGCTGATTGCCTAGGCGGAATATTATAGGTGGGGGCCGGGCTTAGCTTTCTCACCAACTGTAACGATCTGCTAAAATTTCAGCCTACCTACCCGAGTATCGCATATGAGCAATTCCTCCCCAGCACCGCATCACTCCGCCACAGACAGCGATCAGGGGGAGGACGACGACCTGATGCACCGGCTGGGCCTGAGCGCCCGGGGCGTCGTGCTGGCGCGGCAGGAGGGCCGCGTGTTCCTGCGCTTGAGCGGGGTGGTGTCGTACAACGGCTTGCAGGTCGCCTACGACTTGGTGCCGGCGCAGGGCGTGCTGGCCAAGGCGTCCAAATGGCGCAAGATGGACGCCGATACCCGTTCCCAGCTGCTGCTGGAGCGTGCCAGCGACGCCGTCGGCGAAGAGCTGCGCGGCTATGTCGGTGCCTTCGTGCAGGAGATGGCCGACGCCTGCGACGATTGCGGCCTCGATGCGCAACCTTTCCTCGGCGCGCTGGCGGACATGCAGATATCCGAGCCGGCCGGCATCGTCTTCGACCGCATCCGGCAGCGCCTGGAGCACGCCGTCGAGCGCGAGATGGAGGAGCAGCACGCCGAGCGCACCCGCCAGAGCATCAACCTGGCCGAATACCCGGCCTCGTTCGACGTGGCGCGGCGCATGAAGCGGCGTTTCATCGCGTTGCTGGGGCCGACCAATTCCGGCAAGACCCACCAGGCCATCGAGGCGCTGGCCAAGGCGCCCAGCGGCGTCTATCTTGCGCCGCTGCGCCTGCTGGCGCTGGAGAACTACGAACGCTTGCAGGCCATGGAGGCGCACGGCAAGCCGCTGGCCGTCAGTTTGGTGACGGGCGAGGAGCGTCGCCTGGTGCCCGGCGCCACGCACGTGGCCAGCACGGTGGAGATGCTCGACACCCGCACCCCGGTCGACGTGGCGGTGATCGACGAGATCCAGATGCTGGCCGACCGCGACCGTGGCGCCGCTTGGACCGCCGCCGTCTGCGGTGCGCCGGCGCAGGTGGTGTACCTGGTGGGCGCGCCGGAAGCGCGCCGTGCCATCGAAGTGCTGGCGGCGCGGCTGGAGTGCGAGCTGGAGGTCCACGTGCTCAAGCGCAAAGGCCCGTTGTCCGTCGAGCCGACCGCCGTGCGCAAGCTGAGCAATTTGCGGCGGGGCGACGCGGTGATCTGCTTCTCGCGCCGCGAGGTGCTGATGTGGCGCGACATGGTGACCGAGCTGGGCCTGTCGGTGGCCACCGTGTACGGCAACCTGTCGCCGGAGGTGCGGCGCGCGCAGGCCCAGCGCTTCCGCGACGGCGCGGCCGACGTGGTGGTGGGCACCGACGCGATCGCGATGGGCCTGAACATGCCGATCGCGCGCATCGTCATGACCACCTCGGTCAAGTACAACGGCTACGAGGAGGAAGAGATCCCGGCCGCGCTGGCGCGCCAGATCGCCGGCCGGGCGGGGCGCTTCGGCGTGCACGAGGAGGGCCTGGTGGCCGGCTACGACAACGAGACCCACAACGTGGTGCGCTCGCTGCTGAAGGAAAAGCCGGTGCCGCTCAAGACCACCGGCTTCGCCGTGGCGCCGACGCTGGAGCATCTGCACCGGATCTCGTCGGTGACCAACGAGCACGCGCTGGCCAAGCTGTTGAAACGCTTCGTCCACAACATCGACGTGCCGGACGGCTTCTTCTACCCGCGCATCACCGAGGACCAGTTCGAGCGCGCGGCCTGGCTCGACACGCTGGAGCTGACCGTGGCCGAGAAGTTCGCGCTGTCGCTGGTGCCGATCTCGTCCAAGGTGCCGTCGTTGCAGCGCGCTTGGGAGCATTGGGCGACCGCGCTGGCCGCCAAGAAGATCACGCCGATCAAGACCGAGCAGGTGCCGCTGCACTACATGTCGCTGCAGGAGGTGGAGGACGCCTGCCGCATGTATTCGGCCTACGCGTGGCTGGCCTACCGTCAGCCCGAATACTTCCCGGACACCGAGCGCGCCCAGCAGCTGTCGCGCCAGGCGTCCGAGCGCGTGGATGCGATGCTGCAGGACCAGAACTCCGCGCTGCGCAAGCGCCAGCCGAAGAAGTTCCGCCGCTGATGGCGCGCGGCGAAGGCGCCAACGAGCGCATCGACGCGATCGACATCCTGCGCGGCGTGGCGCTGTTCGGCGTGCTGATGGTGAACCTGGTGTCGGAATTCCGTGTCTCGATCTTCCGGCAGTTCCTGCCGCCCGATCCGGCCACCGGCGTGCTCGACGGCTGGGTCGAAACCCTGGTGCGCGCCGGCTTCGAGATGAAGGCCTTCGCGGTGTTTTCCTTGCTGTTCGGCCTGGGGCTGGCGGTGCAGTTCGAGCGGCTGGGCAGGACCGGGCGTCCGCGCTACTGGCTGATGCGGCGGCTGGCCGTGCTGCTGGTGTTCGGGCTGATCCACCTGCTGCTGATCTGGAACGGCGACATCCTGACCGAATACGCGCTGGGCGGCTTGCTGGTGCTGCCGTTGCTGGCGGCCCCGGTGTGGGCGCTGGCGGTCGCGGCGGCGGGCATGTTCGTGCTCTACCTGTTCATCGGCGTGGTGCCGGTCGGGATACCGTGGCCGGAAGCGGGATGGTTCGAGCAGCATGTCGCGCTGGCCAACCAGGTGTTCGCCTCGGGCGGCTTCGCTGAAATACGCCGCTTCAGCCTTGACGAGCTGCCCGTGCTGCTGCCCCTGCACATCTACGTGTTCCCGAGGACGCTGGCCTTGTTCCTGTTGGGCGCGCTGGCGTGGCGGACCGGCGTCGCGCGGCGGCCGGACGAGCATCGGCGCCTGCTGGCCGCCATCGCCGTGGCCGGCGTGGCGGGCGGTGCGGCCTTGTCGATGCTGGATGCGGCCGCAGGCGCGGGCCAGACCCTGCTGGCCGCCGGCTACGCGGCGACCGTGCTGCTGCTGGCGCGGCGCCGCGTGCTGCACGTCTTCGCCCCACTGGGCCGGATGGCGTTCACCAACTACATCGCCCAATCGCTGATTTTCGGGTACATCTTCTTCGGCTACGGGCTGGGACAGTTCGGCCGGCTCGGCGCCGCGCCGGTGTTCCTGCTGGGCCTGGTCGTGTACGCGGCGCAGATGGCGGCGAGCGCCTGGTGGCTGCGGCATTACCGCTACGGTCCGCTGGAGTGGCTGTGGCGCACGCTGATGTACGGCGCCGTGCAGCCCATGCGCGTCGCGTTGCTCGAAAAGGATTAATTCAAAAAGGTAAAGGCGATTTTGATCGAGATCAAAGGATTTTCAGGCGCAGCTGCTTAGCATCAATGCCAGCAAGTCCCTTACCGGATCATATTGTTTTTTCTTTTTGAAGAGGCCTGACAATGCTGGACAAAAATAGTCGAAAGTGGAGCAACCTGGTCGCCAGAAACGTCGGGAGCCTGTCATGAGCAAAATGATGAAGGCTGCGGTGGTGCGGGCATTCGGCCAGCCGCTGGTGATCGAGGACGTCGAGGTGCCGACGCCGGGAGCCGGGCAGATCCTGGTCAAGATCGAGGCTTGCGGCGTGTGCCATACCGACTTGCACGCCGCCCACGGCGACTGGCCGGTCAAGCCCGCGCCGCCGTTCATTCCCGGTCACGAGGGTGTGGGCTACGTGGTCGAGGTCGGGGCCGGCGTCAAGCATGTCAAGAGCGGCGACCGGGTCGGCATTCCATGGCTGTACTCGGCCTGCGGACATTGCCCGCATTGCCTCGGCGGCTGGGAGACCCTGTGCGAATCGCAGAAGAACACCGGCTATTCGGTGAATGGCGGATTCGCGGAATACGCGCTGGCCGACGCCGACTATGTCGGCCACTTGCCGAAGGAGATAGGCTTCGTCGAGATCGCCCCCATCCTGTGCGCCGGCGTCACGGTCTACAAGGGCTTGAAGATGACCGATACCAAACCCGGCGACTGGGTGGTGATCTCGGGGATTGGCGGGCTCGGCCACATGGCGGTCCAATACGCCTGCGCGATGGGACTGAAGGTGGTGGCGGTCGATATCGACGACAGCAAACTGGCGCTGGCCCGCCGCCTGGGCGCGGTGCTGGCGATCAACGCGAAGACGGCGGACCCGGCGGCCGTGATCAAAAAAGAGATCGGCGGCGCGCACGGGGTGCTGGTGACCGCCGTCTCGCCGATCGCCTTCTCGCAAGCGCTGGGCATGGTGCGGCGCGGCGGCACGGTGTCGTTGAATGGCCTGCCGCCCGGGGACTTCCCGCTGCCGATCTTCGACATGGTGTTGAACGGCATCACCGTGCGCGGATCGATCGTCGGCACGCGGCTTGATTTGCAGGAGTCGCTGATGTTCGCCGCCGAGGGCAAGGTCAAGGCGACCGTCTCCACGGACAGCCTGGACAATATCAACCATGTGTTCGACCGGATGCTTCAAGGCGATATCGAAGGCCGCATCGTGCTTGACTTCGCGTCGAAAACGCATTGATACCACCTGATTTACCCTAAACGCGCGCCAACCGGATGCCAAGCTCGGCTATCATGGCGGCCGGTTATGCAAGCTGGATGTTTAGGGACGGAATGAATGAGCAAAGTGGGAGGGCCCGCCCCGCCCCCGCCACAATTTGGGTTGATCAGTCTGCTGAAGGCCGGCGCGGCGCAGTTGATTGTGCTGCACCACCTGGCCTTTTACGGACCCATGTCCGACCAGGTGCGGCCGCTGTTGCCGGCGCTGATAGCCTGGCTGGGGGGACCTGCGCGCATTGCCGTGCAGGTATTCCTCGTCGTCAGCGGCTTCCTGGTGGCCAAATCGCTGTCGCCGGCCGGCGCGCCCGGGCTGGCCGATCCGCTGGGCGCGATCCGGCGGCGTTACGCCAAGCTGGCGCCGCCGTTCATGGCTGCCACGTTGCTGGCCGCCGTCGCCTCCTCCTGGGCCGGCGACTGGATGACCCACAGTTCGGTCTCCGCGCCGGCCACCCTGAGCCAGCTGAGCGCGCACGCGCTGCTGCTGCATGGCGTGCTGGGCTATCCATCGCTGTCGGCCGGCGCTTGGTACGTCGCCATCGATTTCCAGCTGTATGCCGTCGCGGCCCTGGCGCTGTGGCTGGCGGGCCGCGTGACCGGCGGGCGCGCCATGCCCTGGCTGATGCCGGCCATCACCGCGCTGGGCATCACGGTATCGCTGCTGCATTTCAACCTCGATGCCGACTGGGACAACTGGGCGCCGTATTTCTTCGGCAGCTATGGCCTGGGCATGATGGCGTGGTGGGCCAGCGACCGCCGCCGTGCGCCCGGCGCCGTGGCCTTGCTGCTGGCGATGGCCGTGGTGCCGGCGACGGCGGCGCTGTTTCTGGATTTCCGCAGCCGCGTCGCGCTGGCGCTGGTGGTCGCCTGCCTGTTGTACCTGTTCGGCCGGGCGAGAACGGTGTCGACCGGACGCGCCTGGGCCGTCGTCAACGGCCTGGGGCGGATATCGTACTCGGTGTTCCTGATTCATTTCCCTGTCTGCCTGCTGGTCAACGCGGCGTTCAGCCGCTTTGTGCCGGAAGGGCCGCTGTGGCAGGGCGCGGGCATGCTGCTCGCGTGGGGCGCCAGCCTGCTTGCCGGCGCCGTATTTTTCCGCTGGGTGGAGACGCCGCTGGGACGCGCTGTCCGCCTCGCCGCCGCACCGCGCCGCCCGCGCCCCGGCCTGTCGTCGCCCTCGGTGCTGTCGTGACCGCCACGGTGCCGTCCCGCGTTTCCGGGTGGGCGCGGCCGGCTGGTCGTGCGAAACACCATTGCCGGTCGGCGGTGCCGTAAGCAGGCCGCCGGCGCCGGTCAGAGCTTGACGCTGAACTGCAGCGCCAGGGTGCGCGGCGATACCGGGATATCGAACGGCAGCGCCAGTCCTGGCGCCAGGCTCGGCTCGCGCGCGTCGGCGTCGAACAGGTTGCGCACGGTGGCCGTCACGGTCCAGCCATGCGGCAACTGCCGGGTGAGGGCGGCGTCCACCGTCCGGTAGTCGGCGACCGGGGCGCGCGCGTCGCCGGTTGCGCGGCGCCGGCCCGCCACCCAGTTCAGTTGCGGACTGAACTGCCAGCCGGGGCCGGGCGTCCAGTCCAGGCGGGTGTTGGCTTGATGGCGCGGCGCGTAGCCCGGATCGCTGTGGGTGATCGTGTCGTGCGCGTTCTGGCGCGCGTAGTTGGCCTGCCAGCGCAGGGACGGGCTCAGGTCCCATGCCAGCTCGATTTCGCCGCCGTTGCCATCCATGCCACCGCTGTTCTGGTAGGTGGCGCCCGGCGCGGGTGCCGGGTTCGGCACCGAACGGATCAGGTCCTTGAGCGTGTAACGGAACAGGCTGAGATTGATGTTCAGGTCGGCGCGCGCCTGCCAGGCCAGCGCGGCCTCCGTGGTGCGGATGGTCTCCGGCCGCACTTGCGGGTTGCCCATGTTGACCGGGTTGATGCCGGTCTGTTCGTTGAAGCTGGGCGAGCGGAAGGCGCGGCCGTGCAGCAGCTTGACCGTGATGTCGAGGTCGGCGTCCCACACCAGCGCCAGGCGCGGGTTGGTGGTGCCGCCGAAGTCGGAATAGTCGTCGTGCCGCATGCCGGCCGTCAGCGCCCAGTCGCGCGCGAACTGCCACTCGTCCTGCGCGTAGACATAGTTGATCTTGCGGCGCTGGGGCCGGATGTGCGGCTGGATCGGGCCGTAGTCGATCACGGCGCCGGTCGGGATCGGGATGCCGGCCGGGCTGATCAGGAAGTTCTTCATGGTCTCGACCCCGTACAGGTAGAGGTCGTCGTGGCCCGCGCCCAGGCGCAGCGCGTGCCCGCTCACGCCGCTGTAGGTGGCGAAGGCCGAGCCGCGCAGATTGCGCTCCCAGCGGCCGGGGCCGCCGATCATGCCGTTCGGGAAAAGGTTGGGACCGATGCGCGCGCCCGCCGGAAACAGCCCCAGGCCGTCCGGCGACTGCTCGGTGAAAAACATATAGCTCAGCGATGCGCCCACGCTCCAGTCGTTGGCGAAGTCGGGCGCGGTCCACGACAGCTCGCTGGCCGCGTAGCCGCTGCGCGCGCGGTGGTCGGGATCGAGGGCGGAATTGACGCCCAGGCCGGTGCCGACATGATCGCGCCACTTCAGGTTGGTGCGCCAGCGCCAGCGCTGCCAGGACAGGTCGAGGCTGCCGTCGTAGGCGTTGTAGCCGGTGTTCATCGGGCCCGGCGCTTTGCTCACGTGGGTGCCGAAGCGGCGGTCGTTGAGGGTCTGCGCATCGGCCTCGATCAGCGTGTCGGCGCCGTCGGTGCGGCCCACTTGCAGGTAGGCCGCGATGGACAGCTGCTCTTGCTTGCGGCCGTATTCCAGCCAGGCGTCGCGCGCGTTGAACGAGCCGGCCCGCGCGCCCACGCGCAGGCCCGGCATTTGCTCCGCCGTCTTGGTGATGATGTTGATGACGCCGGCGAAGGCGTCGGCGCCATACAGCGCCGAGCCGGGGCCGCGGATGATCTCGATGCGCGCCACATTCGTCAGCGGCATGCTGGCCCACATATTGCCCTTGTCGCCGTTGTAGTCGGTGTTCATGCGCAGGCCGTTGAGCAGGACCAGCACCTGGGGATTGGTGACGCCGCCCGCGCCGATGCCGCGAATGATGTAGTTGGGCGCATACATGGTCGCCACGCGCGTGACATGGATGCCTGCCACCGCTTCCAGCACATGGTCCAGGTCGGTCGCCCCCATGGCGGCGATATCCTCGGCCGTCACCACCGAGGCGACCGCCGGCGCGCGGCGCAGCGTCTGGACCGAGCCGGTCGCCAGGCTGATGGCGGAGCGGTCCATGCCGTACAGGGCCAGGTCCTCATCCTCCGGCTGGGCCGCAGCCAGCGACCAGGGGTGCCAGGACGACAAAGCCAAGGCGATCAGCCCGGCGGACCGGAAGTCTGCCATGCACATGCGCGCAGCGCGCGGGGAGGGGAACTGTTTCATATTGAAAGTCGAGCAACAGCAGATGCTCCACAATACACGGCGCTTTGCCCTTTAACAATTGACTGTTGTCAAAGCGCATCAGGCGGCGGAATTCCCTGGCAGGGCGCCCGGGTTGATTTATTTCCTTGTGGAAATTGCAAATATATTTCTTGTACTTATTTGGCGAGGATGATATCTTTCGGCCATGCATTTAGGAAATTTAAATTTCAAAATAGAAATTTCTTATCAACCTTATCAGAACATACAATGAAAACCATCTTTAAAATTGCCTTATTGAGCACCACCCTCGTCGCCGCTGTCGCGCAGGCTGGCAATCCGGGGCCTGGCACGTCCAGCGCGAAGGACGTCAAGCTGGCCGGGGACAATGCGGATAAATATGTCCTGGTCCAGGGCCGCAACATCAACCCCATCCAGTCGACCCAGGGTTTCGACAGCGCCTTCGTGAACGCTTCCGGTACCTCTGCCAAGGGCTGGAGCCTGGCCGAGACGGTCGAATTCAACGATAAGACCGGCAAGCTGGTATTCACTGACATTGCACCGACCGACGGCCTGACCTTCTCCTTCACGGAGGCGGCCAGCCACACCAGCGGTACCTGGACGATCACCAACACCAGCGCGACCAAGAACACCACGCTGGACCTGGCCTTGTCCTTCCACGCTGGCAATAATGTCGGCAGCTTCCTGTTTAACGACCAGGCCATCCTGGCCGGCCAGAAGCTGACCGGCAGCTGGGCCATCAACTGGCTCAACAACGCAGGGAACTCGAACAGCATTCCCGGCTTCTCGAACGTCGGTTTCTACACCGGCCAACGGAGCTACGCCACCACTCCCGTCCCCGAGCCGGAAACCTACGGCATGCTGCTGGCCGGCCTGGGCCTGATCGGCTTCATCGCACGCCGCCGCCGCGCCAAATAAGCGCAGCGCGCCAAATCAAACGCCAGCTTCCTGCTGGCGTTTTTTTTTTGCGCGCTTATTGCCGCCCCTGATCCGCTTCCCGGATGAAGTCGATGAAGGCGCGAAGTGGTTCCGGGACCAGCCGGCGCCCCGGGTAGTAAAGGAAGGGCCCGGAGAACGCCAGCCACCACGGTTCCAGCACCGGCACCAGCGCACCGCTGTCGAGGTGGGGGCGCAGCCAGTCCTCGAACAGATACACGATGCCGCTGCCGCCGATGGCCGCCTCCACCAACAGGTCGGCGATCGCGCCGCCTTGCACATGCAGAGGGCCTTCGGCGTCGATCTGCACGGTCTCGTCGTCGCGGGTGAATTCCCATGGCGGCATGGCCCGTCCGGCGAAGCGCAGGCGCAGGCAGTCGTGCTGCAGCAGGTCGCGCGGGTGGCCGGGGCGTCCGCGCCGGTCGAGGTAGGAGGGCGCGGCGGCCGCGGCAAAGCGCTGGATGCGTGGGCCGATGGGCACTGCGATCATGTCCTGTTCCAGGCGCTCGTCATAGCGGATGCCGGCGTCGCAGCCGGCCTCCAGCACGTTGACGAAATTATCGTCGGCGGTGATGTCGAGCCGGATCTCGGGATAGGCGGCCAGGAAGCGCGAGACGATGGCCGGCAGGATCAGGCGCGCCCCGCTGATGGGGACGTTGAGCTTGAGCGTGCCTGAAGGGCGGCCACGGTAATCGTTGACGGCATCGAGCGCGGCTTCCACCTCCGTCAGCGCGGCGCCGAGGCGGGTCCGCAAGCGCTCGCCCGCCTCGGTGGTGGCGACGCTGCGGGTGGTGCGGTGGAGCAGCCGCACGCCCACTTGCGCTTCCAGCCGGCGCACCGCCTCGCTCAGTCCCGATGCGCTGAGCCCGCTGGCACGGGCGCCTTCGCGGAAGCCTTTGGCATTGGCGACGGCGAGAAACGCGGTGAGGTCGGCGAGGTCGATTTTCATTGTGCGGAATTTCGTACGGGTTGTCCTGATTATACCTACTTATCGAACGCCGGCTGCGCGTCTACACTGGCCTCTGTTCAAACAGGAGGAACTCAAATGCACCAGTCTTTCACCACTTTCAAACTCGGCAGCCGCACGGTCAAGCGGGTGGGCTACGGCGCCATGCAGCTCGCCGGGCCGCACGTCTTCGGCCCGCCGGCCGACCGCGCCGGCGCGTTGGCCGTGCTGCGGGCGGCTGTCGAAAACGGTATAAATCATATCGACACCAGCGACTTCTATGGCCCCCACGTCACCAATCAGTTGATACGCGAAGCGCTCCATCCTTATCGCGACGACCTGGTCATCACCACCAAGATCGGCGCGCGGCGCGGCGCGGATGCCTCCTGGCTGCCGGCCAGCTCGGCTGGTGAATTGAGGCAGGCGGTACACGACAACTTGCGCAACCTGGGGCTGGATGTGCTGGACGTGGTGAACCTGCGCGTGATGATCGATCCGATGCAGCCGGCCGAGGGCTCGATCGAGGAGCCGCTGAGCGCGCTGGCCGAGCTGCGGCGCCAAGGCCTGGTGCGCGAGATCGGCTTGAGCAACGTCACGGCGGCGCAGGTGGCGCAAGGGCGGGGGATGTGCGAGATCGTCTGCGTGCAGAATCACTACAACCTGGTGCATCGTCAGGACGACGCGATGATCGATGCGCTGGCGAAGGATGGCATCGCCTACGTGCCGTTCTTTCCGCTGGGTGGATTTTCGCCGTTGCAGTCGGCGACGCTGTCGGCCGTCGCCGCGCGCTTGCAGGCGCAGCCCAATCAGGTGGCGCTGGCGTGGCTGCTGCGCCGCTCGCCGAATATCCTGTTGATTCCGGGGACGTCGTCGCTGGCGCATTTGCGCGAGAATATCGCGGCTGGTTTGTTTGTGCTGCCTGATGACGCGGTGGCTGAGCTGGATCGCATGGCACCGCATGTGACAAACGGGTGGTAGCAGGTCAGGCGGCTACGCTGTTTCCCGTAGCCGGATTTCGACGTGCAGGCCTGCTTTAGCGGCCATATTCACCAGCGCATCGATTCCGAACAGATTGATCTTGCCGCGCATTAGATCGGACACGCGAGGCTGAGTGATGCCAAAGATCCTGGCAGCCTCGCTTTGGCTCAATCCGGATTTGGTGATGTAGCTTTTCAGCTGCATCATCAGCTGAGAACGGACCTTCATGTTCTCGGCTTCTTCGGGCGCATCTTCAATTGCGTCCCAGACGCTTGTAAAACGATTGGCGGTCATTTTCCCAACTCCCTCTTCAAATCACGGTAGCGTTTCCCGGCCAGATCAATATCGGGCTTACTGGTTTGCTCGGTTTTCTTCTGAAAACAGTGCAGCACATAGATGGCATCGTCGAACTTTGCTACATAAATCACCCTGAATGCCCCAGTTTCATCTCGAATGCGTATTTCCTTGGCACCCGGTCCGATAGCGGTTGCCATCGGCTTCCAGTCATCCGGCTCCTTCCCGTTCTGCACGAGGTCAATCTGGTGGCCTGCTTCACGCCGGGCTAAGGTCGGGAAGGCGCGTAAATCATCCAGGGAACTGCCACGAAACTCCACAGGCTTGGAAGCAAATTTCGTCGCATTCGCCATAATATGGTTATACAAGATTTTGTATGTTTCTGCAAACGGTGAGCAGGTGGCTGGACCGCTATACGGCTCGCCGAATCACCAACTGCAAACGATGGCGATGTCGCGCTCGCCTGGCTGAGTGCCGGTATAGGTCACGGTGCATTGGCTGGTCTTGTCATCGATTTTTCTGGACAGGATGACGTCGTTATTTCCGGCGCCGTAGTTACAGGCTATCCATTTTCCGCCTGGCGCCGGTCCGTCGTTCAAGTCTTGCCAGCTGACCTGTTTCTTATTCTTTTGCTGTTTGATTTCGTCTGGCTTGAGTATCGCCATTTTGGAAGGTGGGCCGTTCATCATCGCCACCGAGGATAGCCGCAATGCGGTAGGCACAAACGCCGTCCAGCCGCTTGACGGATGGACGACTTGAAGCGCATCTTGGGGGAGTTGAGCAGGACACTCAATGTTGTGCTCTGCCGCGAGGGCCGGCGTCGCTGCAAGCACGGGAATAGTTGCGAGCAGTAGTTTGTAGCTGGATATTCGCATTGCTTCGTCTACCTCGTTTCGATAACGTAAAAAGCATCCGCATTGTCGCTTGCTCTATACCAGGTGCCGTTCTTGCTTTGAGGCTGATGAAGGGAAGGAATATAGCGAGCGGAAATTGTTTTCTTTGTTGTGTCGTCTTTCCATTGATCGATCACCCCAAAGCCATCTCCTGGTGGGCCTGGGCGCAAGTAGAGCGCAGCATGATTACCTTTGGGGCGACCAGGATAGCGGCCATTTTCAAAAGTCGCTATAGCGGTCCCAGGTCGAATGCTCTTATTGTCCAAGACCTTTTCTCCCGGTCGCCATGCCAGATGATTTGGAGCGTGGGCGTAGTGTTGAACCAAGGCGACGCAGTCTTTTGTTCCTACCTTGGTCGCGCCTTCCAGCGATGCGGCTTTGGGATAAATGAAGTTCATTATAGGCTCCTGACAAAGGGGAAAATTGATTGTCGGAGCTACCGGAGCGCAGTGGATTGTGATGTCTCAAACCCGAGGGGGGAAAGTAACCTCACGAGTTTGCCCTATGGCCCGCGGTAGGCGCCAAGTGGACGGCACGGCAGCGAGAAGTCCACATGATAGTGTTCATCGTGCCTGACCCACGGCGTGGTTTTCATGAAGGGCAGGGTGGTGCGCAGATCGCGTCCGCGCGATGTCTGGAACAGCCGCGCCGCGAGTTCTTTTTGGAAGATCACCCGTTCGATTTTCACATGGCGTTTTTCTGCCGCGTCGGCCAACTGGTGCAGATGCTCCGCGATGGCATCAAAGTCGATATGCAGGTCACCCAGCACGCCGTTCGAGTCAAATTCAAGACCATAGCCAAACTTGTTCAGCGCATTCGACGGCAGCAGCGTCGGCTGGTTGTTGCTGTCGAGGACCGGGACCATGAAATCGACCGATAGCCCAGCCTGATGAGTGTGATGCGGCTTGATTTGCCCGCCGTTGACCAGCCCTGTTTCGCCGTACATGAAGCGCTTGTCTGGCGCGGCCTGGTACACGGCGTCGTAAGCGGCGACCACGATATCGCGGATGCTCTGATGCACATAGGTCCGGCCCAGCGCGACGCCGACGCTGCTGTAGGGAACAAAGTTCTTGCCCTGCGCGGGAAGCTGCACTCCGTCTTGCAGGCGGCCGTTCGCCGGCGTGCCGTAGCACGTGCTGGCATTGGCCAGCGCCAGCGGCAGCGCAAACAGCACCGTGGCTTTCAGGATTTGGTGCCTGAGCCACAGGCAGGATCGAATGGCCAAGGCACCGGTGTGCGGCACCTCGTTAGATGTTTGCGTTCTAGCTCGCTTCGTCACGGAAGTCAGGTTGTTATACATGAGAAGCTGTCCCGGCGTGGTAGTGGGGTTAAAGCCTGCGTCCGCGCTGTCGTCTCGGACTGCGCTGAAATCCCGCTCGCGCTTTCCGGCTGTGGCTTGCCTTCAATTCGGAGGCGCCTGAAGAATTCGAGTTTTCGGTCGGTGAGGAAGGCAATGCGATAGCCACGCCATTCCACAGCCGCGTCCAGCACGGCTCCCGTCACGATCGGCCCGGTGGGCTTGGCGTCCGGCAGTAGCTCGGAAGTTACCAACGCCGCATCCGTGTAAGGCGTCGCCAGCCTTGTCGCGAATTCCGATGTCGAAAGTAATCTCACGAGATTGCTCTACCATATAAAACCAACGCCGAAGGCCGCGAGAGCACCTCCGACAAACGCAGCTATTCTCACACATACCGGCGTGCCAGGTCTGCACGCCAATCCCGTGAGAGCACCGGCCGCGACGCTTCCGCCCCTAAAAATCAGTCGCTTACAAGGCTTGCCGCGTGTCGTTCTCAAATGTGGCCAAGGGCATCAAACGCCGATGCTCAATAAGCTCGTCACAAATCCGTCACAGCTCATGCCGTGACCGTATTTTACCAATTCGCACTAAGCAATCCGAATCCGGCGAGAATATCCCACGCCGCATGCTCAATAATTCCCGCACGAATATTGCCGCGCCAATGGGCGAGAATGCCCAGGAACAGGCCATGCAGCATGATTGCCAAGACTGAATTAAGTCCTTCATATGCGTGTCCGATTCCGAATGCGACACCCTGAGCCAAGATAGCGATGCCGACCCGTCCAGTCATCGAAGCGAGTTGGCGTTGAAGATAACCTCGAAACACGATCTCTTCACTGATGCCGGCACTGATTGATATGCATAACCAGACAGCTACTCCCAATAACCCGTCCGGTTGGGAAGAAAGAAGCGGATTGTTCGATTGCGAAGTGTGGTCCGGCAAGAAATAATGCAGCCCGATTGAACACGCATAAATCAGTGCGAAGGCAAGTGCAGCATAGGCAAAGTCACTGAGGAGTTTGGTCGGCGTGAATGACTTTAATTCGAAAAACTCCAAGATTGAACGGCTACGCTCCTTCATGCCTCTGTAAATAAAAACTACCCATAACCACAGCAGGCCGATCATGATCAGGTCGTTCATGATCATTTGCGTCGCATCCGGCACATGGCTAGCAGAAATTTTTTTTGAAGAGTTCAGCACGCCGGCCGCCATCAACATCGCCAGGATGCCAAATAGAGTCAATGTATGTCTGGGCGAGGCCAATAAGTTTTTTGGATTTTCTGTTTTGTTCATCACAGTTGTTGAGGCGTCATCGAGATTGTTCATATCAGGCTACTTTCTTACGATTTGTGACTGATTTATTCGCTGTATCGACTTAACAGCGAAACGAAAAATTTCAATGCGGCGGTAGTGCGATCGAAGTCGCCAGTGCTCATATAGTCCAGCACCAGTCCGTCGATCACGGCACCGCATAAAGTTGCGATGGTGCGGCGATCAGCTGATTCAGGGATGCAGTGTTCCAGCACTTCCAGCCAGCTGGAGCTGGTATCGGATAGGAATTGGCCATAGCTTGCCGGGTTTTGCAGTGCCAGTACCTGGACTTCAAACAGCAAGCGGACATAGCGAATATTGTCCTTGGCGGTCACCCAGCACCAAAACGACTCCATGCCCGCTTCGCCTCGGGCTGCCAGCATCATCTCCATCAACGATTGCTGCATGCGGGAGCGCACTTGATCCATCACGACCGTAATCAGTCTTTCCTTGGACTCGAAGTGATAGATCAATAAACGGGCACTGGTTCCGATTTGTTCGGCCAGTGGCCGCAGCGATAATTCAGCCAGACCATGGTCCAGAAAATAATCAAGCGCTTTGTCGCGAAGTTCATCTCGTCTGCTCATGAAACGGATGTTACATGTAACGACTGTTTCACACAAGCGAATTGTGCCGGAATCGTTCGGCTGCGTGCCAGGGACGAGGTCCGGGCAAAACAGGACGATCCGGTTTGATGTGGCGATGTTACTGGTTGAAGGCCACCGGCGATGGCTGGCAGACGCGCATGGGCGTCGTGCTCAAGGAGTGGCTCGGCATTCCTTGATGCACGCCATATTTGATGGCGATGCGGACCCGGTAAGGACCGGTGGTGGGCGAACTCCTGCGCGGCACAAATCTGTCGCAAGCCCCGAAAGCCGGGGCCGAAGCGGACGTAAAAAAAGGAGTTACGATCACTCGTAACTCCTTGATTTAACTACTACTGTATTCGTGGTAGGCCGTGCGGGATTCGAACCTGCGACCAACGGATTAAAAGTCCGCTGCTCTACCAGCTGAGCTAACGACCCAAAGGTGCGATACCTTGGTTTTCTTCGAATGGTAGGCCGTGCGGGATTCGAACCTGCGACCAACGGATTAAAAGTCCGCTGCTCTACCAGCTGAGCTAACGACCCCCGAAGAAGCGAGATTATAGGGGGTAATGAGTCCGGCTGTCAAATACCCCCAAGTAATTATTTGCCGCCGAGGCGTTCCTTGGCCGTCGCCGCTGCCGACGAGTCAGGATAGGTCTTGATCAGGTCCTGCAGCGTTTTCTTGGCAGCCTTGTCTTTCAGCTCGGTCTGGCAGCTGGCGATGATCAGCATGGCTTCCGGCGCCTTCGGGCTGTCGGCGTAGTTCTTCAGCACCTGCTGCTGGGCCGCGATGGCGCTCTTGCAGTCGCGCTGCGCGAAGTAGGAGCTGCCCAGGTAGTACTGCGCGGCCGGCGCGTAGCTGGAGCCCGGATAGCGCTGCACGAATTCGGTGAACGCGGTGCCCGCCGCCTTGTAGTCGCCCGACTTGAAGGTCTGCCACGCCGCCTCGTAGGTGCGCTGTTCGCTCGGGTCCACTTGCGCGGTCTTGCCGTCGATGGTCACTTCGCGCGGCTCCAGCTTGCGCAGGCGGGCGTCGAGGTCGACATAGAAATCTTTCTGGCGCTTTTGCGCGTTGGCCAGCTCGTTGCTCAGCACTTCGATCTGGCCGCGCAGCTTGGCCACTTCCTGCAGCGTCATTTCGTTTTGCGAGACCAGGTCCAGCGTGCTGGACTTGTCGGACTTGGTGTCGATGCGGGCGTTCAGCTCGGCGCGCATGGCTTCGACCTTGGCGCGCAGGTCGAGCAGGGCCTTGCGGGCTTCGTCGTCGTCGAACAGCCCGGCATGGGCTTGCAGCGGCAGCCAGGTCAGTGCGGCCAGCAGGACGGCGCTCAGGCCGGATTTGGAGAGTTTCTTCATGTCGGACGCTTTCACACAAATCTAATAGGAAACGGGGCGGGACGCGGTGTTTTCCGCGTGCCGCCCCGTATTATGCCTGTCACCCGGCAAAAGGGTAGTGCTTTCGATTACTTGTAGACGATGTCTGCACGACGGTTTTGCGCCCATGCTTCTTCGTTCGAGCCGGAGGCCTTAGGCTTTTCCTTGCCCAGCGAAACGGCTTCGACCTGCGATTCCGACACGCCCAGCGTGGTCATGGCCTTGCGCACGGCTTCGGCGCGCTTCTGGCCCAGGGCCAGGTTGTACTCGGCGCCGCCGCGTTCGTCGGTGTTGCCTTGGATCAGGATCGAGCGGGCCTTGTTCTTGGCCAGGTAGGCCGAGTGGTTTTCCACCACTGGCTTGCCGTCGTCGCGCACGACGTAGCTGTCGAAGTCGAAGTACACGCTGCGGTTGGCCAGCACGCCTTTTGGATCGTCCAGCGGATCCAGCGATTTGGTTTCGACCGGGGCCACGGTGCGGGTGTCAGCCTGCGGCTGCGGTTTGGTGTCGACTTGACGCTCTTCCACCTTGGCCGGCTCGGCGATCTTGACCGGGGTCGACGAGCAGGCGGACAGGATGGCGGCGGTGGTGACGATGAAAGCGAGGCTGCTGAGTTTACGCATTTGATTCTCCTAGAGATGAAAGGTAAAAGTTACTGCATGAATGGACCCCAGGTGGGCTCCTTGATGTTGCCCGCCTGTGTGGTCAGGCGTTGCTTTACACGTCCATCCACCGAGACCACAGCCAGCGATTTGCGGCCGCCGGCTTGAGTGGCGTACATGATGTATTTGCCGTTGGGGGCAAAGCTTGGATACTGGTCGTCGGTGCTGTCGGACAGGCGCTGTTCCTGGCCGCTGGCCAGGTCCATCACGTACAGCTGGTAGTTGCCGTCGCGGCGGGAGATGTAGGCCAGGGTCTTGCCGTCGGCCGACACGCGCGGGCTGATGTTGTAGTTGCCGGTGAAGGTGATGCGCTTGGCCTCGCCGCCGTCGGCGTTCATGCGGTAGATCTGCGGGCCGCCGCTGCGGTCGCTCATGAAGTAGATGCTGCCGTCGGGCGCGAAGTTGGCCTCGGAATCGATGCCGGCGCTGTTGGAGACGCGCTTGAGGTTGCCGCCGTCGGCGTTGACCGTGTAGATCTGCGTGTGGCCGTCCTTGGACAGCGATACGGCCAGCTTGTTGCCGCTCTGCGCCCACACCGGCGACGAGTTGCTGCCTTTTTCGTTGGCGACCACGGTGCGCGCGCGGTTGACCAGGTTCTGCACGTAGACCACCGGCTTCTTCTGTTCGAACGAGACGTAGGCGACCTTGGTGCCGTCCGGCGACCAGGACGGCGAGATGATGGGTTCGTTCGAGCGCAGCGCCATCTGTTCGCCTTCGCCGTCGGCGTCGGCCACCAGCAGTTCGTAGTGGCGCTTGTCGTACTCCTTGACGTAGGCGATGCGGGTGGAGAAGGCGCCGCGGATGCCGGTCAGCTTCAGGTAGACGTCGTCGGCGATGTTGTGCGCGGTCAGGCGGGTGAACTGCGGCGCGCGTGCCACGTTCAGCTGCGACAGCTCGCTTTGCTTGACGGTGTCGAACAGCTTGTAGCGCACTTCATAGTCGCCGGCCGCCGACTTGGCGACGGTGCCGACCACCAGCGCGTCGGCGCCCTTGGCCTTCCAGGTGCCGTAGTCGATGTTGTTCATGCTGGTGATCACGCCGGCGTCGATCAGCTTGAAGGCGCCGCTGCGCTCCAGGTCGGCCTTGATGATGGCGGAAATCTGTTGCGGGGCGATGTTCTCGTCCGCGAAGCCGGCCACGGCGACCGGAATCTGGTTGCTGCCGACGCCGGAAATTTCGATCCGCATCTGTGCGTGGACGCCGCTGGCGGCCAGTGCCAGCGCGGCGGTAAGGATCGCTTGGTTCAGTTTTTTCATGGTGTGCATCAGTGCATATCCTTCATATTGAAATCGGCGGTAATTTCGCGCTCTACCGTACCATCTTTTTTCTTGGGTAGTGGTGACGATTTGGCGATCGCATTTTCAATTGCATTGTCGTAGGCGGCTGAGCCGCTGCTCTTCACCTTGCGAATGCCAATGATCTCACCGGTGGGCAATTGGGTTATCGAATAGGTGGCGCTCAATGTATCGTCGATCGCGCCGTACACCAGGTTGCCTTTGATCTTGCTGATGACCGCCGCGCGATAGCCGCCGTCGACGCGCCCGCCGGTCGAAGTGGCGGCGGTGCCGGTGCTGCCCTTGGCGGCGTTGCCGGTGATGCGGCTCATCTCGGCGGCGAAGGCCTTGTCGCGCGCGGCCTTGTCGGCCTTCTCGGCTTTTTCCTTGGCGGCTTTCTCGGCCAGCGCGGCTTTCTTCTTGTCCTTCTCGGCCTGTTCCTTCTCGTCCTTCAGCTTTTGCTCGGCTTCCTTCTTGTCGGCCAGCTTCTTGGCTTCCGCCTTGGCCTGCTTCTCTTCGGCTTCCTTCTTCAGCTTGGCTTCCTTGGCCGCCTCGAGTTTTTCCTGTTCGAGTTTCTTCTTCAGCTTCAGGCGTTCCAGGGCGATATCAGGTTCCTTCGGCGTCGGCGGCGCCTCCACCGGTTTCGGCGGGGCGGCCTTGACCACCGGCGTCGGTTCCGGTTCGGGTTCAGGCTCGGGCTTGACCTGGGGCGGCGTCGGCGCCGCTTCCTGCACCTTCATGTCCCAGATCTCGGCCTGCACGGTGGTCGGCTCGTTGTTCTGCCAGCTCACGCCCACCCACAGGAACAGCAGCAGCACGGCGTGCATGGCCGCGGCCAGCGCCATCGAGCGCCAGCCTTCGTTTTGTCGCGGCACTTTGTAGGGGCCGCCTGCCGTTGCGGGTTTCATCGTATGCACTGTGATTTACTTGGTCGACAAACCGACCCGGTTGATGCCCATCTTCTTCGCTTCCGAGATCAGCTGGATCACGTCGTCGTACTTGCTTTCCTTGTCGCCGGCGATCAGCACCGGATAGTCGGGATGGTCGTTGTGGATGGCGCGCAGCTTCTTGACCAGCGCGTCGCGGTTGGGCGCGGTTTCCGGCGCCTCTTCACCCTTGCCTTTGACACCGATCGACAGCGCGCCGTTCGGCTTGATCACCACCTGCACGTAATCGCTGGGCGGCTTGGTGGAGCGCTCGGCGCTCGGCAGGTCGACCACGCTCGGGTCATTGGCCGACGGCATGACCATGAAAATAATCAGCAACACCAGCATCACGTCGATGTAGGGCACGACGTTGATCTCGGACTTGAACTTGCGGCCGCGGCCGCCGCGCATGCTGCTGGAGAAAGAGGAAGCCATGATTGCCCTGCCTTCTTAACGCGACTGACGTTGCAGGATGTTGGAGAACTCTTCGACAAAACTCTCGAAGCGGATCGCCAAACGGTCGATGTCGTGCGAAAAACGGTTGTACGCGACCACGGCCGGGATCGCCGCGAACAGGCCGATGGCGGTGGCGATCAGCGCTTCGGCGATGCCGGGGGCGACCGCCGCCAGCGTGGCCTGCTGCACGTTGGCCAGGCCGCGGAAGGCGTTCATGATGCCCCACACGGTGCCGAGCAGGCCAATGTACGGCGACACCGAGCCGACCGAGGCCAGGAAGGCCAGGTGCGATTCGAGCACGTCCATCTCGCGCTGGAAGGCGGCGCGCATGGCGCGGCGGGCGCCGTCCAACACCGCGCCGGCGTCCATGCTTTCGCGGGCGGCGGTGTAGGCGGCCTTGCTCTTGATGAACTCACCCATGCCAGCTTCGAAGATGCGCGCCAGCGGGCCGCTGTTGGCGCGGTCCTTGCCGGCGTTCTGGTGCAGCGCGTGCAGGTTGCCGCCGGCCCAGAAGGTCTTCTCGAATTCGATGGTCAGGCGGCGCGCCGAGCGCACCGCGAACATCTTGCTGAAGATGTAGGTCCAGCTGGTCAGCGAGATGCCGAACAGCAGCGCCATGATCACTTGCACGATCACGTGCGCGTTGGTGATGAGGGACAGGAAGGAGAGGTCTTGGGTGACGTTCATGTATAGGTTCAGTCTGTTTTGATGGTACTACGCATTTTTTCGGCAACCGCCGCCGGCACGGCGCGCGGCGACAGGTCGGAACCCACGCAGCCGACCTTGACGCGGGCGGTGTTGAGCAATTGTTCGCCGCACCAGGCTTGCTGCACGAACAGAATCGAGGCGCGGCCTAGCTTTTCGATGCTAAGTGTTAATTTTAGTTCATCGTCCAACCTGGCAGGCGCATGATACTCCGCGCTGACGCTTTTGACGACGAACAAGACATCATGTTCGTGGAGCAAGGCGTGCTGTTCGACGTGGATGGCGCGCAACCACTCGGTGCGGGCGCGCTCGAAGAATTTGAGGTAGTTTGCGTAATAGACGATACCGCCGGCGTCGGTGTCTTCGTAATAGACCCGTACGTTCCAGATAAACTCTGCAGGCATGTTATTTTGACTACTGGTAAGATTGAGCAACATTCTACGCGATTTTATTGTTGTCGTTGAAGCTGCTACCGCGTCATTTCTGCCGATTTTGCAAGAAGACGCCAAAAATTGCATTTGCGATAGTAAAGCGTTTTCCCAGCAACTTGCCAAGGTTTGTAACAACCGCTTACGAATCGCTTCAGGGATGAAACGATTCGTCGGTGCAAACGGTTTACAGGTTGCGCTTGATCGCCAGCGGGCCGTAGCCCTGGCAGGTCGGCATCATTTCGATGCGGTTGATGTTGATGTGGGCCGGCAGGGTGGCGATCCAATAGGCGGTGTTGGCGATGTCCTCGGCCGTCAGCGGCTCGGTGCCTTCGTAGACCTTGGCCGCGGCTTCGTCGTTGCCCTTCAGGCGGACGTTGGAGAACTCGGTTCCGCCGCACAGGCCGGGCGCCAGGTTGGTGGCGCGCACGCCGGTGCCCACCAGGTCGGCGCGCAGATTGAGTGTGAACTGCTCGACGAAGGCCTTGGTGGCGCCGTACACGTTGCCGCCAGGGTAGGGCGTGTCGCCGGCCACCGAGCCCAGGTTGATCACCGTGCCGCTGCCGCGCGCCACCATCGCCGGCAGGATGGCGCGGGTCATGGCGACCAGGCCGCTGCAGTTGGTGGCGATCATCGTATCCCAGTCCTCCAGCGACGATTCGTGCGCCGGCGTGACGCCCAGCGCCAGGCCGGCGTTGTTGATCAACACGTCGATCTGCGCCCACTCGGCCGGCAGGCCCTCCAGCGCGCCCTTGATCGAGGCCTTGTCGGTGACGTCCAGCACGACGGGACGGGCGGCGGCGCCCAGCTCGGCGGCCAGCGCCTGCAGGCGGTCGGCGCGGCGGCCGCTGATCAGCACTTTATGGCCGTTCTGGACGAAGGTGCGGGCCATGGCGGCACCGAAGCCGGCGGTGGCGCCCGTGATGAAGACGATCATGTTCTATCCTTATGCGAGAGTGGAAACGATGGTCAAGTGTAGCCGAAATGGCAGTATGACTAGCCCCGTCTATCAAAATCGGCATAAGATTGCCTTTTAAACAATCATTTCCTTGCTCAAATCTGGCGCATAAATTACAATCGGGCTTCCATTACGTCTCACGTAACTGGCGAAAAGCTCCGGTCATCACCATTTTGGTGCGTGGCGGCCGGTCGGCGAAAGGTGGGCATCCACCGGGAAACGTGAGATTTCAACAGCCGTTCGCCTGGGCAGCCATCGATGGAATTGCACGAAGAGGCTGCCTATCCGCTATCGGCTTCCCTCATTCGATCCAACCTGCCAGTAACAAGTTACTCAATTCGATTGGAGTTTTTACATGTTCGCAAAAGATCACACCCTCGCCAACGTTGACCCGGAATTGTTCGGCGCCATCCAGAAAGAAAACACCCGTCAGCACGATCACATCGAACTGATCGCTTCGGAGAACTACACCTCGCCAGCCGTCATGGAAGCGCAGGGTTCCCAGCTGACCAATAAATACGCCGAAGGCTACCCAGGCAAGCGCTACTACGGCGGTTGCGAATACGTCGACGTCGTCGAGCAACTGGCGATCGACCGCGTCAAGCAGCTGTTCGGCGCGGAAGCGGCCAACGTGCAGCCGAACTCGGGCTCGCAAGCCAACCAGGGCGTGTTCTTCGCCGTGCTGAAACCAGGCGACACCATCATGGGCATGTCGCTGGCCGAAGGCGGCCACCTGACCCACGGCATGCCGCTGAACATGTCCGGCAAGTGGTTCAACGTCGTTTCCTACGGCCTGACCCCGGAAGAGGACATCGACTACGTCGCCATGGAAGCGCTGGCCAAGGAACACAAGCCTAAGCTGATCATCGCCGGCGCCTCGGCGTTCTCGAAAAAGATCGACTTCGAGCGCTTCGCCGCCGTCGCCAAGGCCGTTGGCGCCTACTTCATGGTCGACATGGCGCACTACGCCGGCCTGATCGCAGCCGGCCTGTATCCGAACCCTGTGCCGCACGCCGATTTCGTCACCTCGACCACGCACAAATCGCTGCGCGGCCCGCGCGGCGGCATCATCCTGATGAAGGCCGAGCACGAGAAGATCATCAACTCGGCCATCTTCCCAGGCATCCAGGGCGGCCCGCTGATGCACGTGATCGCCGGCAAGGCCGTGGCGTTCAAGGAAGCGCTGACGCCTGAGTTCAAGGCTTACCAGCAACAAGTCGTCATCAACGCCGACGTGCTGGCCAAGACCCTGATCAAGCGTGGCCTGCGCATCGTCTCCGGCGGCACCGAGTCGCACGTGATGTTGGTGGACCTGCGTCCGAAGAACCTGACCGGCAAGGAAGCGGAAGCGATCCTGGGCGCGGCGCACATGACCTGCAACAAGAACGGCATCCCCAACGATCCGCAGAAGCCATTCGTGACTTCGGGTATTCGCCTGGGCTCGCCTGCCTTCACCACCCGTGGTTTCAAGGAAGCGGAAGCGGAACAAGTCGGCAACCTGATCGCCGACGTGCTGGACAACCCGCACGACGCAGCGACCATCGACCGCGTGAAAGCGGCCGTGAAGGTTCTGGCTGACAAGTTCCCTGTGTACGCCAAGTAATCTGTAGCACCGCGACGCCGGCCTGTGCCGGTGTCGCGTCATCGAATAGCGCCAATATGAAATGTCCGTTTTGCCAGCATGAAGACACCCAGGTTCTCGATACGCGTGTATCCGAGGAAGGGGACGCCATACGCCGGCGCCGGCGCTGCGGAAAATGTGATAAACGATTTACCACCTATGAGCGCATCGAGCTGGTGATGCCCTATGTGGTCAAGAAGAACGGCAGCCGTACCGAGTATTCGTCGGCCAAGCTGCGCGGCAGCCTCACGCTGGCCCTGCGCAAGCGTCCCGTGGCGGCCCCCGCCGTCGATGCGGCGATATTGTCGATCGAGGAAAAGCTGCTGACCAGCGGACAGCGCGAGGTCGATACCGGCTACATCGGCGAGCTGGTGATGCAGGAGTTGAAGCGTCTCGACAAGATCGCGTACATCCGTTTTGCATCGGTCTACAAAAACTTCGAAGACCTGGCCGAGTTCCAGGACGCCATTGCCGAAGTCGGGCAGGAGCGTAAGCCGCGCAAGGCTTAGTTTCCCGCGCGTTATGCGCCGGTCCATGGCTGGCGCACCTTTGATACACCTCATACTCTCAGCAGCAGTCACTGCTAACTTCTAGCACTGTCCTCGTCGACTTGCGGAGGTGTGCAATGTGCACACGCGCTTATATGCCGGGCTTTACGCTGCTGGAAATCCTCATCGCCGTGCTGTTGCTGGCGTTTGGTATTGTCGGCGGCGTGGCGATGCAGTTGTCGGCGCTGCGTGCGCGGCATCAGGCGGCGTTGTTGTCGCAGGCGGGCTACGTCGCGGCCGGCCTGGCCGAACGCATGCGCGCCAATGCCGCGCAGATGCATCTGGCCGATGGCGCCAATCCCTATTTGCTGCTTGATTACGATGCGCTGGCGGAACCTCATCCGCCGGCGCCGTCGGCGTTGTGCTATGGCGGCGCGTGCGACAGCGCGCAGTTGGCGATGTTCGATCTGTACGAGGCGAAAATGCAGGTGAGCCAGTATCTGCCGGCGGGGCGGTTGCGCGTGTGTCGCGACAGTGGCGGCAAGACGGTCTGGGCGTGCGGCGGCGGGGCGGGCGCGCCGGTGGTGGTCAAGATCGGCTGGCGCGAAAAAAATCCTGATGGCACGCCGCACAAGGATGCGAGCGGCGATTTCGCGCCGGCGCTGGCCTTGGTTGTTGGAGCGACGCGATGAGTACGCATCTTGTCCGCGGCTGGACTGTCGTTGAGTTCGCCATCGCGGTGACGCTGGGTTTGATCGTGACCTTGCTGGCCAGCGGGTTGCTGCTGTCGGCCGGCAGCAGTTACCGCAATCACGACGAGTACGTCGGGCTGAACGACGGCGGCCGCCATGCGCTCGACATCCTGGCGCGCTCGATACGGTTGGGCGCCTACGTCAACTGGGAGGGCAAGACGGCGCCGATAGAACTGGATGATGCCGCGCCGGCGTCCGTTGCCGGGCTGGATGCGCGCAGTATCAGCCGGGGCAGCGCGGACATCTCGGGACTGTTGCCGGCGGTGGCGCACGGCAGCGATGTGCTGGCATTGCGCTTCTCCGGTACCGGCGTGGGCGGCAATGGCGACGGCTCCAGTCTCAATTGCGCGGGCTTTGGCGTGGCCGCGCCCGATGCGCCCGATGCGCGCGGCTGGAGCATCTTCTACGTCGCCGACGATGGCACCGGCGAGACCGAGCTGCGCTGCAAGTACCGGGGCGCCTCCGGCTGGGGCGCGGACGCCATCGTGCGCGGCGTCGATTCCTTCCAGGTGCTGTATGGGCTGGACACCGATGTGCCGGCCGACGGCGTGCCCAATACCTATCTCAACGCCAGCGGCATCGATGCGATGGACGCCGCGTTGGCGCTGGCTGGCGCAACGGCGGACGAACGCTTGCGCGACTTCCGCCGCAAGACTTTCTGGAAGCGCGTGTGCAGCGTCCGGGTGGCCTTGCTGCTGCATGGCGAGGTCAACACGCGCGCCGATGCCGGGGCGGCGCAATACGACCTGTTCGGGCCCGCGTATTCCGACGCGCATGGCGACGACGAGGGTGTGCGCATCGTGGAGGGGAGCCTGCCGGCGTCGCAGCGTGCGCGGGCGCGCAGGGTGGTCGGCATGACGGTGGCGTTGCGCAACCGGAGCGGCTAGTCATGGAGCGGCGAAGGCAGCGTGGCGTGGCGGTGTTGATGTGCCTGATGATGCTGATCCTGGTGATGTTGCTGGGCGTGTCGGCGGCGCAAATGAGCTTGCAGGGCGAGAAGGCGGCGCGCGGCGAGCGTGATCGGGAAGTGGCGTTGCAAGCGGCGGAGGATGCCTTGGCAGATGCGGAGCGCGATATTCAATCCGGCACGGCGGCGGTCAGCGCCTGCGATGCGGCGCCTGCGTGGCAGCGGGTGGATCTTTCCGGGGTGGAGGACGGCGGCGCCTGCACAGCGGGCTTTGGCGAGCACACTGGGGCGGAGATGCTGACGGCGGAAGGCGCGCTGCCGTTCAGGAAGCCGCGCTATCTGGTCGAACGCATGGCTTGCCATCAACCCGGGGAGGATGCGTCGGCTGTCAGCTATTGCTACCGCGTGACGGTGATCGGCTTCGGGGCGCGGCCGGGGACGGAAGTGGTTTTGCAGAGTGTGTACAGCAAGCCGGAGTGAGGAGGGGATATGCAAATAGCGATGTCTGGGCGTGGACGCATGTGGTCGTGGGTCTTGGTCGCCTTGCTGTTGATGCTGCTGCCGATGCTGGCCGCTGGCGTGCACGCCGCGCCCCCGCTGATCAATATCGGCAGCGAGCCCTTGACTGCGGCCTGCCGCGCGGCCACGCCCGCTGCGGGCGCGCGGATGGCTGGCGCGTCGTTATTGGTGACCGCGAGCGTCGGCGTTGCTGCGTCGTCTGGCCCACCGCCGGCCTCGGCGCTTGTTGGCGACTTATTCAGCGCGACGCTGGACGCGGGCGACAGCGGCGGTCACTTCGAGCGCAGCAGCTTGCCGCCTGCAGGCGTGGCCGTGCCGGGAGCCGTGCTGTGGGATGCCGGCGCGATCTTGACCGGTGCGCCGGGACGGCCTCCCTTGCCGGCATCCGACGCGCGCAATCTTTACACGGCCATCGTCCAGGCCGACGGCAGGTTGAGCGGGATTCCATTTAGTTGGCCCGCCTTGTCGGCCGCGCAGCAGGCGATGCTGGATCAGGCGCCGCCGCCGCACTCGATCAGCGACGGACTGGGCGAACGGCGCGTCGCCTATCTGCGCGGCGACCGCAGCGAAGAGGGCGCGTTGTTCCGCCGGCGCAGCAGCGTGCTGGGCGACTCGATCAACAGCACGCCTGTGTTGGTCGGCCCGCCGTCGGGCGCAGCGCTGGACGCGGGCTACACGGCCTTTCGCGAACGGAACAAAGCCCGCCGCCCCATGATCTACCTCGGCGCCAACGACGGCATGCTGCATGGCTTCGACGCCGCCAGCGGCATCGAACGCTACGCTTATCTGCCCGACGCATTGATGCCGATATTGAACCGCTTGCCGAGCCCCGGCTATGTGCACCATGCCTATGTCGACGGTCCCGCAAGCAGCGGCGATGTTCTCATCGGCGGGAGCTGGCGCACGGTGCTGGTTTCCGCGATGGGCGGCGGCGCGCAAGGCCTGTTCGCGCTGGACGTCACCGATCCCGAAACGCTGAACGAAGCGGCCGCGCTGTGGGAATTCACCGACCGCGACGACCCCATGATGGGCAATCTCACCACGCTGCCGCAGATCGCCAAAGTGCTCACCAGCCACGGCGATGAGGCGGCCAGCTATCGCTATTTCGCCGTCGCCTCCAGCGGGTTGAACAACTACGCCAGCGACGGCCACTCCAGCCGAGCGGGCAAGAGCGCCTTATTCCTGCTGGCACTCGACAAGCCGCGCGATGCGCCATGGAAGCTCAACGCGAACTACTACCGATGGACCACGCCGATCTCCGATTCATCGATGGCGAACGTCCTGAGCGCCCCGGCATTGACCTTCGACCGCGACGGCGCGCTGAGCTACGCCTACGCCGGCGACCTGCAAGGCAATCTGTGGCGCTTCGATTTCGCCGGCTGGCCGGGCGTCGTGGTGCAAGCGCTGTTTGCCGCCCGCGATGCCGATGGCCGCCGCCAGCCGATTGCACAGCGGCCCGTGCTGGCTTACGCCGGCGGCGGCGGTTACATGGTGCTATTCGGTACCGGCATGTTGTTCGACCGGAACGACTTGTCGGCCGGCGGCTTCGTTACCCAGTCGTTCTATGGCATCCATGACAGCTTGTCCGTGCCGATGGATGTCGTGGCCGGACGGCGGCAGTTGACCGAGCGTGTGCTGGATGCCTCGTCCGCAGACCTGTTCAACCTCAGCGGCGCGGCTATCGCACCGGACAGCAAGGGCTGGTATGTCGATTTCCTGCGATCGTCGCGCACGGGCGAGCGCAGCATCGGCAGCGGCGTGCTGGCGGGCGGCGCGGTGGTGTTCAACACGCTGTTGCCCGGCGCGGACAAATGCGATGCTTCACGCAGCCGAACCTACGTGCTGAATGCGCTCAGCGGCCTGCCGGAGGGCCGCAGCACCGCCAGCATCGACCCGGCCGCGCCGATAGTCGGCCTGCTGCAACCGGCCTACCCAACGTTGCTGGCACTGGTGCCGCAATCGTCCACACGCAGCGCGCCCGATCCCACCGGGCAGGTCGTGGTGACGAAGAACTACGCGGTGGCCAACGTGTCGGCAGGGGAGGTTGCGGTGGCGGGCGCGGTCAAGGTGCGCTTGCGGTCCGGCCGGCTCAGCTGGCGCGAAGTCGCCAACTGGCGCGAGCTGCATGAGGCCATCAAATGAGGCCCCTTCACGAGCGCGCCTTCAGCATGATCGAGCTGCTGGTGGTGCTGGTCATTCTTGCCGTGCTGGCCGCGCAGGCGATGCCGAGTTTTACACAGCACGTGATCCGTGCCCGCCGCTCCGAGGCGCAGGCCGCGATGCTCCAGCTGATGCAGCAGGAGGAGCGGTTTTACACGCAGGCCAGCACTTACATCGCTTTTTCATCAAGCACCACGGATTTGGAAGCCCGCCAGTTCAAGTGGTGGAGCAGCAACGGCGCGCCCACCAGCGCGTACGAAATCGAAGGCAAGGCTTGCGATGGCGAGCCGATCTCGCAATGCGTGCAGCTGATCGCCACGCCCGGCACCGCGATGGTCGACAGCGCTTTTCGCGACGACGATTGCCGGCAGCTCAAGCTCACCAGCAGCGGCTTGCGCCTGGCGACCGGCCCGTCCACCCGCTGCTGGCCATGAGGACAGCGCGATGCGCCCACATCCCCCGCGCGGACACACGCTGATCGAACTGCTGATCGTCATGGCGCTGATCACGACCTTGCTCGGCGTCGCCGTGCCGAGCTTTCATACCGGGCTGAAGCAACAGCAATTGCGGGTGGCCGTCAACGATCTGCTGGCCGCGATCAACCTGACGCGCTCGCAAGCCATCGCGCGCGGCGGGCAGGTCCTGATGGCGCCGCTGGACCCGGCCGGCACATCCTGGCGCGAAGGCTGGGTGGTGTTCGTCGATGAGAATGGCAACCGCCGCCACGACCCCGGCGAGCTGCTGCTGACCCGGCACGGGCCGGTCGCCGAGGGCATCGCCATCACAGCGGCATTCTCGTCGGCCGCAACGCCGCAATATCTTGCTTATAATGCTGCTGGGCGCGCCTGCAACGCGAGCAACAGCCTGGCCGCGCGCTGGGGCACGCTGTCGCTGGCGCGGGGCGACGACGTGCGCAACATCAAGATCAATATGCTGGGCCGGGCACGCGTGTGCGACCCGGCGGCGGGCGACGCCAGCTGCGCCAGCGCCAAGGATTAAGGACAACGTGGACATCAACAACGATCTCGAAGGCATGACGCTGGCGCTGGAATGGGCCGCGAAAGGGCTGTACACCACCTCGCCGAACCCGCACATCGGCTGCGTGATCGTGCGCGACGGGCAGGTGATCGGCGCCGGCGTCACCCAGCAGGCCGGCAGCGACCACGCGGAAATCCAGGCGCTCAAGGATGCGCAGGCACGCGGCCACGACGTGCGCGGCGCCACCGCCTACGTCACGCTGGAACCGTGCAACCACCACGGCCGCACGCCGCCATGCTCGGATGCGCTGGTGCGTGCCGGCCTGGGCCGCGTGGTGGCGGCGATGGAAGACCCGAATCCGCTGGTGGCCGGGCAGGGCATGGCCAAGCTGGCCGCAGCCGGCATCGAGACCAGCGTCGGCCTGCTGGCCGAACAGGCATACGAGCTGAACATTGGCTTCTTCTCGCGCATGACGCGTGGCCTGCCATGGGTGCGTATGAAGACCGCCGCCAGCCTGGACGGCATGACGGCGCTGCACAACGGTGTCAGCCAGTGGATCACCGGGCCGGAAGCGCGCGCCGACGGCCACGCCTGGCGCGCGCGCGCCGGCGCCATACTGACCGGCCTC
>NZ_JABWEF010000023.1:0-120163 GCF_013369445.1 Duganella sp. BJB1802 | reverse complement strand
GGGCCGGCACGCGGATCTGGCATTTCAGCCACGTGTGCGGCGGCGCCCGCATCGGCGCCGGCTGCTCGCTCGGGCAGAACGTCTACGTCGGCGGCGACGCCGCCATCGGCGACCGCGTCAAGCTGCAGAACAACGTGTCGGTGTACGACGCCGTCACCATCGAGGACGACGTGTTCTGCGGCCCCAGCATGGTGTTCACCAACGTCCACAATCCGCGCGCGGCCGTGGTGCGCAAGCACGAGTACCGGCCCACGCTGGTGCGGCGCGGCGCCACCATCGGCGCCAACGCCACCATCGTCTGCGGCGTGACGATCGGCCGCTACGCCTTCATCGGCGCCGGCGCGGTGGTCACGCGCGACGTGCCGGACTTCGCGCTGATGGCCGGCGTGCCGGCGCGCCCGCTGGGCTGGATCAGCCGCCACGGCGAGCGGCTGCCGTTCCCGCGCGGCGGCGGCCGCGCGCGCTGCCCGCACAGCGGCGAGCAATATGTGCTGGAGGACGGGCGCTGCATGCCGCAGGAGGACGACGGCCGGAGCGCGCCATGGAAATGACCGACCTGAAGGCGCAATACCGGCTGCTGCGCGCGCCGATCGACGCGGCCGTGCGGCGCGTGCTGGACCACGGCCAGTACATCATGGGGCCCGAGGTGGCCGAACTGGAGCGGCGCCTGGCCGACTACACCGGCGCGCGCCACTGCGTGACCGCCGCCTCCGGCACCGAGGCGCTGCTGATCGCGCTGATGGCGCTGGACGTGCGGCCGGGCGACGAGGTCATCACCACGCCGTTCTCCTTCATCGCCACCGCCGAGGCCATCGTGCTGGCCGGCGCGCGGCCGGTGTTCGTCGACGTCGAGCCCGGCAGCGCCAACCTCGACCCGGCGCGCATCGCCGCGCGCGTCGGCCCGCGCACGCGCGCCATCATGCCGGTGTCGCTGTACGGCCAACCGGCCGACATGGACGCCATCAACGCCATCGCGCTCGAGCACGGGCTGGCGGTGATCGAGGACGCGGCGCAAAGCTTCGGCGCGGCCTACCGGGGCCGGCGCAGCTGCAACCTGTCGACCATCGGCTGCACCAGCTTCTTCCCCAGCAAGCCGCTTGGCTGCTACGGCGACGGCGGCGCCGCCTTCACCAGCGACGACGCGCTGGCGCAGGCCATGCGCGAGATCCGCGTGCACGGCCAGGCGCGGCGCTACCACCACACCCGGGTCGGCGTCGGCGGCCGCATGGACACGCTGCAATGCGCCATCGTGCTGGCCAAGCTGGACCTGTTCGCGCAGGAGCTGGCGGCGCGTCAGCGCGTGGCGAACCGCTACGAGCGCCTGTTCGCCGGCCGCGTCGCCACCTTCGCGCCGCGGCCCGACCGCACCAGCGTCTACGCGCAATACACGATCGCGCCGCGCAACCGCGCGGCGGTGCAGGCGGCGCTGCAGCTGGCCGGCATCCCCAGTGCGGTGCACTACCCGCTGCCGATCCACCGCCAGCCGGCCTACGCCGCCATGGACCAGGCCGACTGTCCGCAAGCCGACCTGCTGGCGCGGCAGGTGCTGAGCCTGCCGATGGGGCCGTATCTGGCCGAGGCCGCCGCCGAGCGCATCGCCGCCATCGTGCTGGCCGCCGACGGCCGCTGACCGGAGCTTGGCCATGCGCGCCCTGCCGCCCTTCTGGAAGCATCTGCTGACCGTGCTGAGCGGTTCGGTGGCGGCGCAGGCGCTGCCCATCCTGGCCGCGCCGCTGATCACCCGCCTGTGCCGGCCGGCCGACCTGGGCCGGTTCGGCGTGTGGTACGGCGTGGTCGCCATCGCGGCGGTCGCGGCCACGCTGCGCATGGAGAACGCCATGATCATCGACCACGCGCCGGCGCGCCAGCGGCTGTGCTTTGGCGTGGTCGCGTGGTCGGCCGGCTGGCTGGCCGCGCTGCTGACCCTGGCCGCGACGGCCGCGCGGGCGGCGGGATGGACCACGCTGCCGTGGAGCGGCGTGCTGACCTTGGGCGCGGCCGCCTGGCTGACCGCCGGCATGCAGACCACGCTGGCCTACGCCGCCTCGCACAACGCCTTCGCGCCGGCCGCCAAGGCCAAGATCTGGGCGGCCGGCGGCGTCGCGCTGTCGCAGCTGGCGCTGCTGGCGGCCGGCGCGGGCGCGTGGCGCTGCCGGCCGGACAGCTGCTGGGCCTGGCCACCGGCCTGGCCGCCGCCCGCCTGCTGCTGCGGCCGCCATCGTCGCGGACGCGCGCACGCCGTCCGCTGGTACGTCTGCGCCTGCTGGCGCGGCGGCTGCGGCGCGGCGCGTTGCCGACACCAGCCCAGCGACGCTATTTGCACGCCCACCGCGCGTTCTGGCGCTACGCGCTGCCATCGAACGTGCTCAACGCCGCCATCGGCCCGCTGCCGCTGCTGCTGATCGGCGCCCGCCACGGCGCGCTGGCCGCCGGCCAGTTCGCGCTCACCCAACGGGTGCTGGCGGCGCCGGTCTCGCTGCTGGCGGCCTCGGTGCAGGAAGTGTTCAAGCGCGAATCGGTGCGCCAGTACCAGAACAGCGGCAACTGCCGTCCGGCCTGGCGCCACGCGGCGCGCGTGCTGCTGCTGCTGGGCTTTTTGCCGTCGCTGCTGTTGCTGCTGGCCGCGCCGCCGCTGTTCGCCTTCGCCTTCGGCGCGCCGTGGCGCGCGGCCGGCGAGCTGGCGCAGATCCTGGCGCCGCTGTATTTCCTCAACTTCATCGCCAGCCCGCTCAGCTATGTGTTCTTCGTGGCCGGCCGCCAGAAGATCGAACTGGCCTGGCAACTGGCGCTGTTCGCGATGACGCTGGCCGTGTTCGCCGCGCCGCTCACGCTGCACCAGAGCGTGGCCGCCTACGCGACCGGCTACTCGCTGCTGTACCTCGTGTACCTGCGCATGTCCTACCGCTACGCGCTGGACCGAGATCCCGCCGGGAGGCTGCATGCGGCCCGCTGACGCCACCGCCGGCGCCGCGCACCCAGCGCCAACCGAACCGACCGCCGCCGCATCTCGCGCACCGGTCGCGCGCGCTGCCGCCCGGCCGGACACCGCCTGGGCCGAGCTCGGCTTCTTCCTGTTGTTCCCCGGCTTCTTCGCCTACCAGACGCTGCTGGGCCTGGGCCTGATCCGCGCCTACCTGGGCGGCTATTTCGCCGCCGTCTCGCTGCTGCTGCTGCCGGCCATGCTGCTGACCTATTGGCGCCGGCTGCACCGCGCCCGCCACCAGCTGCCACGGGTGGACGCCGCGCTGCTGGCTTTCCTGGCCTATTTCGGCGCCATGGTGGCCTGCCACGCGCCCAGCGCCAACCCGGCCATCACCGCGCACCACGCGCTGGCCCTGCTCTACCTGTTCAACCTGTTCGTCATCTTCAGCACGCTCGACTGCACCAGCCGCCGCTTCCGCCTGACCCAATACGCCAGCCTGGCCGCCATGTCCTGCGTGGTGTTCGCGTACGCGGTGGACGGCGCCTTCTACCTGGCCGCGCTGGGCGAAGCGCGCGATCCCGACAGCGTCGCCACCTACCAGGGATTCTCGCGCTCCTACCTGCTGCCGCTGGCCGCCGTGCTGGCCACCACGCGCCAGGCGCCGCTGCGCTGGGCCTGGTACGCGCTGGGCGCGGCCACGCTGTACGTCAACACCGCGCGCAGCGAGTTCGGCGCGCTGCTGTTCCTGGTCCCGCTGATCGAACTGCACGCCACGCGCCGCCGCGCCGCCACGGCCGCCGCCTTCGCCGCGCTGGCGCTGCTGGCGCCGCGCCTGCTGGCGCTGCTGCTGGCGGCCGTGCCCGGCAACCGCACGCTGGAGCTGCTGGACCTGTCGCACTCGACCTCGGCCAACATGCGCCACCAGCTGACCCTGAACGCGCTGCGCACCATCGGCGAGCACCCCATCCTCGGCGACTACGGCAGCTATCCGGTCGGCCTGTACAGCCACAACATCCTGTCGGCCTGGGTCGACCTCGGCCTGTTCGGCTTTGCCGCGCTGCTGGCGCTGCTGCTGTACCCGCTGTTGCAGATGGGCCTGCACACCTGGGCGGTGGGCGGGCGCGACGGCCGCGGCCCGGCCTTCCTGCTGGCTTGGAGCCTGCTCGGCATGACCGTGCTGCTGCTGTGCCTGTCGCACTTCTTCAGCGACATGCTGATCGGCGCCGCGCTGGGCGCCTACGCGCGCTACCGCGCCGGAGCGGACCATGCTTAAGATCGCCCACCTGAGCTCGGCGCACCCGCGCGACGACAGCCGCATCTTCGGCAAGCAGTGCCGCACCTTGGCCGCGCACGGCCACCAGGTCACGCTGGTGGTGGCCGACGGCCTGGGCGATGCCAGGCGCGACGGCGTGAGCATCGTCGACGCCGGCGCCGCACGCGGCCGCCTCGACCGCATGCTGCACGCCACCTGCCGCGTGTACCGGCGCGCGCGGGCGCTCGACGCCGACATCATCCAGCTGCACGACCCGGAGCTGCTGCCGGCCGGCCTGCTGCTGCGGCGGCGCGGCCGCAAGGTGGTGTTCGACGCCCACGAGGACGTGCCGCTGCAGCTGCTGGGCAAGCCCTACCTGAACGCGCCGCTGCGGCGCCTGCTGTCGGCCGCCTACGCCCGCTTCGAGCGCCGCGCCTGCGCCCGGCTCGACGGCGTGATCGCCGCCACCCCCGTCATCCGCGACAAGTTCCTGCCCATCCAGCCGGGCGCCGTCGCCATCCACAACTATCCGCAGCCGGAGGAATTCGGCGCCGCCGCCTGGGACGGCCAGCCGCTGCAGGTGTGCTATGTCGGCGGCCTGAGCGCGCTGCGCGGCATCGCCGAACTGGTGCGCGCCTGCACGCTGCTGCGCACGCCCGTGCGCGTGGGCCTGGCCGGCCGCTTCAGCGAACCGGAGCTGGCCGCGCACATGCGGGTCCAGCCCGGCTGGGAGCGGATCGACGCCCATGGCGTGCTCGGCCGCAGCGGCGTGGCCGCGCTGATGGCCGCCTCGCGCGCCGGCCTGGTCACGCTGCTGCCGGCCGCCAACCACCTGGACGCGCTGCCGGTCAAGCTGTTCGAATACATGGCGGCCGGCATCGCCGTGATCGCCTCGGACTTCCCGTTGTGGCGCCGCATCGTCGACGACGCCGGCTGCGGCCTGTGCGTCGATCCGCGCGACCCGGCCGCCATCGCCGCCGCCATCGACCGCCTGGCCGCCGACCCGGAACTGGCGCGCCGCATGGGCCGCAACGGCCGCGCCGCCGTGCTGGCGCGCTACCACTGGCGCGGCCAAGCCGAACAACTGCTGCGCTATTATGAAAACCTCTGACCGCCTCCACGCCCTGCCCGCACAGCTGGCGCTGATCGCCGACGTGCTGCGCCTGCCGCGCGCGCGGCTGCGCTTCGAGCGCGCGCTCAACCCCGAGCTGGTCGAGCGCACCCACGCACTGTTCACCAGCCCGCATCCGCGCTGCAAGCTGGTGCGCTTCAAGTCGCTCGGCGTCGCCCTGCTCGACCTGCGCGCCTACCGCGACAGCGCCGCCTACCTGCGGGCGGTCGGCCGCAAGGACTACGCCGGCTACCAGAGCCGGCGCGCCCGCGCCCACGGCTACCGCGTGGCCGAGATCGACCGCAACCGCTACATCGACGACATCCACCGCATCAACACTTCGCTGGCGCAGCGCCAGGGCCGGCCGATGGATCCGTCCTACGCCGACCGCGCCGAGCACTTCGTCGCGGTCGACAGCTTCCGCTACTACGGCGTGCTGGACCAGGACGGCCGGCTGGCCGCCTACTGCGACCTCGGCATCTACGGCGACTTCGCCGCCACCGACCACCTGCTGGGCTACAAGACCAGCGACGGCCTGATGTACCTGCTGCTGGCCGACATCGCCTGCCGCCTGATCGACGAGGGCCGGCTGAACTACCTGATGTACGACACCTACCTGGGGGCCCTGCCGGGCCTGCGGGAGTTCAAGAAAAAGCTGGGCTTCGCGCCCTACCGCGTCCGTTATTCCATCCATTGAGGGAGATGCCGGCATGATCGCCACGCTTACCCGTCCGTTCCGCCTGTTGCTGGACGTCGCCCGCCTGCCCGTGGCGAGCCTGACCTTCGACCCGCGCCTGCATCCGGCCGACGTGCTCGACACGCACCGCCGCTTCACGCGGCCGCATCCGAAATACAAGCTGTTCGGCCACAAGCAGCTGGGCGTGGCGCTGATCGACCTGCGCCGCCACCCGACGCCGGCCGCCTACCTGGCCAGCATCACCGGGCGCTGCGGCGCCGCCAGCTACGCCGGCAAGGCCAGGCGGCGCGGCTACACGCTGGCGCGCATCGACCGCAACGAGCACATCGACGCCATCCACGCCATCAACACCAGCAGCGCCAGCCGCCAGGGCCGGCCGATGGACGAGCGCTACCAGCACAAGCCGCCGCGCTACGAAGCGCTGAGCCATTTCCGCTACTACGGCGTGTTCAACAAGGACGGCCGGCTGGCCGCCTACTGCAACGTCGGCCGCTACGGCAACTTCGCCGCCTTCTCGCAGCTGCTGGGCTACCGCAACAACGACGGCGCCATGCACCTGATGGTGACCGACATCGTCATCGAACTGCTGCAGGAGCTGCAGGCCGGCCACGGCCCGCACTACCTGATGTACGACACCTTCTTCGGCGCCAAGCCGGGTCTGCGGCAGTTCAAGACCATGCTGGGTTTCTCCCCCTACCGCGCAAGGTACACGCTGCTATGAACACCATCCTGCGCCGCCTCTACAGCGACTACCTGATGCCGTCGCGCCTGCACCACTACGCCGCGCTGCTGCGGCAGGCCAGCCAGGCCGGCTACCGCCAGACCTCGGTGCGCGGCTGGCTGGCGGCGCCGCGGTCGGGCGCGCCCGACGGACCGGTGCTGGTGCACCGCCACGACATCGACACCGACCTGCGCACCGCGCGCGCGCTGTTCGCGCTGGAGCAGCGGCATGGCGTGCACGCCAGCTATTACTTCCGCCTGTCGACGCTGGACTTCGGCCTGATGCGCGACATCGAACGCTACGGCAGCGAGGCCAGCTACCACTACGAGGAGGTGGCCACCTACGCCAAGCGCGAGCACCTCAGGCAGGCCGACGCCGTGCGCGCCCGCCTGCCGGAGATCCGCGCCGAATTCGAGCGCAACTTCCACCGCGTCGAGGCCGGCGTCGGCGTCAAGCTGCGCACCGTCGCCAGCCACGGCGACTTCGCCAACCGCCGGCTCGGCATGGCCAACTGCGAGCTGCTGGACGATTCCGCGCTGCGCGCGCGCTGCGGCATCGCCTGCGAATGCTACGACCCGGCGCTGCTGGCCAGCTTCGACCTGTACATCAGCGACCGCCCGGCGCCGCAGTACTTCCATCCGCAGCCGCCGCAGCAGGCGCTGGGCCGCCACCGCCGCATCTGCCTGCTGACCCACCCGGCCCAATGGCGCACCAACTGGACAGCCAGCAGCCGCCACAACCTGCTGCGCCTGGTCGAGGCGTGGCGCTGGTAACGCCTGGGAGCGCGCATGAACATCCTGCTGATCAACCACTACGCCGGCTCGGTCCGCCACGGCATGGAATACCGGCCGTATTTCCTGGCGCGCGAATGGGTGCGCGCCGGCCACCGCGTGCGCATCGTGGCCGCCGCCCACAGCCACCTGCGCAACCGCGCGCCGCAGCTAGGGGGGCGGGCCGTGCTGGACGAGACCATCGACGGCATCGCCTACCGCTGGCATGCGGCGCCGGCCTACCACGGCAATGGCGTGGCGCGCGCGGCCAACATGGCCGCCTTCGTCGCCGCGCTGTACCGCGGCGCCCGGCCGCTGGCGCGCGCCGCCCGGCCGGACCTGGTGATCGCCTCCAGCACCTACCCGGCCGACATCTGGCCGGCGCGCCGCATCGCCCGCCTGGCCGGCGCCCGCCTGGCGTTCGAGGTGCACGACCTGTGGCCGCTGTCGCCGATGCTGCTGGGCGGCATGTCGCGCTGGCACCCCTTCATCGTGCTGATGCAGGCCGCCGAGGACTACGCCTACCGCCACGCCGACACCGTGATCTCGCTGCTGCCCAACGCGGCCGCGCACATGGCCGCGCGCGGCATGGCGCCGCACAAGCTGCACGTGGTGCCCAACGGCGTCTGTCCGGACGAATGGCAGGCCGGCTGGCGCCGCTGCCGGCGCCGGCCGCCGCGCTGTTCGAGCGCCTGCGCGGGCAGATCGTGGTCGGCTACGCCGGCAGCCACGGCGCCGCCAACGCGCTCGACAACCTGCTGGCGGCCGCCGTGCGGCTGCGCGGCCACCCGCTGGCCTTCGTGCTGGCCGGCGCCGGCCCGGCGCGCGAGGCGTTGCGCCGGCAGGCCGCCGAGGCCGGGCTGGACAACGTGCACTTCCTGCCGGCGCTGGAGCGGCGCTACATGCCGGCGCTGCTGGCGCGCTTCGACCTGGCCTATCTCGGCTGGCAGCGCCAGCCGCTGTACCGCTACGGCATCTCCCCCAACAAGCTGGGCGACTACATGATGGCCGCGCGGCCCATCGTCCACGCGGTCGACGCCGCCAACGATCCCGTGGCCGAGGCCGGCTGCGGCCTGAGCACGCCGCCGGACGACCCGGCCGCGCTGGCCGACGCCATCGCCCGCCTGGCCGCGCTGCCGGCCGCCGAGCGGGCCGCGCTGGGCGCGCGCGGCGCCGCCTACGCGCGCGAGCGGCTCGACTACCGCATCCTGGCGCACCGCTTCCTGGCCGCCTGCGCCGCGCCCGCGTAAAGCGCACATCACCGAGGAGACCATGATGAAGCCGTCCCGCCCCTTGCACGCCCCGGCCATGCCCACGTCCGCCGCGCCCATGTCCGCCACGTGTGCGCCCGCCGCATCCGCGACCGCCCCGTCCACGCCGGTCCTGTCCGCACCCGCCCCATCGGCACCCGGCCTGTGCACGCCCGCGCCGAGACCGCCCGCCGCATCGCCCGACGACAGCTTCCTGCCGTTCGCCCTGCCCGACCTCGGCCCCGAGGAGGCCGAGGCGGTCCTTGAATGCCTGCGTTCGGGCTGGATCACCAGCGGCCCGGTCTGCCGCCAGTTCGAGCGGGACTTCGCGGCCTACCTCGGCGGCGGCGTCGAGGCCATCGCCGTCAACTCGGCCACCGCCGGCCTGCACCTGGCGCTGGAGGCGCTGGGCATCGGCCCCGGCGACGAGGTGCTGGTGCCGACCATGACCTTCACCGCCACCGCCGAGGTGGTGCGCTACCTGGGCGCCGACCCGGTGTGCGTGGACATTGACGACGCCACGCTGGGCATCAGCGCGGCCGCCGCCGAAGCCGCGATCACGCCGCGCACGCGCGCCATCCTGCCGGTGCACTACGGCGGCCTGGCCTGCGACATGGACGCCCTCCTGGCGCTGGCGCGCGCCCGCGACCTGCGCGTGGTCGAGGACGCCGCCCACGCCTTCCCCACCGTCCACAACGGCCGCCTGGTCGGCACGCTCGACAGCGACGCCACCGTGTTCAGCTTCTACGCCAACAAGACCATCACCACCGGCGAGGGCGGCATGCTGGTCAGCCGCGACGCCGCGCTGTGCCGGCGCGCGCGCACCATGCGCCTGCACGGCATCAGCGAGGACGCGTTCGAGCGCTACACCTCGCGCCGCCCGGCCTGGTTCTACCAGGTGGTCGCGCCCGGCTACAAATACAACCTGGGCGACGTCGCCGCCGCCGTCGGCCGCCAGCAGCTGCGCAAGATCGGCCGCTTCCTGGAACGCCGCCAGGCGTTGGCGCGCGGCTACCGCGAGGGCCTGGCCGGCCTGCCGCTGCGGCTGCCGCCGGACGCCGGCCCCGGCAGCCGGCACGCCTGGCACCTGTACCCGGTGCGCCTGCGCGCCGACGCCCCGCTGGCGCGCGACCGCCTGATCGAGCTGCTGGCCGAGCGCGGAATCGGCACCAGCGTCCACTACATCCCGCTGCACCGCCAGCCCTACTGGCGCGAGCGCTACCGGCTGCGTCCGGAACAGTTCCCGCAGGCCGAGGCCAGCTGGCCGATGCTGCTGACCCTGCCGCTGTACACCCGCATGCGCGACGCCGACCAGGCGCGCGTGATCGCCGCGCTCAGGGAGCTGCTATGTTAGCCAAACGCCTGTTCGACGTGGCCGCCGCGCTGGCCGGGCTGGTGCTGCTGGCGCCGCTGTTGCTGCTGCTGGCCGTGTGGATCAAGTGCGACTCGCCCGGCCCGGTGCTGTTCCGCCAGCGCCGCGTGGGCCGCCACGGCCGCCCCTTCGACATCCGCAAGTTCCGCACGATGGCGCCCTCGGCCGAGGAGACCGGCCAACTGTCGCTGGCCGACGACGCCCGCGCCACCCGCGCCGGCCGGCTGCTGCGCCGCCACAAGCTCGACGAGCTGCCGCAGCTGCTCAACGTGCTGCTCGGCCAGATGAGCCTGGTCGGCCCGCGCCCCGAGGTGTCGCGCTACGTGGCCCACTATCCGCCGGCCGCGCGCGCGCTGGTGCTGTCGGTGCCGCCCGGCATCACCGACTGGGCCGCGATCCGCTTCCGCGACGAGGGCGAGATCCTGCGTCGCGCGGCCGACCCCGAGCAGGCCTACCTGCAACAGGTGCTGCCGATCAAGCTGGAATACTACCTGCGCTACGTGCGCGAGCGCAGCTTCGGCGGCGACCTGCGCATCGTGTTCTGCACGCTGGCGGTGCTGCTGGCGCCGGCCGCGCGGCGGCGCCTGCTTGCGCGCAGCCGCCTGACGCCGCGCGACCAGCCGTCGCCGTGGATCGCATTGCTGCGCGGCTTGGCGGCGCTGCAGGTGGCGGCCGCCCATCTGCGCGCGCAGGTGTTCCCCGGCCTGCGCACGCTGGAGCATCCGCCGCTGTGGTACCAGGCGCTGGCGTTCGCGACCGGCTTCGCGCAGCTGGCGGTGGTGCTGTTCTTCGTGCTGAGCGGCTGGCTGGTCGGCGGCAGCCTGCTCGACCGCCACGGCCGCCCGCACGCGCTGCGCGACTACGGCATCGACCGCCTGACGCGGCTGTGGATCGTGCTGCTGCCGGCCTTCGCGCTGATGCTGCTGCTCGGCCTGGCCGATGGCACGCTGGCGGCCAGCGCCGACGTCGGCGGCGGCCAGCCCTGGTCGCTGCTCACCTTGCTGGGCAACCTGGCCGGCGTGCAGACGCTGGCCGTGCCCGCGTTCGGCGGCAACTTCCCGCTGTGGAGCCTGGCCAACGAAACCTGGTACTACGCGCTGTTCCCGCTGTTGCTGCTGGCAGCGCGCGGCGCCACCGTGCGCGTGCGCGCGGGCGCGGCCGGGGCGGCGCTGGCGATCGCCAGCCGCCTGCCGCCCGTGATGCTGCTGTATTTCACGCTGTGGCTGCTGGGCGCGGGCGCCTCCCGCCTGCGCTGGGACGCCGGGCCGTGGGGACGCCGCGCCTGCGTGGCCGGCACCATCGGCGTGGCGGTCTGGCTGCGCCTGCGCGGCCCGGACGGCGACCTGAGCACGGCCACATGGCTGCCGCATTTGCTGTTCGGCGCCCTGGCCCTGCTGTGCCTGTGCAGCCTGGAGCGCGGGGCGCCGCCGCGCCGCTGGCTGGCCGCGGCCGGCGCCTTCCTGGCCAGCTTCTCGTTCACGCTGTACGTGGTGCACATCCCGCTACAGCAGATGCTGTGGACCTACCGCGGCGGCGCGCCGCTGTCGCCACGGCAGCCGGCCAGCCTGGCGGTGTATGCCGCCATGCTGGCCGTGGTGGTGGCGCTGGCCTACCTGTTCCACCTGCCGTTCGAGGCGCAGACGGCGCGCCTGCGGCGGCGCATCCGGCGCTGGCTGGCCGAACGCGGCGGCGAGCCGGCCACCCCGCCGGCCCCGCAGCCGGACGTCGTGAGCCGGCCGACCGGCGCGGGTGCCGGCCGCCGCCCACGAACCGGCCGCCGCGCCAGCCTCGGCCGAACGTCCGGGCCTACTGGTAGGCGCCGATGCTGACCGGCGAACGCGGCGTGCCCTCGATGTCGACGGACGGCGCGTAGCTGGTGGTGCCGGCGCCCTTGGCGGGCGAGATGCTGCGCAGGTGGAAGTCCGGCGTGCCACTGCGGCTGTAGGCGACGAACTGCGGGTCGGCCGTCACCGTGGCGGCCGCGCTCAGGCCGTTGAGCAGGCTCCAGTTGTAGCTGCTGTTCTGGAACGACAGGTTGTTGCTGTAGGTATTGTGCGTACCGGTCGAGCCCTGCTCGGAGATGCCGTAGCGGTTGTCGTAGACGATGTTGTTGACCACGTGCGTGTAGTCGTCCGGTCCGCTGGTGAAGTAGAAGTCGCCGCCGCCGACGATGATGCCGGTGTCCGACGACGACACCGTGTTGTTGGCGATGACCACATGGCTGGCGTCGTGCCACAAATGGATGGCCGCCTCGGACACGCGGTAGACCACGTTGTTGACCACGCTGCCGGACGTGCTCAGGTAGATGCCCTGCACCCAGCGGCAGCCGGCCGGCCCGATGTCGTGCACCACATTGCCGACGACGTCGCCCATCACGCCGTGGTAGTAGGCGTCGATTCCGATGGCCGAACCGCCGCCGCTGGTGCAGCCGCCGAGCGCGATATGGTGCACATGGTTGCCACGGATCGCGTCGTAGGAACCGCCGTTGTAGATGCCGTGCGTCCACGGCGTGCCGGCCTGCGTGGCGCTGCCGTCGATCTCGAAGCCGACGATGTCGACATAGCTGCCACGGTTGTCCCAGGCCGTGTCGTTGCTGGAGCTGGCCGGCGGCACGATGCGCGCGCCCCAGCGCGTGTCGGACAGGTAGTAGATGCGGCCGCCGGCGGAGCCGCTGGCGGTGGTCTTGAAGCCGCCGGCATAGGTGCCCGCCGCCACGTGCACCGTGGTGTCGGGAACGGCCAGCGACGCCGCGCGGGCGATGGTCCGCAATGGCGCGGCCTGGGTGCCTGGGTTGCCATCCGAACCGGTGGTGGCCACGTACAGCTGGTTGGCCGTGGCCGGCGTCGGCGTCGGTGTCGGTGTCGGCGTACCGCCAACGTACTCGTACGCGCCGACATCGGAGGCGGCGCCGTACGGCCGCGCCTTGCCGTCCAGGTCGGTGGCCGGCGCGTCGGCCGCCAGCGCCCTGTCGATCGCCGGCGAGGCCGCCGCCAGATGGTAGTCGCCGCCACCGCTGCGCACGTAGTTGACGAACTGCGGCGGCGCGGCGATCGTCGCCACCGCGAAACTCCTGCTGAGCAAATAGGCGTAGGACGTCTGCAGATACATCAGGTTGTTCGCATAAGTGTTGTGCGTGCCGATCGTGCCCAGCTCCATCACGCCATAGGTGGTGTCATACACGATGTTGTTGCTCACGCGGTCGTAGTCGCCCGCCGCCGTGGCGTGGTAATAGTCGCCGCTGCCCACCACCACGCCCACATACGCGGCGAAGATGGTGTTGTTGCTCACGGCCACCCGCGTCGCGTCATGCCACAGGTTCACCGCCGCGTTCGACACGCCGTAGACCAGGTTGTTCTTGACCTCGCTGTCGGCCGTGTTGATGTAGACGCCGTACATGCTCTTGCAGCCGGCCGCGCCGATATCGTGCACCACGTTGGCCAACACATCGTTGCTGGCGCCGCCGTAATAACTGTCCGAACCGATACCGCCGCCGGACACGCAGCCGCCCTGCCCGATATGGTGCACATGGCTGTTGCGCACCGTGCCGAACGCCCCGGCGGTATAGATGCCGGTGCTCCAGCGCGTGCCGGCCTGGACCGCGCTGCCGTCCACCTCGACACCGTCGATGTCGACGTAGCTGCCGCGATTGTCCCAGGCCACGTCATTGGTGGAACTGGCCGGCGGCACGATCTTCGCGCCCCAACGCGTGTCCGACACATAGCGTATCCGCGCCGTCGCCGTCCCGCTGGCGGCGGTGCGGAAGCCGCCGGCATAGCGGCCCGGCGCCAGGTGGATGGTCGCGCCTGCCGTGGCCGCCTGCGCCGCCCTGGCGATGGTCAGGAAGGGCGCCGCCTGCGTGCCGGCGTTGCTGTCCGAGCCTGCGGGGGAAACGTACAGCTCGGCCCCGGCCAGCAGGCCGTTGTAGCTGGCCTCGGCGGCCAGCCGGGCCGGCGGGGCCGGGGTGGGCGCGCCGCCTTCGCCGCCGCAGGCAGCCAGCAACACCGCGCACACGCCGCCGGCCACGACGTTTCCTTGAGACAGGTAAATGACAGATTTCTTCATCAGACGTTCCTCGCTACATTAAGTGAATGAGCGAGGTTTGATCTGAATCAAATTCTATAGTTCAATGCTTTTAGAAAAAAATTCTGGCAAGACAAAATGTCAACAGGAATTAGCTGCCGTCAGGCATCGTTGTACAGCACCCCGTGCGGCGCGATGCCGGCCAGGTTCAGGCGCCGGATCGCATCGCACAGCTCGGCTTCGGTGGTCACGCCGGCGCGCGCCACCAGGAACACCGCGCCGGCCAGCGCCGCGACCGCCAGCGCATCGGCCCGGGCCGGCAACGGCGGCGCCGCCAGCAGCACCACGTCGTAATGCGCGCCCAGCGATTCGAGCAGCTGCGAAGGCTGGAAGCGCTGCAGCAGCTCAGCCCGCTCGGCCGGGCCGGCCCGCACGCTGCCGGCGCCGATGAAATCGAGGCCGGGCGCCACCTCGCGCCGCACGGCCTGCTGCGGCGCCAGCGCGCCGGCCAGGCAGTCGGCCAGCCCGGCCGCGCGCCCGACGCCGAAATGCTCGTGCAGGTTGCCGTCGCGCAGGTCGGCGTCGATCAGCAGCGTGCGCCGGCCGCCGGCCGCCAGCAGCAACGCCAGGTTGACCGACACGAACGACGCCCCCACCCGCCGCGCCGGCCCCAGGCAACACACCACGTTGTTGCGCCTGCGCGCCAGGCCGAACAGCAAGGCCGCGCGGAACGCCCGCAGGCCCTCGGCCGCCGCGTCGTCCGGCGCCGCCCGCGCCAGCAGCAGCGGCCCCTGCGTGCGCGACCGCCGCCAGCGCGCCTGGCGCCGGCTGTGCGGAATGACCGCCTGCACCGCGTGCGCGCCCAGTAGCGCGTCGATGCGCGCCGGCGCGTCGATGCCGCCGCGCACCGCCCGGCTGGCGAACGCCAGCAGCGTGCCCAGGAACAGGCCGGTCACCAGCCCCAGCACCACGATCAGCGGCCGGTCCGGCAGCAGCGCGCGCTCCGGCGCCACCGGCGCGTCCACCAGCCGCACATTGCCGACCCGCCCCACCGCCACCAGCCGCAACTGCTGCGCCGTGTTCAGCAGCGCCGTGTACAGATCGGTGTCGACCTTGACCTCGCGCGCCAGCCGCGACTGCTCCTGCTCCAGCAGCGGCAATTGCGCGATGCGCTCCTGCAGCGCGCCGATCTCGCGCTCCGACGCCCGCGCCTGCGCGTTGAGCGCCCGCAGCAGCGGATGCTCGTCCGTGTAGCGGCCCAGCAGCTCGGCGCGCCGTTGCACCTGCGCGCTGCGCCGCGCCTGCGCCGCCGCCAGGCTGTCGAGCGCGATGCGCACCTCCTGGTCGATATTGATGCTGCCGTGGCTGCCGCGATAGCCGTTGTAGCGCAGCTCGGCCTGCTCCAGCTGAGCCTTGAGCGCCGGCAGTTGCTGGTCGAGGAAGGCCAGCGTCTTCTCCGCCTCCTCGCTGCGGCGCGCCAGGTTCTGCCGCATGTATTCGGCGCCGATCTGGCCCAGCGTCGCCGCCACCTGCTGCGCGTCGTGGCCCTGCAGGCGCACCGCGATCACGCCCGACTGCTTGCCCTGCTCGCTGATCTGCAGCGCGTTCTGCAACTGCTCCAGCGCCGCCAGCCGCGTGGTGCGGCGCACGACGAAGCGCCCGCCCGGCTGCGCGCGCAGGCTCTCCACCTGCAGCTCGACGCCGTCGCCGTCCTGGTGCGCCAGCGCGCCGGCCGCGCCCTCGAGCAGCACGCGGCCGCCGGCGTCGCTCAGCCGGTAGCGCCCGCCGCCCAGCGCGGTGATGAAGAAATCCCGGTTGTACCAGGCCAGCGGCACCTCGAAGCGGCACACCGCGATCGACTCGCCACCCCACACATAGCCGCCGTAGCCCAGCAAGCCCGGCCGCGACAGCCGGCCGTCGCCGCGCGCCGCCAGCCAGGCCCCGCCCAGCGGGAAGTAGCGCGGCGCGGTCTGGATGTACAGGTGCTGGGCGTCGACCGCGCGCGCCACCACCAGGCGCGAGCGCAGCAGTTCCATCTCGGCGATCGCCGCCTTCTTGGTCTCGAACAGCGACGACACGTCGTTGAGGATGTTCCTGGACGCGTTCGGATTGTCCTCCTCGACGTGCAACAGCAGGTTGGCCTCGTACACCGGACGCGCGGCGACCGCGTACACCAGCGCCACCAGCGTGCACAGCAGCGCGACCGCCGCCACCAGCCAGCGCCGCCCCGCCAGCACGTGCGCGTAGCTGCGCCACGGCAGCGCGCCGGGCTCGGGCGGCGCCGCGCCCGGCGCGATCAACTGCACGGCCCCGCCGCTTGGCGGGCGCAACAGAGGAGTATCGTGTGCGTCGTTCATGCCGCCTCCTAGGGCCGGGTGGCGCCGACCGCCGACGACAGCTCGCCGGGGAACAGCTGGCTGATGGTCCGGTGCCAATTGGCCAGCGGCGACGCCGCCACATACACCACGTCGCGCGGCCACAGCTCGAACTGCTCGGCCAGCGCCATCGCCCGCGCCGGCCGCGCGTCGAGGCGGTACACGCGCGCACCCTGCGGCGTGTGGCGCACCACGTACACCTGGCCGGCGTCGCCGCTCTGCGGACTGATGCCGCCGGCCTCGCCCAGCGCCTCGTTCAGCGTGAGGCGGCCGTCGTGCATGGTCAGCGCGCGCGGCGCCAGCACCTCGCCGCCGACGAACACCTTGCTCTCGTCGCGCGGCGGCACCCGCACGATGTCGCCGTCGGCCAGCAGCAGCGCGGCCGGATGGCGGCCGCCGCGCAGCGCCGCCACCAGGTCCACGCGGTGGCGCTGGCCGCCGCGCTCGACCGTGATGCGGCTCTGGTCGGCGCCGGGCAGCATGCCGCCGGCGCGGTTGATCGCCTCCAGCAAGGTCATCGGGATGTCGTTGATGGCCAGCAGGCCCGGCGCCTTGACCTCGCCGTCCAGGTAGACGCGCTGGCTGCGGTAGGCCTGCACGCCGACGGTCACGCGCGGCGCGCGGAAGTAGCGCGCCAGCCGCGCTGCCAGCAGGCTGCGCGCCTGCTCGCGCGTGCGCCCGGCCAGGTGCAGCTTGCCGGCGAAGGGAAATTCCAGCATGCCGTCCTGGTCGATCACGAAGCTGGCCGCCGGCGGGCCGAGCGCGCCGCCGTCCGCGCCCTGGTCGCGCGCGACGGCGCCGGTCAATTCGGGATGGTCCCAGACGGTGATCGCCAGCACGTCGCCGGCGCCGAGGCGGTAAGGCCCGCCGGCCGGCCCGGCCGGCAAGGAGGCGGCCGCCAAGCCGCCACCCGATGCACCGGTCGCCGAGGAACCTACCGCCGCGCTCCCCGCGCCGGCCGCCTCCGGCGCGTGGCGTCCCTGCGCGGCCAGCAACTCCTCGGTGATCGGGATGACGTCGGGCTCGCCCGGCCCCGGCGCGCGATGCAGGTCGGCCGCGCAGCCGGCCAGGCACAAGGGCAACAACAGCAGGGAAATAGGGATGTGCATGAAAGCCACCGCCGGCTCGGGAACGAATGTCCAGAGTAGATGGCCGGCCGCGCACCGGCCTTGTTTCACATCAAACGTGCGGCTAAGCCAGCAGGCAAGGCTGCGGCTCGGTAACGTGCGGCGCGGCCTGCCCCGCCAGCAGCAGCCGCAGCTGTTCCGGCGGCAGCGGACGGCTGAACAGGTAGCCCTGCATCTCGTCGCAGCCGTTCTGGCGCAGGAAGGCGCATTGCTGCTCGGTCTCCACGCCCTCGGCGATCACGCGCAGGTGCAGCCGGTGCGCCAGGTCGATGATGGAACTGGCCACCGCCTGGTCGCCTTCGCTGATGCCCAGGTCGCGCACGAAGGACTTGTCGATCTTCAAGGTGCTGACCGGGAACGACTTCAGCGCCGACAAGCTCGAATAGCCGGTGCCGAAATCGTCGATCGACAGCGACACCCCCATCGCCCGCAACTCGCCCATCTTGGCCACGGCCTGCGTCAGGTCGCGCATGATGACGCCCTCGGTCACCTCCAGCTCCAGCCATTCCGGCGCCAGGCCGCTGTCGGCCAGCGCCAGCGCCACGCGCGGCACCAGGCCCTGCTCCTCGAACTGGCGCGGCGAGACGTTGACCGCCATCCGCAGCGGCGCCAGGCCGGCCTCCTGCCAGGCGCGGTTCTGGCGGCAGGCGGTGCGCAGCACCCACTCGCCCAGCGCGACGATCATGCCGCTTTCCTCGGCCAGCGGAATGAAGCGGTCCGGCCCGATGCAGCCATGCTCCGGATGCTCCCAGCGCACCAGCGCCTCCACGCCGAACACGCGGCCCGTGCGCAGGTCCACCTTGGGCTGGTACACCAGCCGGAACTGGCCGTCGTCCAGCGCGCCGCGCAGGCCCTCCAGCAGCACCAGCTTCTCCTCGATGCTGGCGTTCATCTCGCGCGTGTAGAACTGGCAGTTGTTCTTGCCCATGTCCTTGGCGCGGTACATGGCGGCGTCGGCATGCATCAGCAGCGTCCCGGCGTCGGCGCCGTCGTTGGGATAGACCGCCACGCCGATGCTGCAGCTGACCTGCACTTCCTGCCCGCCCACGTCGATCGATTCAAGCACCGCCTCGCGCACCCGCTCCAGCACCGGCGCCGCGTCCTCGCCGTGGCGCGGCTCGTTCAACAGCAGCACGAATTCGTCGCCGCCGAAGCGCCCCACGGTGTCGCCGGCGCGCAGGCAGGCGCTCATGCGCGCGGCCACCACCTTCAGCAGCTCATCGCCGGCGTTGTGTCCCAGCCCGTCGTTGACCAGCTTGAAGCCATCGAGGTCGATGAAGGCCACCAGCACCGAACCGCCGCCCCGGCTGGCCTGGGCGATGGTCAGCTCGAGCCGCTCGGCGATCAGGCCGCGGTTCGGCAAGCCGGTCAGCGTGTCGTGGTGCGCCAGGTGCTGCATGCGGCCCTCGGCCAGTTTGCGTTCGCTGATGTCGCGCACGATGGCCACCAGCCCGCCCTCCACCGGCACCACCTGCTGATGCAGCCAGCGCGCCCGCAGCTGCGGGATATTGCTCTCCCATTCCTGCTCATGCACGCCGCCCACCCTGGTCACATGCACCAGGTGGTCGAACATGCCGTTGCCGCGCGCCTGCGGCATCAGGCCGCACAAGGTCGTCTGGCGCAGCCGCTCCTTGCTCAGCCCCGTCATCTTCTCGGCCCGCGAATTGGCGTCGACGAAGCGGAAATCGATGATCGCGCCGCCGGCGTCGCGCACTTCGCGCAGCACGAAGAAGGCGTCCAGGCTGGCCAGCGACGCCGCCGCATACGTCTCCTGCGCGCGCCGCATGCGGGCGCGGTGGCGCGAGCCCTGCCACGACCATAGCCACAACAGGGCGGTGCCCGCCACCAGTGCCGCGCTGACCACCGAAGCCTCGCCGATCTTCTCGCGGCGCTGGCGTTCGAAGACAGCCATCTGCTCGGCCTCCGCCAGCCCGACCACCACGTTCAGCGCGACGCCGTGCACCTCGCGCATGCCGATGTAGCGCCGCACGCCCTCCACCACGGCGACCTGCCCGGCCGGCCGCTCCATGCGCTGGCCGAAGGACAGCTTGTCGCCGACGCGCAGCGAGCGCACCACGCCGTCGCCGCCGACGAGGCCCAGCATGCCCTGCTCGCCGAGACGGCTGCGCTCATAGCTGCTGGTGAAATAGGCGGGATCGGTTTCGACGATGACGATGCCGGCGAAGTTGCCCGCCTCGTCGTCCAGCCGGCGCGTGAAGTGCAAATGCCATTCGGTGTTGGCGGCGTCGCGCGTGGCCTGGCTGACGAAGGTGGCGCCGCTGTCGCGCTCCTGGTGGAACTTGAAGTAAGCCTGGTCGGCCACCGAAATCGACAGCGCCCTGGGATTGCTGGCGACGGTGACGCCGTTGCGGTCGACGATGCTGACCACGAACACCACGCCCGGCGGCAGCAGGCCCTCGCGGCCCAGTTCCGGCAGCGCGCCCAAGGCGCCCTTGCGCTCGACCGCGTACTTGAGCACGCGCAGCGTCTGGTCGATGCCGTCCAGGCTGCGCGCCACCTGCGCCTCGTAAGTGCCCATCAACTCGCCCAGCGACTCGGCGGCAGCCTCGCGCGCGTGCACCCGGTCGGCGTCGACCTCGTGGAAGGTCACCACCCAGATCGCCACCAGCAGCAGGAAGGCGAACAGCGGCAGCGAGACGTGCGTGTCGAGGCCACGTCGCAGCCAGCGGTGGCGCAGGGTCTCGCTTCGGGCGCGCACCGTCATCGCGTCACCACCAAGGCCTTGACGCTGGCGTCCAGCGCCGCGCGGTCGATGTAGCCGATCATCGACGGATTCTCGGCCACCATCTTGCGCACCGCGATGCTGTTATCGAGTTCGCGCGGCGGCTGGCCACGGCCGGTGAACACCATCTTGGTCCAGTAAGCCTTCATCAGCGCCGGCGACTTGGCCGCCATCCTGTTGTAGAACTCATCGCGCAGCGGACTGCCGACCGGCAGGTCCAGCGCGGTGGCCTCGTCGCCGCCGGGGAAGCGGCCGGTCTGCGCCAGGAAGATGTCGGCCACCTGCTCGGGGCGCAGCGCGGACAAGGGATTCCTGGCCGAGACGATCACCACCAGCTCCGCCGCGCCGGCGCCGGCGCACGCCAGCGCCAACACCAGCGGCAGCGCAATCGATCGAAGGGTATGCATATCATCCCCCTCAGAACACAAAATCGACCGAGGCGCTGACCACGCCGATCGGATGGCCGGACTGGAAGCCCGGCTGCACGTTGACGAAGGTGCCGTTCGAGCCATCGCGCGGCGTGTAGCGGTCGTATTGCAGCTTGAGCGCATGGTTGGCGCGCAGGTCCCAGCGCACGCCGGCGGTGACGCTGCGCTGCTGCGGGATCGTCTCCAGCATCTGGTTCAAGCCGGCGTTGAGCAGGAAGCCGGCGCCGGCCAGCTGCGGCGGCAGGCCGCGCAGGTCCAGGCCCGCGATGCGCGTCGGCGTGTTGGAACGCGACATGGCATAGGCCACGTAAGGCGTCAGGTCGCCGAAGCGGTAGCCGCCGCTGAGATACGCGGCGGTCTTGTCGCCCAAGAAGGAGCGCGCGTTCATGCGCCCCACCTCGCCCATCAGGAACCACGCGCCCGGATCGTAGCTGGCGCCCAGCGAGACCACGTCGGCGCGCTTGGCGTCGACGTCGTAGCGCCCCGCCAGCGCCGCGCCCTGTGGCCCGAACTGCCGCAGGCCGTCGAACAGCTCGCGCGCCAGCCCCACGGTCAGCTCGGTGCACATCGCGCTGGCGCGCACCGTCAGCGCGCCGCTGGCGGTGGTGTTGGACAGCCCCGTCATCGCGCGCGCGACCGCGTGCGTGTGCGGCGCGACGACGATATCGGTGTGGCCGAAGAACACCTGGGTGACGTTGTTGAAACCCGCCGCGCTCCAGCGGTAGCTGGCGTCGACGCCGTCGCTGTTGCTGATCGGGATGGCGCCGTACACCTCGACCGGCGGCCGCACCCAAGGCAAGGCATAGCCGGCCTTGCGGTAGTCGCCGGCCAGGAACAGCGGCAGCGCGATGCGTCCCACGCGCAGACTCAGGTCCGGCGTGGCCTGGTATTTGACGTTGGCCCATTCGACCTGCGGCGCATAGCCGCTTTGCAGCGTGCGCTCGGACAGCACCTGCAGCACCGCCGACCAGCGGCTGTCCAGGTTCAGACCCAGTTGCACGCCCACGCGGCTGTCCACCGTGGCGCTCCACTCGTGGCTGGCGCCGGCGTTGCCGGGATTGAGGACGTTGGCGGTGAAGTCGGACTGGCTGTCGTTGCTGTGCACCAGACCCAGGGTGCCGTAGCCGCCGAAGGTCCAGCGCGGCGCGTCGCCGTCGCCGGCCTGCGCGGCGGCGCAGGCGAGCAGCGTCAAGCCGAAGGTCAATGTGCGCAATAGTGAAAATTCAACGGTCATTCGTGTTCCTGTAAGCGTTCGCCAAATGAACCGTGTTCAGGACGCGCGAAGACGCCGGCCGTCCGCAACGGAGGGCGCTCATACTCAACAAGGTGGGATGGTTATGGAGGCACATCGGGTGCCGTTCCGACGAACTGAATCGGATGTAAGTACTTTATACTGCCGCACGGCAACTGTCGATGAATTAGAGTAAGGCACCAAAAATTCTATCGAAAATCCACACAATCGAATAATTAAGTATCAATAGAAATAGCTTTTAACTACCAAATATATTGCCCTGCCAGCCATCTTATCGACGCTGCCACACCGCACGTCTGCGCATGCGTTGCCAGTTATATAAAATTCAGCTACCATGAGAATAAGAATCATTATCATCATGGAGCGATATGGACATCCCCCAGGAACTGCGCAAGCTCGGACTGAAAGCCACCCTGCCCCGCCTGCGCATATTGCAGCTGTTTCAGGAATCGAAAAGCAAGCACCTGAACGCCGACGACGTCTACCGGCTGCTGCATGAAGAGCAGATCGACATGGGACTGGCCACGGTCTACCGCGTGCTGATGCAGTTCGCCGACGCCCGCATCCTGATACGGCGCCACTTCGAAGGCGTGGCCTCGGTGTTCGAGCTCAATGAAGGCAGTCACCACGACCACCTGATCTGCACCAACTGCGGCCGCATGGAGGAATTCCTCGACGCCGAGATCGAACTGCGCCAGGAAGCGGTGGCCAGGGAGCGCAACTTCGTGCTGCACGAGCACTCGCTGTCGCTGTATGGCTTCTGCGGCGAATGCGCCGGCACCATCAATCCGCTGGCGGTCCGCAAGCAGCGGCGTCCTTGAACAAGGCCTCGACGAAGTCCACGAACACCTTCACGCGGGCGGCGCGCTGGTGCCGCTGCGGATACAGCACCGACACATCCGGTCCCGGCGCCTGCCACGGTTGCAGCAGCGGCAGCAGCGCGCCGCTGCGCAACGGCTCGATCAGCGACACCGACAAATGCTGCGCCACGCCGGCGCCGGCAACCGCCATCTCGATCAGCGATTCCACATGGTCCATCGCCACCGCGCCGCGCGGCGTGCTGGTGAAGGGCCGGCCGTCCTGCTGGAAGACCCAGGGCCGCACCTGGCGCGCCTTGGGGTAGAGGAAGTTCAGGCAGGGGAAATCATTCAAGTCGTCGGGATGCTGCGGCCTGCCATGGCGCTCGATGAACGCCGGCGAGGCGCAGCAGATATAGCGGTTCTTGAAAACGCTGCGCGCCACCAGGGCGGAATCGGGCAGCTCGCCGATACGCAGCATCACGTCCACGCCCTCGTCCACCATGTCGATCAGGCGATCGCTGGCCGTCAGCCGCACGCTCAACTCGGGATACGCGGCCAGGAAGCGCGGCAGCGCCGGCGCCACGAACCGGCGCGCCAGGATGCCCGGCATATCGACCCGCAGGCTGCCGCGCGGCGCCTGGCGGGCGTCGCTCAAGCTGCCCTCCAGTTCATCCATCTCCTCCAGCAGCCGGCGCGCCTGCTCGACGCAGCGGCGGCCCTCGTCGGTCAGCGACATGCTGCGCGTGGTGCGGTTCAGCAGCTTGACGCCGAAATGCGCCTCCAGCACGCCGATCTGGTGGGTCACGGAGGATGTCGAAATACCCAGCCTGGCGGCCGCGCGGCTGAAGCCACCGGCATCGACGACGGCGCAAAAAACCTTGAGGGCATCCAGACGGTCCACGTTCTCTCCTTGTTAGGCGGGGCGATTCCAGCCCGATTATCCACGATTCCGGGATACTGAATGCGGCGCGGCCCACTTTTTCCGGCCGCCTTCCGGCCGCAGAATGGCTCCATCAACCCACCACTGAGGAGCCGCACCATGAACACCATGCAAGCCGTCGTATTGAACACCTTTGGCGCACCGCTGTCGGATCAACGGATCGCCCGCCCTGTGGCCGCCGCCGGCCAGGTGCTGGTGCGCGTGATCGCCAGCGGCGTCAACCCACTCGACACCAAGATCGCCGCCGGCAAGGCCGATCACGCCCAGGTCCGGCTGCCCGCCGTGCCGGGCATCGACATCGCCGGCATCGTCGACAGCGTCGGCGACGATGTGCAGGGCTTCGCGCCCGGAGACCGCGTCTTCGGCATGACGGGCGGCATAGGCGATGTACAAGGCTCGCTGGCGCAATACGCTGCGGTGGACGCCCGCCTGCTGGCGCACATGCCGCCGCAGCTGACCATGCGCGAAGCGGCCGCCCTGCCGCTGATCTTCATCACAGCCTGGGAAGGCCTGGTCGACCGCGCCCGCGTCGGCGAGGGCATGAAAGTGCTGGTGCACGGCGGCGCCGGCGGCGTCGGCCACATGGCGGTGCAGCTGGCGGCGGCGCGCGGCGCACAGGTCTACGCAACCGGCGGCGCCGGCCAGCGCGAGGCCATCGAGAACATGGGCGCCACCTTCATCGACTATCGAAGCACCAGCGTCGAACAATACGTCCAGCAGCACACCGGCGGCGAGGGTTTCGACGTGGTCTACGACACCGTCGGCGGCGCCACGCTGGACGCCTCGTTCCGCGCCGCGCGCCAGTACGGCGGCCATGTGGTCAGCTGCCTGGGCTGGGGCACGCACGCGCTGGCGCCGCTGTCGTTCCGCGCCGCGACCTACTCGGGCGTGTTCACGTTGCTGCCGCTGTTGTCCGGCAAAGGCCGCGCCCACCACGGCGCGATCATGAAGGAAGCCGCCGCGCTGGTCGCCCAAGGTAGATTGAAGGTCACGCTGGACGCCGGCGTCTACACGCTGGACGCGGCCAGCGTCAGCGCCGCCCACGCCGCGCTGCTCGACGGTACGGCGCGCGGCAAGGTGGTGGTGCAGGTCGCCGCCGACTAAGGCTTGAGCGCGCCGTCATCGGGCCGCCGGCCAGCGCCAGCACACACTCAGGCCGCCAATGCCTGCTCCTGGTGGAACGGATAGTCGGTGTAGCCGGCTTCCGTACCGCCGAAGAAGCTCGGACGGTCGTAGTCGTTCAGCGGCCAGCCGTTACGGAAGCGCTCCGGCAGGTCCGGATTGGCGATGAAGTGGCGGCCGAACGCCACCAGGTCGGCGTCGCCCGCCGCGAGGATGGCGTCGGCCGATTGCCGGTCGAAGCCACCGGCGGCGATGATGGTGCCCGCGTAGTGCTTGCGTATCGACTGCGCGGCCAGCGGCGCCTGGTTGCGGCTCTCGTCCTCGATATTGCCGGCGATGCGCGGCTCGATCAGGTGCAAATAGGCCAGCCGCAGCTGCGCCAGTTGAGCCGCCACGTAGGTGAACAGGCCTTCCGGATCGGTGTCCGACATGTCGCCCCAACTGCCGCTTGGGCCGATCCGCACCGCCACCTTGTCGCTGCCCCAGACCGAGATCACGGCCTTGGCGGCGTCCATCAGGAAGCGCGCGCGGTTTTCAAACGAACCGCCATAGATATCGGTGCGCTTGTTGCTGCCGTCCTGCAGGAACTGGTCGAACAGGTACCCGTTGGCGGCATGCAGCTCGACGCCATCGAAGCCCGCTTCCCTGCCACGGATGGCGGCCAGACGGAAGCTCTCGACCAGGCCTTCGATTTCAGCGATCGTCAATGCACGGTTGGGCGTGTTCGGCACCCAGCCCTCGGTGGTGTAGGCCACGCCGCCGTGCGGCACCTCGGATGGGCCGACCGGAATGCTACCGGCAGGCTGCACGTCCTTGTTGGACTGGCGGCCCGCGTGGTACAGCTGGAGGAAGATCTTGCCGCCCTTCGCGTGCACGGCCTCCGTCACCAGCTTCCAGCCGGCGATCTGGCTGTCGTCGTACAGGCCTGGCGCGCCGAGGTAGCCGTTGCCGTTTTCGGCGGCGATAGTGGCCTCGCCGATCAGCAGGCCGCCCTGCGAGGCGCGCTGTGCATAGTATTCCGCCATCAGCGGGCCGGGCTTGGCGCCGGCTTCGGCGCGCATGCGGGTCAGCGGCGCCAGCACCACGCGGTGGTTGAAGGTGTAGGCGCCGACTGCTACTGGGGACATCAGGTTTTTCATGATTTGCTCACTCGGTTAGGGATACAGCCAATGTAAGGGATGTCCTGCAAAAGAAAAATAGCTTGCAATTCCCAATATATCGGACAGATACTTCCGCAATAGCCTTTTTAACGAGCCAGCCATATGGACAGCCTGAACGGCATATCGATGTTCGTCACCGTCGCCGAGACGCGCAGCTTCACCAAGGCCGGCGCGCAGTTGGGGGTATCCTCGTCAGCCGTCGGCAAGGGCATCGCCCGCATGGAAGAGCGGCTGGCGGTGCGGCTGTTCCACCGCAGCACCCGCAGCATTACGCTCACCGCCGAAGGTGCGCTGTTCCTGGAGCGCTGCCGGCGCATCCTCAGCGAAGTGGAGGCGGCGGAAGCGGAACTGTCGGAGCTCTCCGGCAAACCCGGCGGCCGCCTGCGCGTCAGCACGCCGCAGCTCACCGGCCTGGTGATGCCGACGCTGACGGGCTTCATGCGCCGCTATCCCGACATCGCGCTGGAGATCGACCTGTCCGAGCGCATGGTCGACATCATCGAAGAAGGTTTCGACGCCGTGATCCGCACCGGCACCCACCACGATTCGCGCCTGGCCTCGCGCCGCATCGGCGCCTGTCCGCAGGTGGTGGTGGCCTCGCCGGCCTACCTGGCGCGGCATGGAACGCCCGTACATCCGCGCGAACTGGCGCGGCACCACTGCCTGCTGCACAAGTTCGCCGCCACCGGCCGCATCGAGCGATGGCCCTTCAAGCTGGCGGCGGACGAGCCGGAGCCGCAACTGGCGGAGCGCATGACGTGCAGCACCATCGAAGCGATCACCTACGCGCTGCTGCAGGGCGAAGGCATCGCCTTCCTGCCCACCTTCATCATCGAGGATGAACTGAAGGACGGCCGCCTGCAGGTCATCCTGGCCGAACACATGGAACAGACGGTGACGTTTTCGCTGCTGTGGCCGGCCAGCCGCTATGCATCGCCCAAACTGCGGGTGTTCATCGACTACGTGGTGCAGCACCTGCGCATCTAGCGACACGATATCGGAACAATCGGTCCGATATCTTCGGAACGCCAACCCGTTTATCTTCGAAACCGATGCCGTCAGACTGGCCCTCCACACATTTTGAAGGAGCCAGTATGAACGGTAAAATCCGCGTAGGCATCGTCGGCGCAGGCACCTGGGCTGAATATGGCCATATCCCCTCCCTGAAACTGCTGCCGCAATACGAGATCACCGCGATCTTCAGCCGCAGCCAGGAAAAGGCCGACGCAGTCGCCGCGCAGCACGGCATCAAGCACGCATTGAACTCGCTGGAGGCGCTGGTCGCCCATCCCGAAGTCGACCTGGTGCTGGTGCTCAATCCCGCGCCCAGCCACGAGCGGGCGATACGCGCCGCCATCGCCGCCGGCAAGGACGTCTACAGCGAATGGCCGCTCACCCCGAGCAAGGCCGTATCGCAGGAACTGATGGAACTGGCCGACCGCGCCGGCGTGCGCCACATCGTCGGACTGCAACGCCGCCTCGGCCCGGACTACCGCTACGTGCGCGACCTGCTGCGCGACGGCTACATCGGCGAACTGCGCTCGGTGCGGCTGCACGTCAGCGTCGAATACTTCCAGAAGCGGCGCTTGCAATCGCTGTACTTCACCGTCCCGGCCGAGAATTTTTCCAGCCTGCTGTCGATCTACGGCGGCCACTTCTTCGACGCCGTCTTCACCATGCTGGGCCACCCGGACAGCATCCACGCGCTGACGGTCAACCAGTTCAAGGAAGTGACGCTGATCGAATCCGGCACGGTCCTTCCGCACACGCTGGCGGACCAGGTGGTGGTGGGCGGCAGCTTCGCCAACGGCGCCGTGCTGACGGCCCACCTGGAAGCGGGCAAGCGCAACAACTTCGGCTGGCAGCTGGACCTGACCGGTTCCGAAGGCGACCTGAAAATCTCCAACCACACCAGCTTCGGCGACGCCTTCAACGTCATCGAAGGCGCGCAGGGCGACGCCCAGCCCATGCGCGTGCTACCGGTCCCTGAGGCGTACAACTGGCTGCCGCCCAGCGACCTGGGTGGCAGCCAGCTGGAGTTGACCAACCTGTACGCGGCCTACGCGCGCGACGTGCAGGACGGCACCCGCGTGGCGCCCACCTTCGCCGATGCGCTGGCGATGCACGACCTGCTCGACAAGATCGAAGCGTCCAGCGGCAGCGGCCAGCGGATGCGGCTCAAATAGCCACACCGGCGCATCGCCGGGTCGAAGTAAAGTGGCAGCCGCACGCGGATTCCGTTACGCTGCCACCTATGAAAACCGCGAAACTCTATGAAACGCTGGCCGATGCCATCGCCGGCCAGGTCGCACAAGGCGTGCTGCGCGAAGGCGACCGTGTACCGTCGGTGCGCCAGACCGCCCAGCACCATCAATTGAGCATTTCGACGGTGGTCCGCGCCTTCCTGCTGCTGGAGAGCCGCGGCGTCATCGAGGCACGGCCGCAGTCCGGCTATTTCGTGCGCCGCCGGCCGGATGGCGCCGCGCAGGCCAGCGCCGCGCAGGCCCCGTTGTCACCCGCCGAGCTGGCGCGCGCACCGGCTCTCGACACCAGCACGCTGGTGCTGACGACCTTGCGCTCCATCGACCAGGGCAGCATTCCGCTTGGTTCGCCCTTCCCCGACCCGACGCCCTTCCCGTGGGCGCGGCTGAACTACCACGCCGGCGTCGTCTCCCGGCGCGGCGGCCAGAATCAACTGCTGTCCGACCTGCCGCCGGGGAATCCGGAGCTGATACGCCAGATCGCCCGGCGCCACATGGAAAACGGCCTGACCGTGGACGCGGCCGAAATCATCATCACCACCGGCGCCACCGAGGCGATCAACCTGTGCCTGCAAGCGGTGGCCCAGCCGGGCGACCTGGTGGCGGTGGAATCGCCGACCTACTACGCGCTGCTGCAGGCGCTGCAGCGCATGGGCATGCGGGTGCTGGAAATCGCCACCGACGCCGTGCACGGCATCGACATCGAAGCGCTGGAACGCGCCATCGTCGAACAGGGCGTCAAGGCCTGCATCCTGATGCCGAACTTCCAGAACCCGCTGGGTTTCCTGATGAGCGATGAGCGCAAGCGCGCGCTGGTGCAGATGCTGGCGCGGCACGACGTGCCGGCGATCGAGAACGATGTGTATCACGAGCTGTATTACGGCGACAGCCATCCCGGCTCCCTGAAGCAGTACGACACGCGCGGCCTGGTCCTGCACTGCAACTCGTTCTCCAAGAGCCTGGACACCGGCCACCGCATCGGCTGGACGCTGCCCGGGCGCTACCGCGCGCAGGTCGAAAAGCTCAAGTTCCTCAACTCGCTCAACACCGCCGCGCTGCCGCAGTTGGCCATCGCCGAATACCTGAAGAACGACGGCTACGACTACCACCTGCGCAAACTGCGCAAGGCCTACGCGCAGCAGGCCAGCATCATGTCGGCCGCCGTGCTGCGCTTTTTCCCGCCGGGAACCGGCGTGTCGCAACCGGCCGGCGGCTATCTGCTGTGGGTGACCATGCCGCCGGCGGTGCGCGCGTTGGAGCTGTATGCCAGGGCGCAGGAGCGCGGCATCAGCATCGGCGCCGGCAATATGTTCGCCACCGGCGACGCGTACCAGCACTGCATCCGCCTGAACTACAGCTATCCCTGGACCGCCGAGGTGGAGGCGGCGGTGCGGATGCTGGGCCAATTGGCCCGCGAGCTGACCACGGCGCGCCTCAGTTGATGTAGTAGCGCGAACAGGGCACGAGCTGCTCGGGCTTGGCCTGGCCGCACTGCTCCAGCAACGAACGTTCGATATTGCGCGTCATCGCGTGCAACGCCAGGCAGTTCGGCTCCGTGCCGAAGGGCTCCGAAATCTCCTGCGCGATCGCCTCCAGCGCGAACAGCGTGTAGGCGACAAACACGGAGATCAGCGGCGTGGCGAGGCCGATGGCGTCCACCAGGCCAAACGGCAGCAGGAAGCAGTACAGGTAGACGGTGCGGTGCACCAGCACGCCGTAGGGATAGGGAATCGGCGTATTGCTGATACGCTCGCAGCCGCCGACGGCCGCCGCCAGCTCGGCGACCTGTGCGTCCAGCATCCACAGCATCTGCTCCGGCCCTTGCCCCCTGCGGGCGGCGCGCGCCAGCATCAGGCGCAAACGGTCCAGCAGCGCCACGGGGATGTAGTCCAAGCCGCTCAGCTGCGCCATGTCCTCCTCGTTCAGGTAGCGCGCCAGGTCCGGCTTGGGATCGGTGCCGCGCAGCTGGTGCGTCAGCGCGTAGGCAAAGGCGATCAGGCGCCGCACGAACAGCTGACGGGCGAAGCCTTCGTCCTCCTGCGGCAGGTAGCTGAGCGCCTGCGACGTCAGCGACCGCGCCGCGACCAGGATGCGGCCCCATATCTGCCGCGCCTCGACAAAGCGCGCATACGCGGCGTTGTTGCGGAAGCCGAGGAAAATCGCCAGGCTGACGCCGACCAGCGGAAACGGCGCCGTATCCAGCGGGATCTTGACGCCGTCGATGCGGCCGCCGGTCATCACCGCCAATGAGCTGATCGCCAGCATCAGCAGCAGTTGCGGAACAATCGACTTGAGCACCGAGCCGTCCCATACGAACAACATGCGCAACCAGTTGCCGGTTGGACGAACGATCATGGCGTCACCTCCCGCCGTTGGCCGGCATGGCGCCCGGCGACAGCAGCACCGGGATCGACTTCGACGTCGGCGTGCCGGCGCCGTCGGCCACGCTGGACAGCGGCACCAGCGGATTGGTCTCCGGATAGTAGGCGCCGATGCAGCCGCGCGGGATGTCGTAGGCCACCAGCATGAAGCCGTCGGCGCGGCGCTCGACATCGTCCTCCCAGACGCTCCGCACGTCGACCCAGTCGCCGGCCTTCATGCCCAGCATGTCGATATCGGCCTGGTTGATGAAGATCACCCGCCGCATGCCGAACACGCCGCGATAGCGGTCGTCCAGCGCGTAGATGGTGGTGTTGTACTGATCGTGCGAACGGGTGGTCATCATCACCATCAGGCGCTGGCCGTAGCGGATGCTGGCGCGCGCGATCGGCGTGTCGCGCTCGACCTGGTGCGGCACGAATTGCGCCTTGCCGCTGGCGGTGTGCCATTCGCGCTCGCGCGAGGCCACCTTCAAGTGGAAGCCGCCCGGCACCGCGATCCGCGCGTTGTAGTCGTAGAAATCGTCGAACACCTTCTCGATATCGTCCCGGATGCGCGCGTAGTCGTCGCGGTAGGCAGGCCACGCCAGCGCGCGCCGCCCGCGCCCTGCTCCGCTGCCCAGCGTGGCTTCCGCCATGTGCGAAACGATGGCGATCTCGGACAGCAGCGCCTCCGACGCCGGCTTGTTGATGCCATACGAAATATGCACCATGCTCATCGAATCCTCGACCGTGACACCCTGCGGCAAGCCGCCCCGCACATCGATCTCGGTGCGGCCCAGCGTCGGCAGGATCAGCGCCTGGCGGCCGTGGATCAAGTGACTGCGATTGAGCTTGGTGGCGATATGCACCGTCAGCTCGCAGGACTGCAAGGCCTTGAAAGTCAGCGGCGTATCCGGCGTGGCGACGGCGAAATTCCCGCCCAGGCCAACGAAGACCTTGACCTTCCCTTCGGCCATCGCGGCGATGGTGGCCACCACGTCGTAGCCGTGATGACGCGGCGGTTCGAAATCGAAGACCTCCCGCATGCGGTCCAGGAAGGCTGCGGTCGGGCGTTCCTCGATACCCACCGTGCGGTCGCCCTGCACGTTGGAATGGCCGCGCACCGGGCACAGGCCCGCGCCACGGCGGCCGATATTGCCGCGCATGAGCATCAGGTTGGACAGCATCTGTATCGTCGGCACCGAATTCTTATGCTGCGTCAGGCCCATGCCCCAGGTGGCGATCACGCGCTCGCCGCGGGCATAGACCTGGGCCAGCGCTTCGATCTCCGCGCGCGGCACGCCGGATTCGTCGACCAGCAGCCGCCAGCTCTCGTTGCGCAAATCCCGCGCAAACTCGTTGAAGCCTGCGGTGTGTTGTTCGATGAAGTCCACATCCAGCACGCGTTTTATGCCGTGCAGCAGCGCATGGTCGTCCAGCTCCAGCAGGCGCTTGGCCAGCGCCTTGATCAGCGCGAAGTCGCCGCCAAGGCGCGGCTGTACGAACATCGAGCAGATCGGGGTACTGGACATGGTCAGCATCTCGACCGGGTGCTGCGGACTGGTGAAACGCTCCAGTCCCCGCTCGCGCAGCGGATTGATGGACACGATGGTGGCGCCGCGCCGCGCGCAATCACGCAGCTCGCCCAGCATGCGCGGATGGTTGGTGGCGGGATTCTGGCCGAAGATGAGCAACGTGTCCGCCTGTTCGAAGTCGTCCAGCGTCACCGTGCCCTTGCCGACGCCGACGGTGCCAGGCAGGCCGCGGCTGGTCGCCTCGTGGCACATGTTGGAGCAATCGGGGAAGTTGTTGGTACCGTAGGCGCGCGCGAACAGCTGGTACAGGAAGGCCGCCTCGTTGCTGGCGCGGCCCGAGGTGTAGAACGCCGCCTGGTCCGGGTGGTCCAGCGCATTGAGCTCGCGCGCCACCAGCGCGAACGCCGCCTGCCACGATACCGGCACGTAGCGGTCGCTGACGGCGTCGTAGCGCATCGGCGCGGTCAGGCGCCCGTGCTGTTCCAGTTCATAGTCGGATTGCTCCAGCAGCTCTGCGACGGTGTGGCGGGCAAAGAAATCTTCGGTCACGCGCTTGCTGGTCGATTCCGCCGCCACCGCCTTGACGCCGTTTTCGCAGAACTCAAAGGTGGAACTGTGCTCGCGGTCCGGCCACGCGCAGCCAGGACAATCGAAACCATCCGGCTGGTTCTGCGCAAACAGCGACTTGTAATTGACGCCGCTGACCCGCTCCTTGAGCAGGTTGAGCGCCACATACTTCAAGGCGCCCCAGCCGGCGGCCGGATGGGTGTAGGGTTCGATCTTGCCTGCGGGGGCGGCTGGTTTGTTGTCGTCCATGGCGATGGTGCTCCTTATGTTGTCAGGTCGAGCATAATTCCCGCCGCCCCCTCCGCATGAGTACAGATCGCATCATCGCCAGCAGGTACAGTCGTCACCGGCGGCGGTTGACATCCAACGAAACATCCCCAACTATATTGACATGCGCAAACCGCCCGCCGCCGCCGACCTGTGGCACGACTTCCACCCCGCCGTGGCGGCGTGGTTCCGCTCGACCTTCGCCGGCGCGACGGAGGCCCAGCGGCGCGCCTGGCCGCTGATCCGGTCAGGCCGGCCAACGCTGATCGCCGCCCCCACCGGCTCGGGCAAGACGCTGACCGCCTTCCTGGCCGCCATCGACGCGCTGGTGGCCGAAAGCGCCGCCGCCCCGCTGCCCGACGAATTGCGGGTGTTGTACGTATCGCCTTTGAAGGCGCTGTCCAACGACATCCGCCTCAACCTCCTGGCGCCGCTGGAAGGCATCGGCCGCGAACTGGCCGCGATGGGATTGCCCGACCACGGCATCCGCAGCGCCGTGCGCACCGGCGACACCACACAACAAGAACGCAACGCCATGCGCCGCCGCGCCCCGCACATCCTCGTATCGACACCGGAATCGCTGTACGTGCTGCTGGGTTCCGACAGCGGCCGCGCAATGCTCTCGACCGTCCGCACGGTCATCGTCGACGAGATCCACGCGGTGGCCGGCACCAAGCGTGGCAGCCACCTGGCCCTGAGCCTGGAGCGGCTCGACGCGCTGTGTACGCAACCGCCGGTGCGGGTGGGCCTGTCGGCCACACAGAAACCGCTATCGGCGGTGGCGCGCTTCCTGGTCGGCGCTAGCGGCGACTGCGCGGTGGTCGACGTCGGCCACGTGCGGGCGCGCGACCTGGGCCTGGAACTGCCGCCCGTGCCGCTGGAGGCGATCATGTCCAACGAGGTCTGGGAGCGCGTGTACGACCGCCTGGCCGAGCTGTCGGTACAGCACAAGACCACGCTGGTGTTCGTCAACACGCGCCGCATGGCCGAACGCATGGCGCGCCACCTGGGCGAGCGGCTGGGCGCGGAGCTGGTGGCGGCCCACCACGGCAGCCTGGCCAAGGAATACCGGCTCGACGCCGAGCAACGCCTCAAGCGCGGCGAGCTGCGTGTGCTGATCGCCACCGCCTCGCTGGAACTGGGCATCGACATCGGCGACGTCGACCTGGTGTGTCAGATGTCTTCACCGCGAAGCATCGCCGCGCTGCTGCAGCGCGTGGGCCGCTCCGGCCACCAGGTCGGCGGCCTGCCCAAGGGCCGCCTGTTCCCCACCTCGCGCGATGACCTGATCGAATGCGCCGCCCTGCTGGACTGCGTGCGCCGCGATGAGCTGGACATGCTGCGCATCCCCCGCGCCCCGCTGGACGTGCTGGCGCAGCAGATCGTCGCCGAAGTGTCCAGCCGCGAATGGGGCGAGGACGAGCTGTTCGACATGGTGCGCCGCGCCTCGCCCTACGCGCAGCTGGAGCGCGCCAGCTACGACGCCGTGATCCGCATGCTGGCCGAGGGCTACACGGGCCGCAACGGCGTGCGCGGCGCCTACCTGCACCGCGACACGGTGGCCGGCGCGCTGCGCGGACGGCGCGGCGGCAAGCTCACCGCCGTCACCTCCGGCGGCACCATCCCGGACAACGCCGACTACTCAGTGGTGCTGGAACCGCAGGGGCAGATGGTCGGCACTGTGCACGAGGACTTCGCCGTCGAAAGCCTGGCCGGCGACGTTTTCCAGCTCGGGAACACCTCCTACCGCATCCAGCGCATCGAAGCGGGCAAGGTGCGCGTGGAGGATGCACATGGCGCCGCGCCCAACATTCCCTTCTGGCTGGGCGAAGCGCCGGGCCGCAGCGACGAGCTGTCGATGGGCGTGGCGCGCCTGCGCGGCGAGATCGAACATCAACTGGCGGCGGTCGCGGACGGCGCCGCCGCCATCGAGCGCGCCATCGACTGGCTGTACGAGCACCTCGGCCTGGCCGACGACGCCGCGCGCCAGATCGTCGAATACATGGCCCGCACTCGCGCCGCGCTGGGCGCCCTGCCAACCCGCGACACGCTGGTGATGGAGCGCTTCTTCGACGAATCGGGCGGCATGCAGCTGGTAGTGCACTCGCCCTACGGCAGCCGCATCAACCGCGCCTGGGGGCTGGCGCTGCGCAAGCGCTTCTGCCGCAGCTTCAACTTCGAACTGCAGGCCGCCGCCAGCGAGGACGCCATCGTGCTGTCGCTGTCGACCGCGCACAGCTTCCCGCTGGATGAAGTATGGCGCTACCTGCGCTCGGCCACCGCCGAGCACATACTGATCCAGGCGCTGCTCGACGCGCCGCTGTTCAACGTGCGATGGCGCTGGAACGCCACCACCGCGCTGGCCCTGCCGCGCTACTCAGGTGGACGCAAGGTCGCGCCGCAACTGCAACGCATGAAGAGCGACGACCTGCTGGCCTCCGTCTTTCCCGACCAGGCGGCGTGCCTGGAAAACATCGTCGGCGAACGAGAGCTGCCCAGCCATCCGCTGGTCGACCAGACGCTGGACGACTGCCTGCACGAAGCCATGGACAGCGAAGGCTGGCTGGCCCTGCTGCGCCGCATGGAAGCCGGCGAAGTGACGCTGATCGCGCGCGACCTGCCGGCGCCGTCGCCGCTGGCGATGGAGATCCTCAACGCCCGTCCCTACTTCTTCCTCGACGACGCGCCGATCGAGGAACGCCGCACGCAAGCCGTCATCAACCGGCGCTGGACCGATCCGGCGTCCACCGACGACCTGGGCGCGCTCGACGCCGGCGCCATCGCCAGCGTGGCCGAGGAAGCCTGGCCGAGCGTGCGCAACGCCGACGAAATGCATGAAGCCTTGATGTCGCTGGCCTGCATCACGCAAACGGAAGCGGCGTCCAACGAAGGCTGGCCCGCCTGGCTGGACGCGCTGGCCGCCGGCGGACGCGCCACGCGCCTGCGCGGCGAGACGATTGCGACCGCAACGGACGGCATCGACCTCTGGGTACCACTGGAACGCCTTGCCTGCCTGCGCGCCGCCTATCCGCAAGCGAAGGCCACGCCACCGCTGGACGCACCGCCCGCCGACGCCGACGCCTGGACCGCCGACAACGCGCTGGTCGAAATCCTGCGCGCGCGGCTTAGCGGTTTCGGACCGCAAAGGGTGGACGCCATTGCCGGCGCATTGGGCCTCTCGACCGGCACCGCCACCATCGCCCTCACGCAGCTGGAAAGCGAAGGCTACGTGATGCGCGGCCGCTTCACCCCGGGCGCCAAAACCGAAGAATGGTGCGAACGTCACCTGCTGGCGCGCATCCACCGCTACACCATCAAGAGCCTGCGGCGCGAAATCGAACCAGTCGAGCGCCAGGACTTCATGCGCTTCCTGTTCGACTGGCAGCACCTGTCGCCGGACGCCCAACTGCAAGGCGAAGACTCGCTGCCGCTGCTGCTCGCCCAGCTGGAAGGCTACGAAGCCGGCGCAGGCGCGTGGGAAAGCGACCTGCTATCGCTGCGCATGCGGGACTACGAAAAATCCTGGCTCGATGACCTGTGCCGCAGCGGCAAACTGGTTTGGACGCGCATCGGCGCACCGTCCAGCGCCGCCGGCGGGCCTGTGCGCAACACGCCGCTGGTGCTGCTGCCGCGCCGCCAGCTGGCGTTGTGGCACGCGCTGCCGGTGGTCGCCGCCGAAGTCGAAGTATCGCCGCGCGCCGCGCGCGTGCTGGCCGCGTTGCGCAGCGAAGGCGCCATGTTCTTCGACGAACTGGCGCACGAAGCGCGCCTGCTGCCGGTGGAACTGGAAAACACGCTGGGCGAACTGGTGGCGACAGGCCTGGTCAACGCCGACAGCTACGCCGGCCTGCGCGCCATGCTGCTGCCCGCGAACAAGCGCGCCAGCAACGACAAGCGCCGCCAACGTGGCGCCGCGCCGTCGATGGAGGAAGCGGGACGCTGGGCACTGGTGCGTCGCGGCGACGGCGTCACCGTGCGCGAACGCGTAAGCGAAATCGCGGAAGCCGGCGCCGGAGGCGGCACCATGGCCGACGCCACCGCCAAGGCCGATGGCACCGTCAACGCCGGCAGCAGCATCGCAGCCACTCGCGCCACGCCACCGGCCCGCACACCACGCACCGCGCCCGACACGCTGGAACACATCGCCATGACGCTGCTGTGCCGCTACGGCGTGATGTTCTGGCGCCTGCTGGAGCGCGAACCCTCGTGGATGCCTTCATGGCGCGAACTGCTGCCGGTCTACCATCGCCTCGAGGCGCGCGGCGAAATACGCGGCGGCCGCTTCATCGCCGGCCTGTCGGGCGAACAATTCGCCCTGCCCGAAGCCATCCCGCTGCTGCGCGAGACGCGCCGCCGCAAGCACGACGGCAGCCTGGTATGCGTCTCCGGCATCGACCCGCTCAACCTGTGCGGAACGCTGCTACCCGGCGACAAGGTCCCCGCGCTGGCCGGCAACCGCCTGCTGTTCCGCGACGGCCTGCCGGTGGCGACCATGGTGTCCGGAAAATTCAACTATCTGTACCAGCCCTCGGCCGGCGACCGCGAAGCGCTGCACCACGCGCTGGTGCACGCCTGAACCAGCTGCAGCGCTCCTACAGGCCATACAAGTAAAGGATGAAACGAATCAATCTGCATCCTTGAAGGTGTCATACTCATCATAATAGAAGACCGCATCAACAATATCGCTGATCGGCGCTTTCGCATCGCGCTCGAGTCGATCAACAATGATATCTTGAACTATTGGCGCCTCCAGCCATGAGAAATACCCTTTCCCGGCCAGCACATTAGGGATTCGTCTCCCGTTCTCTTCGGTATATCCATCTACCTCACGGCTCGGAATCACGACGAACTCTGCATCCATGATCGTCGCCCTGTCTATTTTTGGCTTCGTGAAGATGCGCCCCGCTGCAGGAAATTCCTCGACAGCGTTTCTCAACGCCATAAATCCTTGATAGGTTGTTGCCATTTTGATTCCTCATGTTGATGATGTTTCTCCGGAGCCTGTCACTACCTGCAGCCTGTTCCCCCACCCCATTTATTACGCCCCCCGGTACCATCAGGATGGTAAATTTTGGCGAACTTTCTGTGGTCCAACCTGTCTGCCAACACAAGCGATCCCGGCTTATCAGCATGGTGCCATGTCATCCCAGGTGGTGAATCCCCACTAAAGTTTCCAGTTGACGAAGGTTGAACATGCTCAATTACCCCCGGATACTTGGTTTGCAATGTGCGGCGGAACTCTGGATCGGTTTGCAACCGTTGATACACAGACTCGTTCGCTTTCGAAAAATGGTAGTCATCGGACAGCTTATACTCATTTACCGAAAGGACGTGCTCGTGAAAGGTATGGTATTTACCTAACCCGCGTACACCCTCGCCGTTATACCAGCCTAACGGATCGGCCCATCGAATCGGATTCGCGGCAAATTGATGCAGATTATTACCACCCAGTATGCCTATCGGATCCCCCGATATGTACGTGCCTAAATCCGGATCATAAAAACGGAACGTGTTGTAATGGAGGCCGATCTCGCGATCGAGATATTGTCCTTGAAATCTCAAATTCTGAGGCAACGGGCAGCCGCCCCCACCGGCCGAAGGCGCCCACGTTTCCGTAACCGCATTTCCCCAAGTCCGATATTTGGCTTCCCACACGATATCGCCCAATGCGGTCGACATTTCTTCTGGCAGGCCTGAAACGTCGTTATGAAAATAGTACACCGCACGCTGCAGTATATCGGGCTGCATTTCGGTGGCGGGATCATTGGCCGCCGCATTCCGGCATTCGCTCACCAGCGCGCTATCAAATCGCGCCAGCGGGGCGAAGCTATCTGGCTCATATACGTACGTCGCCACATCTTTGCCACGCTGTTCTTGCAGTAACTGAACACCATCCCACAGGAAGTGCGTCGTGCCGAAATCGTCATGCTTCCTGATCCTGCGCCCCAGCGGATCGTAGTCGAAGTGCACGGCTTGACGTACGCCATCGCGGTTGGTTTCCACCTGGACCAGCCGATGCTCGCCATCGTAGCTGAAGCGCTGAACCGTGTGACGCCCGATTCGCTTGCTCTCCAAACGGCCGTGGACATCATATTCGAAACGCTTATCCTCGAGAACCTGGACGCGGTTATATTTTACGTAGCCCCCGCCTTGGTTGCTGTCGACCATATTGGCTGCCGCATCCCAGCGGAATAGTTCGCGCTGCGCCTCGTGCGTCGCGCTGGTGATACGGCCAAGCGGATCGTAGGCAAACGTACTGGATCCTTGGCGCGAATGACGCTTTGTCGTCAACTCGCCGGCCAGGTCGTACGTCCATTCCTTGCGCAATGCCGGCTTGAGACCGGCCGCATCGCCGAATTGCTCCCAGCGCTTGCGCCCCATGGCGTCATAGCTGTAGCGCGTCGACAGCGCACCTTGGGTGCGAACTACCTCACGGTACAAGTCATCACGTTCGATATCGCTGATGACCTCGCCATCGATATTCAATTGGTGCAAATGCCCGGAGCCGTAATGCAAACGCCCGATCGTACGCCCATCAGGCAGTATCGTCGCGCACCGGTTTCCCAGTTCATCGTACTCATGGGTTAGTGTGCCCAGATGGCCAGTCTCGCCTGTCAGCTCCCCACGTTTGCCGTAGGTGAAGCTGACGTCTTCATGGATGACACGCCGCAACCCATTATCGGTAAACGACTGCGCCTGCACCACCCGTCCTGTTTTCCCGTACCTGAATGAGATGCCTCTACCTCTTGCATGCTTGACGACTACACGTCCGAGCGCGTCCCGCTCCAGCCGCATAGTTATCGCATCGGCTTCTCCAGCCGCATCGGTGATCGCGTGCGCGTTGCCACACACATCGTAGTCGACACGTTTGATGCTGCCGTCGAGGCCGCGCTCCTCGATGCGATTATCGTTGCGGTCGTACGCGAAGCGATAGGACTCTCCGTTCTCATTGACCAACTCTGCAAGCCGGAACGCCGCATCGTATTTAAAGCACACACCACGCCCCATCGCGTCGATCCGGCGCTGAAGCAGACCCCGCCCATTGCAGTGGTATTCGGTTACACGGCCAGCAGCATCTATTCGCGCACTTATCCTGCCGAGGCTATCGTAACGGAAGCGCTGGGTGCTGCCATCAGGCGCGATGGTTGCTGTGACGCGACCCAGCACGTCAACTTCGTAGCGTGAAACGCCGCCCAAGGCATTGGTGACGTTAATCAGATGGCCGCGCGCGTCATATGTGAAACTGGTGCGTTTCCCGGAGCAGTCGGTATAAGCGGACAATTGCGCGCATCTATTCCATTCGAGGTGTTTATACCCCCCGCGCGCATCGCAAATCGTATGGGGCAGGCCCCTCTCGTCGTAAACCTGCTCCGTCTGATAGCCCTCTGGATCAGTCGTCAGGATCAAGTTTCCGCGCTGGTCGTATTCGTAACTCCACCGGTTGCCGGCCGCATCCCATTCCGCGCGCGGCACGTCGAACCGTTCATGCCACTGCGTGCGCTCAATTTGGTCCAGCGCATTGATAACGGCGATTTCCCGCCCAAGCTCATCATATTCGAAGCGCGTGCGGTTTCCAGCTGGATCGGAAAATTCGACTAGCTGGCGGTTCCGGTCCCAAGTGTAGCGCCAAGTGTGCCCCTCAGCATCGGTATACGCGGTTGGCTGGCAATCGTCATTCCACTCCCATTGATATAGCCTGTCGATTTGGTCGCGCACTTGCGTACGTCCTCGCGCAATATCGTAATCGAAGGTGTATTGTTCGCCATCGTTGGTCCAGTGGCGCACCACCCTCGCCTCCGCACCGCGACCTTCCCACGAGTAGCAGCAGCGCAAGCCGCCGGGCACATTGTGCTCGATCATCAGCGCGTTAGCGTAAGCAAAATTGCGCACCGGCGTCCCCGTGCGGTCGATCACTTCGGCCAGCTGATACTCACTGGTGTAACGATACTGCACCAGCACTTCATGGGCCACGCCATCAGCGCGGTCAGTCAGGACGATCGCCGAAACGCGACGCGGATCACCTCCATCGTACCGGAGTTCGAGCCTGTGTCCACATCCATCGCGCAATGCGACAAGCCTGCCATTCTCAGCGTAATCGAGCGCTTGCCAATTGCCATTGCGGTCCTCGATGCGCTGTAGCGCCAAGGTGCCGGAAAAGCCCGCATCCGGAATGCCGAAATCCCGATAAATGCCGTCAACACTTTCGACCAGGTAGTGACCAAGCTCCGTGCATATCAGATAGCAGCCTTCGGCCGTGCTGAGGTGACTCTCTCCTGGCATCACTGCGGGGAAACGTATCTGACGTCCCTGTGCATCGCAATAGGTCACAGCGCAAAGTTCGCCGTCGTGCGTGCGCTCCAGCGTCAAGGACACCTCGAACGGCACACTCCAGCCCCGCCCAAGCAAACCGCCATCGCGGGTATCATGGCTACTGTAAAAGCGACTCCACCCAAGTTGAATCGGGCCAGGCAGCAAAATGTCTGCAGACTCGCGCAACACCTTGCCGCCTGTGATCACGTTGACCGGATTGCCAATGAATGTACGGATCTTGCTGCCGACGTAGGTTCCGAGCATTGATGCACCCATGTTCATCAAGAGGCAAGGCAGCGCAGCCTTCAGCGATGAGATATTTAGCTTTCCGCGCCCGCACAGGGCCAGCGCCACCCCAATCGCAACACCCAGGGCGGTAATCCACCAAGGACGTTCATCCTTGATATCACGCACGGTGAGCGTGCCGCCGCCAACGAATACATCGGCGGAACCTTCGGCGATGGTTCCACCGCAGGTGGTCATGTCGCCGATGCGTGTGGCTGGTTGGCTGTTGATGAAGACATTGTCGGAACCCTGCGCCAACATGGGCGGCGCGCCGGATGAATGCTTCCCGCAATGGATGACATCCAGGTCGCCTGGTGAGGCAGCACGCGCCGCCGGCAGCGAATTGAATGTGACGTTGGGCGCCCCGCTAGTGATCTTGCCTTCGATTGAAGGTGGAATGAACTTGTCGACCGCTCGATTGATCTGGTTGTCTATAAATCCGTTTAGCCCAGTAGCCTCCATCGCGACGCTGACGCCGAAGCCGATGGCCAGTACCGCCGCAAACCCTAAACCACCGGTCGCTACCGTTGCCACGACGGCAGCCGCCACCAACGCTGTGAGGGCAGCGCCGACCAGTGCCCCTACGAGCAGAGAGCCGCCCATTTTGGCGAGCATCCCCATCGTGGATGTGTGTGCGATTGGGTCGTTCAGGCGAGCGGCGGCCGGGCACATGGGGAATCAGTCCCTCGCTGCCGGAGTGAAGCTGTCCAGCAGTTGCTGCGCATACGCGGCCTGCTCCTGCGTCAGCGGAGAGGCGCAAGTCAAGGTAAACACAAGCACTGCATCCCCCCCCAACGCGACCATGGTTTGCAGCTGATAGACCGTAGCATTGTTCTGCTTGAATGACGTCGACACCTGCAAGGCTGACAAACGCGCTTCACCGACTTGCACAGCAATCGGGTCTTGCTGTTTGAAGTTTTTCACCTGGCTGCCCAGTGTCCGCAGCTGGCGCCGCAGCATGGCATCGAGCGCTTCCCCGTCCTGTGCCATGTCACGAGAAACCACCAGCGTCAGCCCGCCGGGGCCGTGATTCAGCACCAGCATGTTGACACTACGATCTTGCGCTTGGGGCGGTAGCGCGAAACTGCCCTCATTGATCTGGTAATTCATTGGATATCAAGATTGGTTACTGGGGAACTGCGCATCGACATCGGCGATGATGGCCCCGCCACCTTTCGGGCTGGGCGTGACGGCCGCCGCGCCGCCGCTGGAGTTCAGGTCGATCGGTTTGCCGTTGACCTGCACCGGCCCGTCGGCGGTGATGTTGATGCTCTTGCCCGTGATGGCGACGTTGCCGCTTTTATCCATATAGAACTTGGCCTGCCCGCAAGTGATCTCGAAGGACTCGCCGGCCTCCACCTTGTAATGCTTGCCGACCAGCGTGTTCTTTTCGCCGCCGATCTGCTGCAGGGCATCGACCTTGACCGTCTCCATCAGGCTGTTCTTGATGCGGCGGCTATGGTTGTTCCCGACGAACGCGTCCTCGTCCTGCGCCACGACTTTGCTGCGGTTGTTGCCCACCGTGAGTGTCTGGTCGTTGCCGACATTCGAATCAAAATCGCGCTCGGCCTTGAGCCAGACTTGCTCGGCACCTTTTTTGTCCTCGAAGCGCAAGGCGTTCGCGTTCTGCGCAGCGCCCCCTGGGCTGGACCTGGACATCATGCCGCTTTGGGTCTTATTGGCGGGCAGCTCCCAGGCCGGCATGGTATCGACGTTGGGCACCATGCCGATAATGATGGGGCGATCCGGATCGCCGCCGATAAAGGAGACAATCACCTCGGTCCCAACGCGCGGTATCGAAGTCATCCCGAAGTTCGAGCCAGCCCATGGTGTGGCGACGCGGATCCAGGTGGAACTGTTCTCGTCGCGGACGCCAACCCGGTCCCAGTGGAACTGAACCCGCACGCGGCCAAATTCATCGGTATGGATCTCTTCGCCGGCCGGGCCGGTGATCGTGGCGGTCTGTAGTCCGTAGATCCGTGTCTCTTCGCAATTGCGTGTGCGGCCGGGCCGCCACGGGATGAACTTGCGCAAGCACGACATCTCGTTCTGGTACTCCGACGGCTGCTGCGCGTTGACCTGGTAATTGTTCGATGCGCGATGCCGCACTTCGACGACAAGAAACTCATCGGTGTCCCCGCTGCCTCCGTTTGGCGCACCATCGAAATGTCCTGTCAGGCGGAACCAGCGTCCCGGCGCCAGGCGGCGGTTGTTGCCAGCGCCATGGAACAGTTTTCCCACCGCCTCCATTTCCTCCAGGCGCAAGCGGGCCAGCGCTTCGCCGGTGGCATGGTCGGCAAAGCCGAGGGCGCCGGTGTATTCGTACGATTCGATGACCGGCACATTGCCCTGCCGGTTCACCGTCGGCATCGCGCTGACGATGGGCTTGCCGCTTTTGAAGTCATAACTGGCAACCGCCACGGCGCCTTGCACCAAGTGGCGCGTCGGCGACCACTCGCCGATCCCATCCTCTTCCAGCGCGCCACCGTGGCGTTGAAACGGCACCTCTTCCCCGCCCTCGATCGGCGCGGCACTTGTCGTGTCGTCGGTCAGCACCATCTTGTGGCCGCTTGCACTATGTTCGAACCAGTAGACCAGCCCCGCCGCGTTCCAACGCCGCTGCAAATAATTGCTGTCGGTCTCGTCGAACTGGCAGGCATCGTTCATTCTTTTCTGAGCGCCGGCGACGCGCCAGTCCCAATCGCAAAGACCGTCATAATCCGCAAACACGCTGGAGGTTTGCTCGTACAACGTCGCTTGATGAAAGAGATAGTTATCCTTGCGCAGGCTCAGGAATCGGAACCAAGGTCCCAGCGTGGCTTCGTAGTAGGCGATACCACCGTCGACTTTGGTCAGCCCGAAACTGAAAACATGTCCGGTGAAGTAGCGAATACCGCCGTCGCCAAGTACCAGATGGACCGAGAGCAGCTTGCCCTGCATGTCCTTGAGCTCAACGTGGGCGGACTCCGAAAGCAGCTCGACCTTGTACTCGAAGGGGCGCGACAGCCCTTCCATGGCGTCAAGTTGATTGACAAGGAACCGGCCAGGCGCGTCCTGGTTGGGAAATTGAAGACGCAGGAGTCGATTGTGCTGGCCATCAGCGAATGCCGCCACTATGGATTTGACTTCATCGCGCATCGCTTGGCCTTATACGGTGGGATAGTTGCCATTTCACAAACAATCGAATTTTACTATTATTGCTGAGGCCGCGCATTTTCAACCGTGCGCTGGGTGTGATGGCGTACAGAGTTCACGGCGTCGCGCGCATATGCTGAGGGTTGACAGTTCAACCACGAAGGAACCGCTATGCGCCTGCCATTGATCGCCCCAAAAGACCTCAGCTCCGAACAAAAAGCCCTGTACGACAATATGCGCAAGGGCATCAACAGCAACTTCAACGATTTCATTTCGGTGCGCGAAGACGGCGCGCTGATGGGGCCATGGAACCCGTGGCTGCACGAGCCAGGCATCGGCAAGGCGATCTGGGACCTGACGCTGGCCATGACCGCCAACACCAAGCTGCCGGAAAACGTGCGGCAGATCGCCATCCTGACGGTCGGCGCCAGCTACAACGCGGCCTACGAGATCTACGCCCACATCGCGGTCGCCGAGCGCGAAGGCATGACCGCCGAGCGGCTGTCCACGCTGGTGGCCGACGTCAAGCCGGGAGATTTGAACAAGGAGGAAAGCATCGCCTACGACACGGCGTATGCGCTGAGCCGGGGCGGCACGCTGCCGGAGCCCCTGTACCGACTGGCCGTCGACACCTTCGGCCAGCATGGCGCCAGTGAGCTGATCTACCTGGTCGGCCTGTACGCGCTGGTGTCGGTGACGCTGAACGGCTTCAACGTGCCGGTGCCGGAACGGGACTGAATTCGAACTTAGAACTGATAGCCCACATTGGCCCACACCGTGGGCTGTCCCTTGCCGGGCTCGGAGCGCGGTGCGCCGCCGAGGGTGCGCCAGGCGGCGATCAATGAGGCATTCCAGGTGCGTCCGCCATAGCGCACGCCGGCGCCGCCGCCGGCCAGGCTGCGGTGGTTCACGTCGGCCGTCCATGGATCGCGGTTGGTGGTGACGCGACCGGCATCGTAAAACACATACGGCAGCCACAAGCCCATGGCATAGCGAAGTTCGACCTGTGCCAGCGCGCCGCTGTCGCCATACCCTTCCCCGCTCGGATAGGCGCGCACGCCATTGCGCCCGCCCAGGCCGAACTTCTGTGACGAATCCAGGTTCTTGCTGGCCCATTGGGCCGAGATGCGGCCGTACAGATCCAGCCCTTCGCTGAGCGACTGGATGCGCGCCAGGTCCAGATTCAGTTTCGAGAACTGGCCGGCGGTGCGCGCGGTGGCGGCGTCGGCCGGCGCCAGGTCGGCGTCCAGTTGCAGGCGGCCCGGCGTCCAGCTGACGGCGCCGTAGCTGATGCCTCCGTTCAGAAGGGTGTCACGCACGTCGAAGTTGAGGGCGATCGGCAGGCTGTTGCTGCCCTTGTCGCTGTGCGTGGCGGTGGCGCCTTGGCGGTCGTGCAGGCGCTTGTGCTCCAGCGTGCCGGACAAGGTGAGGTTGAGGCGCTGCGAACGCACCACCGGATAACTCAGGCCCGCACTCGTGACGTCGGCGGTGCCGGTGGCGTTCAGCGCGGCGAAGGTATCGGCCAGCGTGTAGTAGGAATGGCTGTAGCCGACTTTTCCGCGCAGTCCGTAGGCGTTGAGCGGCATGGCGTAGTTGGCGGCGCCGAACCACATCTTTTCATCGGTGACCATGGCCTGCAGGACCAGTTGGTCGCCCAGTGTCAGCGGGCTATCGATGTCGAGGTTGACGTGGGCGCGCGTGCGGCCGGTGTAGCGGTTGCCGTCGTTGTCGATGCCGGCATCGCCGGCGTAGCGGTGGTCGCGCCGCACTTCGACCGCGAGGTCGCCGGTGCCGACGTCGCGGCCGGGCTTGACCACCGGGATGCTCTTGATGCCGGGTTGGTCGTCCAGGATCAGCGTGACGCGTTCCAGTTCGTGGCTTTCAATCACGCCACCGGGTTTAAGCGGCGACAGGAAGCGCTGGCCGGGACCGCTCAGGTCCGGATCGCCGTGGGCGGTGATCTGGCCGTAGCGGCCTTCCAGTACTTGTATGTGCAAGACGCCTTGCTGCAGATCCTGTTGCGGCAGGTAGGCGCGGGCGAACGGGTAGCCGGCGCTACGGTACTGCGCGGAGATCTGGTCGGCCAGCGCACTGAGGCCGGCGAAGTCGTAGGTCTTGCCGTGCACCGGGCCGATGGCGCGCAGCAGTTCGTCCTGCGCGATCAGGGCGTTTCCGCTGATGACGATCTGTTTCAAAGTAATAGTCATGCCTCCGGGGGGCACTTGCAGCGGCGGCGCTACGGGCAGTTGCAGCGGCGCTGCGGAGGATTGCGGCTCTCGCAGCGCGCGCGGGCCGTTCTCTTGCAGCAGCTGTCCGGCGTCGGGACGTTGCTGTGCCAGGGCTCCAGAGCCGAAGCACAGCGTGATGGCGGTGGACAGAACAGTCAGAGCTGATTTCATGTCGGCTTTCAACGCAATCTGATGGGTAGGTGGATTTTAGCCTTATTGCGTCGAGTTTGTCGCGGTTCCTGCCGAGGCAGTACTGGAGTCGATCGCGGCCGACGGCATCTGGATGCCGCCGCCAACCACGAACACGCTCAGGAACTTCACGTCACGTCCGGCGCCCAGGCCTTGCGAGACCGGCGAGCGGTCGGTGGTGGAGCTGGAGCTCGTGCCGCTGCCGCCGCTGGCCGTGCCACCTGTGCCGCCGGCGGCGACGGTCGCACCGCTGGCATCGGGGACCGGCGTGTAATTCAGCCCGCCGACACTAAGCGATGGCAAGGCAGGTGCCGAGCCGCCCTGCAACTGCAGCACCGGCGTCGATGCCAGAACCGATACCGCGGCAGGGACCGACGCTGGTGCTGGTGCTGGTGCTGGTGCTGGTGCTGGTGCTGGTGCTGGTGCTGGTGCTGGTGCTGGTGCTGGTGCTGGCGTCGGAACAGGCGCTGGCGTCACCACCGGCGCGGGTGCTGGCACTTCAGCAGGAGCCGGCACTGGCGCAGGCGTGGGCACCGGCGCTGGCGTTGGCGCTGGCGTTGGCGCTGGCACCGGTGTCGGAACAGGCGCAGGGACAGGGGTTGGCACCGGCGCAGGCGCAGGCACTTCAACTGGAGTCGGCACGGGAGTTGGAACCGGCGCTGGGACCGGCGTTGGTACCGGTGCCGGGACGGGCACTGGCACAGGCGCTGGCACAGGCGTTGGTACCGGTGCCGGGACGGGCACTGGCACAGGTGCCGGGACAGGCACTGGCACAGGCGTCGGGACAGGCGCTGGTACTGGCGTCGGTACAGGTGTTGGTACTGGCGTTGGTACTGGCGTTGGTACTGGCGTTGGTACTGGCGTCGGCACAGGCGTCGGTGCTGGCGTCGGTACTGGCGTCGGCGTCGGCGGCGGCGCAGGCGCTGGCACTGGCGCTGGCACTGGCGCTGGCACTGGCACTGGCGCTGGCGCTGGCACTGGCACTGGTGTTGGCGTTGGCGTTGGCGTCGGCGTTGGCGTCGGCGTCGGCGTTGGCGTTGGCGCCGGCAGAATATTCGCGGTAGCCACCGTGGTCCCGCTGATGCTGTAGTTCTGCGCATCAGTCCCGGCCAACGCCAGCCCGCTGACGTTAACAGTCAACCCATTGCCAGCCGCCGTCTGCGCAAAATTCGCCGACGCCGCACCATCATTGAGATGCACATCATCGCCACCCACCTTGCCACTGACCGCCCCACCGGACGTCAATACAGCCGCCGTCGTCCCATCCTCGACCTTATCCGCAGCGGTCGCACCGCTCACCGTCAAGCCCTTGGGCAAAATGGAAGCCACCACATACGACGGCATCGTCAGCTGATAGTTGGAAGCGAGTCCCGAACCATCGGCCAGCACCGCCCCGCTCACCGTCACCGCCTTGCCATTGCCGGCATTGCGATCAGCGAAATCCCCGACCTGACCGGAAAAGCCCAAGGTCTCCGTTCCAACCAGCCCACTGAGCGTACCGCCACTCAAAGTCGCCGAAGTCGTACCGTCATACGTCTTGTCAGCCGCAGACATCCCGACAATCGTCAACTGCTTGCGCGCGATCGTCGCCGCCGCGCTGGCCTGATCGGTGATCGTGTAATTGCCCGCGTCCGCGCCACCATAAGTGCTGGCCAGCGTCACCGGCTTGGCCACACCCGCATTCGCATCAGCAAACGCACCGCTCGCCGACACCGTCACCTGATCGCCCGACACCAGGTTGGAGAGCACCGCGCCGCTGGCATCCACCACCGCAGCCGCGCTGCCGTCATACGTCTTGTCCGCCGCCGTAATGCCGGACACGCCGGCGGCACGCTTCGAAATCGTCGCCGTCAAGCCGGCCGGGTTGGACACCGTGTAGTTGGACGCCTGGCCAGTACCAGTGCCCAGCGCCACGCCACTCACCGTAACCGCCTTGCCGGCGCCCGCGTTCTTGTCCGCGAAAGCGCCCACCTGGCCGGAGAACGAGAGCGTCTCCGAACCCACCAGGCCACTGAGCGAACCGCCAGTGAGCACCGCCGACGTCGTGCCATCATACGTCTTGTCGCCCGCCGTCATGCCGGTCACCGTCAACGCCTTCGGCGTAATCGACGCGGTATTCGACGCACCCGCCGCCGACAAACCCGGCACCGCATAATTGGATGCCAGGCCGGTAGCGCCATTGGCCAGCGTAATCGCATTCACATAGCTCGCGCCCAGCACCTGCGAGCTGTTCGCCGTCGCACCGGTGTAGGTCAGATCATCTCCCGCCACCAGATTCCCCAGCGTGACATTCCCCGTCAGGCCGGCCGCGCCGTCATACGTCTTGGCCGCATTCAGCGTGACGGCACGCGCGGTGATGCTGGCCGACGCGCTGGCGCTACTGCTGGCCAAAGTGTAGTTGCCCGCGTCCGCACCACCCAACGAGATATTGCTGACATTGACCGAATAGGTGCCCACGTTCTTGCTACCGAACGCGCCGGTGCCGCTCAGCGTCACCGAATCGCCCGACACCACACCGCTCGCGGTCACCGCCGCCGTAGTGCTGCCGTCATACACCTTGCTGGACGCGGCAGGCGTCAGCGTCTTGGGCGTGATGGTATAGCTGCCGGTGTTGAAGTAGCCCACCGCATAGGTGGTGCCGCCGTTCACATAGCTGATGGGATTCGACCCATCAGGTGTCAGGCTGGCATAGCTGCCCACGTTCTTGCTCGACGTGGTGTACGTCACCGACGGCGTCAGCGACGACACCGAGAAGCCGGACGGCCCACCCAGCGTGGTAAAGGTCAGGCCCGTCGCCGTGGTCGAACCATCATAGACCTTGGTACCGGCCCCGCTCTGTATCACATAGACAGGCTGGGTCGCCATGCTGACGGCCTGGTAGGTCGCATACAGATAGCTGTTGTTCGAACCGGGAATCACCAGCGTGCCGCAGTTGGGATACGGCGTCGCACAGCTGGACAGCTGCGGCGACTGCGTATAAGCCGACAACTGCGGCGCCCCGTTGACGAACACCAGCCAGCTCGCCACCGACGGCCCCTGGAACGCGATGCGCGCACGGCTGCCGTAGGACACCAGCCCGATCGCCCCCTGGTCCTGCAGCGACGAACTGTAACCGGACGTCGAATTCACCGCGTTCAGCAGCATGCCGCCGCCACCGGTCGCGCTGCCGACCGTGGTCAGCGTGCCGGAACTGCCTTCGAAGCCGACGCCAAACGTCTTGATGCCGCCGGTGCTCTCGCCGGTCATGAACAGGTTGCCGGTCCCCGACAGGATGGTCGCGCCGGAATAGATATACACGCCGCCCGTCACACCCGAGTAACTGCCATTGTTCGAGCCCACCGACGACTTGCCGTTGATGGTGATATTGCCACCCTGCGACAGGATGTTCTTGTTCGCTTCAACGATCACACCGGCCGTGCTGCCGCTGTAATTGAGCGCATAGCCGATGCCGTTGGTGACCGCACCGGCCGCGCCGCCCAGCATGATGGCGCCGCCATTGCTGGTCAGGTTGGCGTTGACATCGACACCGCCCGAGGTGGCGCCGCTCGCGTTGGCCGCGCTCAGCGTGATACCCAGCTTGCCGGCGGTGGAGGTGATATCGCTGTTGACCGCGATGCTGTGATCCGCGCGCAGCGTCAGCGTCGCGTCGCCGCCGCCGGTCTTGCTGATCGCGCTGGCCACGGTGATGTCGCCGGTGCCACTGGCGCCGCCGCCATAGCCGCTCACGCTGGTCTGCGTGCTGACCGTGACGCTGGTGCCGGCATTGAGCGCCGCGTTGATGTTGTTGGCCGCGGTGGCGTTGATGGTGTAGTTGTACGGGTCAATCAGCCACTCGCCGCCCTGCCCGCGCGCCGCGCCGGCGTCCACCTTCAACGCGCGGCCGGTGGCCACTTCCGCCGCCGAGGTTTCGATGAAACCGCCGTTGCCGGCCAAGGGCGCGCTGGCGTCCAGCGTGCCGCCGATATCGATGCGGCCATTGTGCATATCGCCCAGCAGCACGATCTGTCCGCGTTCGCCGGTGGCCAGCGTGCGTGCCTGCACCACGCCGGTGTTGTTGATCACCGTGCTGACCAGGTCACCGGCCGCCTTGGCCGTCATCAGCACCGTGCCGCCATCGGCGCGCACCGCGCCGCCGTTGTCGATCAACGCATCGAGCGCCGCCTGCTTCACCTGCAGCTTGACAGGGCCACCGAAATCCAGCTGCACCTCGCTGCCCGCGCCCAGCAGCACATTGCCGCGATCGGCCACGATCTCGCCGCTGTTGACGATGCGCGCCGCCACCAGCGCCACCGAGCCGCCGCCGGCGGTGCGGATATTGCCCTGGTTGATGACGGCGTTGGCGCTGGCGCCTTGCAGGCGATAGTTCCCGGCCATGAAATCGTCGTTGGTCATCGCCAGCGTCGACGCCAGCAGACCGCCCACATCCACCCGCGCCGTCGGCGAGAACAGCACGCCGTTTGGATTGAGCAGGAACACCTGGCCGTTGGCCTTGAGCGCGCCCTGGATTTGCGATACGTCGCTGCCGGTCACGCGGTTCAGCGCCACCGAACTGGCCGACGGCTGCACGAAGTTGACGGTGTTATCCCTGCCGATGGAGAAGCTGTTCCAGTCGATGGCCAGCTTGTTGGTGTTCTGGTTGACGGTCAGCGTCTTGCCCTGCTGCGCGATGCTGCCCTGGCCCGCCACCACCGCACCGCCGGTCGGCAGATCGCCCGCCAGCGCCAAGGCGCCGGTCAACGCCAGAGTCGCGGCGATCAACGCGCGCCGCGCGGTACGGGATGCGCTGCGCTTGCCGCGCGCGCCACCCTGCTCCGAACAGACCTGCCAAACACCCAGGGCGGCATTCCACACAACTCTGTAAATTCGGTTCATGACATCACCTTGCAACGAGGCCCGGCCACACGCGTTGTCGCCGTTGACGGCGGACAGGGGAAACCGGTGAGAATTCAAGAGCAGCGGAGCGGGGCTGCGGTGACTGGCGCGCGGGAGTTGAGCGGCGCCGAGGGGTGCTTTAATTACTGTGGGGCAAAATAGATTCTACCGAAAACGTTCACGTTTTCATATGGCAACATCCTAAAAATGGCTATTGTGTTGCCCCACTGCATCACTATTATGAGGAGAGGAAGGCGCTGCGTCAGAATTTTTTGAATTCGCCTTCTGCCGCGTCATAGACCTTGACCTTGCCTGCCGAGCTTATTTGATAGCGATCACGCACCGGCGATACGCCAGGGTCTCCCCCGCATCTTTTGTCGTGAATTTCATGCGCCGCGAACTCCCACTGCTCCGCCTTCGAAACTGCGGGATCATCGGTTTCCGCCATAAATTCAAGGCAATCCAGGTCGGCAACCTTGCGCCGCTTCAGCGCGGCCAAAAGCAGATCCAGCGCCTGGTTCTCGGTGATCTCTTTAGATGCGGCTTGCTTGCTTGCCGTGGTCTTCGACGCCGGCACCTCCTGCGGTGGCTGGGGCGAACGCGAACACCCAAGCAGCAGTGCGGCAAAGATAAAAAGCGAAGCGCGCTTTGTGAATGGCATATCTAAAATTCTCTTCGTTTCGTTGATGGGTTAATACTGCGGCTTGCTCCGGCCGGAGGGCGTCAGGATAGCAGCTTGCCAGTGTACAAAATACGCGAATTATCACTTAGTCATGGAAAATCATCTCGAGCTAGTATATGATTCGTATACGTTTCATATATAGGATAAAAAATGGGCATTGTGAATATCGATGATGAGCTGCACGACCAGATCCGCAAGGCGAGCGCTGTCGCTTGCCGGTCCATCAACGCGCAGGCGGCGTTCTGGATCAAGATGGGAATGTTGAGCGAATTGAACCCTACGCTGACCTTCAACGAGATCGTCGCGCGGGAATTGCGCGCGGCCGGTGTCGAGGCCCCGCCTCTCCGGAGCGCGGCATGACCAAGCGTCCCGAGGAAATCGCGCTAATGGCGGAAGCGGGCAAGCTGCTGGCCAGCGTGTTCGCCCATCTGGATCGCTTGAGCCTGATCGGTATGTCCACCATGCAGGTCAACGATATGGTGGACAGCCTGATCGTCAATGAACTCCAGGCGCGGCCGGCCAGCAAGGGGCAGTATGGCTACGCTTATGCGCTCAACGCTTCGCGCAACAGCGTGGTGTGCCACGGCGTGCCGTCGCACACGGAGTTTTTGCAGGACGGCGATATCGTCAACTTCGATATCACGCTGGAGAAGAACGGCTTCATCGCCGATTCCAGCAAGACCTATCTGGTGGGCGACGTTGCGCCCTTGGCCAAGCGGCTGGTGCAGGTGACTTACGAGGCGATGTGGCGCGGCATCCGCGCGGTCCGCCCCGGCGCCAGGCTGGGCGACGTCGGCCATGCGATCGAGCGCCACGCCCGCCGCAACGGCTATTCCGTGGTCCGGGAATATTGCGGGCACGGCATAGGCCGCGAGATGCACGAGCCGCCGCAGGTGCTCCATTGGGGCAAGCCGAAGACCGGACTGGTGCTCCAGGAAGGCATGGTGTTCACCATCGAACCCATGCTCAACCAGGGCCGCCGCGCGGTCCGCACCGAGGACGATGGCTGGACCGTCGTCACCATGGACGGCAAATTGTCCGCGCAGTTCGAGCACACGGTGGCGGTCACGCGCAGCGGCGTGCAGGTGCTGACGCTGCGCGACGGCGAGCGCGCCTTGAACTAGACGCTTACTTGTAGTCGTCCGGCGTCAGCGCGTACTTTTGCATCTTGTAGTACAGCGTCTGCTTCGGCACGCCGAGCGCGACGCTCACTTCGGTGACGCTGCCGCTGGCCCTGCGCAGTTCCTGTTCGATCACCGCGCGTTCGAAGCAGCCCACCTGCTCGGCCAGCGGCAACGGCGCCAGACTGCGCGCCGACAGCAGGCCATCGGCCCCGCTCGACAGACCCAGCACGAAACGCTCGGCGATGTTGCGCAGTTCGCGCACATTGCCCGGCCAGTCGTGCGCCATCAACGCCTGCATCAGCGGCCCCGGCACGGGCGGCGCGCTGCGCTTGTAGCGCGCGGCGGCGCCCAGCAGGAAGTGCTCGAACAGCAGCGGGATGTCCTCGCGCCGCTCGCGCAGCGGCGGCAGGTTCAGCACGATCAGGTTCAAGCGATAGTACAGGTCGCTGCGGAATTTCTGCTGGTCCGACCATTCCTTCAAATCGACCTTGGCCGCCGCGATCACGCGCACGTCCACCGGCACCGGGCTGTTCGAGCCCAGCCGTTCGACGTAGCGCTCCTGCAGCACGCGCAGCATCTTCACCTGCAGCGCCATCGGCAGGGATTCGATCTCGTCGAGGAACAGCGAGCCGCCGTCCGCGTGCTCGATCTTGCCGACCTGGCGCTTGGCGGCGCCGGTGAAGGCGCCCGACTCGTGGCCGAACACTTCGCTCTCGAAGATGGTCTCGGGGATGGCGCCGCAGTTGAGCGCGACGAAGTTGCTCTGGTGCCGGCGGCTGAACTGGTGCAGGCAGCGCGCCACCATCTCCTTGCCGGTGCCGGTTTCGCCGTAGATCAGCACGTCCGCCGGCTCGTCGGCCAGGTCCAGGATCAGGCGGCGCAGGTCGCGGATCGCGGCCGAGTCGCCCAGCAGGGTCGCCTCGATGCCCTCGCCGTGCTCGATGCGGTGGCGCAGCGCGGCCACTTCCAGCACCAGCCGCCGGGTCTCCATCGCGCGCTGCACCACGTCGGTCAGCTGCTCCGACGAGTACGGCTTGGCGATGAAGTCGTAGGCGCCGTCGCGCATCGCGCCCACCGCCATGGTGATGTCGCCGTGGCCGGTCACCAGCACCACCGGCAGTTGCGCGTCGATGGCCTTGACGGCGGCCATGAAGTCCAGCCCGCTCATGCCGGGCAGGCGCACGTCGCTCACCACCACGCCGTCAAAGCCCGGCGTGATCAGCGGCAGCGCCTGCTCGGCGGTGTGGAAGGCTTGCACCTCGATGCCCGCCAGGTCCAGCGCCTGCGCGCTGCCCGCGCGCACGGTCGGGTCGTCTTCGATCAGTAATACTTTCATGCTGTCTCCTGCTCTGCAATGGGCAATTCGATGATGAACCGGGCACCGCCCGTGGACGTGGCCTCCGCCAGCAGCCGTCCGCCGAATTCGCGGATGATCTGCTCGGATATCGCCAGTCCCAGGCCCAGGCCCTGCCCTTGCGGCTTTGTTGTGAAAAAGGGTTCGAATAAGTGGCGGCGGATCGCTTCCGGAATGCCCGGCCCGGTATCCGAGACGGCGATCATGGCCTTTTGAAAACTGCGCGACACGCTCACGGTCAGCTGGCGCGTCTCGCTGTCGGCCATCGCGTCGAGCGCGTTGGTGAACAGGTTGACCAGCACCTGCTCCAGCCGGTTGGTGTCGCACAGCGCAAACACGTCCGGGCTCTGCATCGACATGCGGAAGTTGACCCGCTCCTGCTCCACCCGCCGTTCGACCAGGAACAGCGCGGCGGTGATGGCCCCCGCCACCGCCACCGGCCTGACGCTGGCGTCGGACTTGCGGGCGAACTGGCGCAGCTGGCCGGTCAGCGCACCCATGCGCGCGACCAGCTGCGAGATGGTCGCCAGGTTGTCCTTGGCCTCGTCCACCCGGCCGCGTTCGATGAGCACGCGGGCATTGTCGGACATGGTGCGCAGCGCCGTCAGCGGCTGGTTCAGCTCGTGCGTGATGCCGGCCGACATCTGGCCCAACACCGCCATCTTGCCAGCCTGGACCAGCTCGCTCTGCGCCTGCCGCAGCTTCTGCTCTGCCTGGCGGCGCACGACGTTTTCCTCGCTCAGGTTGTGCGTCATCTGCTGCAGGCTGGCGGTGCGCTCGGCCACCATCGATTCCAGGTCGTCGTAGGCGCGCTGCAGGTCCAGCCGGGCGCGCTGGCGTTGCCGTCCCAGCCGGCGGCGCTGGCGCGCGTACAGCACCAGCATCAGCAGCAGCGCCTCCGACAGCCAGGTGAAGAGGAAGGCGTTGCGGGCGCTGGCCTCGACCGGCGCCAGGTCCGACAGGTAGACGAACTGCCACTTGCGCGGCGCGAGCGAACGGGTCTGGGCCAGCATGCGCAGGCGCGCGGCCGGCGCCGGCGTGGCGACGATGGCGGCGCCGTTGTCGAGCTTGCGCAGTTCGCGTATGCCCAGCGGCAGCAAGGCGTGCGAGAAGTATTGGCGCGACACCTCCAGCTCTTGCAGCACGGCCGGCGACAGCGGCGCCAGCGCGCGATACTTCCATTCCGGCTCGGAGCTGAGGAAAACCACGCCGTGGGCGTCGGTCAGCAGCACCTTGTCGTTGCCCTGCATCCAGCCGCTTTCCAGTTTCTCGATATTGACCTTGACGGTGGCCACGCCCAGCATGCGGCCGTTGTGATAAATGCCATGCGCGAAGAAGTAGCCCGGCTCGCCGCGCGTGGTGCCGACGCCGTAGAAGCCGCCCGGCGTGCGCCGCAGCGCGTCGCGCACGTAGGGGCGGAAGGCGACGTTGTCGCCGACGAAGCTGTCCGGCTCGCGCCAGTTGCTGGCCGCCTGCGTCACGCCCTGCAGGTTGACGATGTAGATGGTGGTCGATTTGGACAGGTGGTTGACCTGCTCGAGGTAGGCGTTGACCTCGGCGCGCAGGGTCTCGTCGTCGGGCTGCTGCAGCAGGGCGATCACGTCCTTGTTGAGCTCCAGCGTGCCGGGCAGGAAGTCGTATTTGGACAACAGGTTTTCCAGGCTGACGGCGTAGCCGTCGAGCCGCTGCGCCGCGGCCAGGCGCAGCTTTTCGGTGGCGGCGTTTTCGGTCCAGCGCCAGGCCAGCGCCGCCACCGCGAGGCAGCACAGCAGCAGCAACACCCACAGCGCGGCCCGGCGCAGCAGCCGGCGGCCCGGCCGAGACGGCAAGACGGTCTGCGGTGGTGCTGCTGCCATAGTCTCCTCTGTTGTTATCCTCGTTTCATACGCCCTCATTAAAACACATGACGCACACCCAGGTTGAATCCGGTTGTACCGGTACCACTATCGGTGGCCGTGCCGACGTGGAAATTGGCGCCGTTGCGGTTGATGATATGGCCGTACGCGGCGTACAGGTCGGTCCGCACCGACAGCGGATGCAGGTAGCCGATCGCGGCCTGGCGGGCGCGCTGGCGCGGCGACGAGTCGTCGCGGTGGTCGATGTACGAGGCCAGCAGCTTGTCCGCGCCGACCGACACCGTCACGCCCAGCAGCGCATCACGGCTGCCGATGCCCAGCAGATCCTTGTTGCGCGAGTAGGCGGCGTGGCCGGTGACGTCGCCGTAGCGGTAGCGGCCGCCCAGCATGGTGTAGCGGGTGTGGGCGGTACCCAGGGCGTTCTCGCGCTGATGATGGGTCAGCACCACGCTCAGCGGGCCGTTGTCGTAGCTGGCGGCGCCGCTGATGGTGCGGTTCTTGGAGGCGTCGCCGGCGGTTTCGCCGAAGCCGTACAGCAGGTCCGCCGAGAAGCCGTTGTACTTCTTCGTCATGTACTCGACCGAGTTGTCGACCCGCGTGCTCGGGAAGAAGATGTTCTGCACGTTGCCGGCGAAGCCGGTGCCGAACGGATCGATCACATCGCGCAGGGCTTTGAAGTACGGCATGTACTGGCGGCCGGCGCTGATGGAACCGGCCGAGCCGGACAGGCTCACATAGGCCTGGCGGCCGAACAGCAGGCCGCCCTGTCCGGCGGTGCCGGTGTCGATGTTGTAGCCGTTTTCCAGCTGGAAGCCGGCGACCAGGCCGCCACCCAGGTCTTCCTTGCCCTTGAAGCCCAGGCGCGAGCCGGAGCCCACGCCGCTGCTGACGTTCTGCGTGTTACCGGCGGGGCCGCCGCGTTCCAGCACCAGGCCGGCGTCGGCGATGCCGTACACGGTCACGCTCGATTGCGCCTGTGCCACGGCCGATACCAAACCCAGCGCCAACGCGCCCATCACATGCTTTTGCATCTTTCAATCTCCTCTAATTATTCTTCAAGCCGCACGCATCGTGGCGACGACAGGTTGTTCCACTTCTTCTTCCAAAGCGCCTTCCCACTTCGCGACCACGGCGGTGGCGACAGCGTTGCCGACCGCGTTGGTGGCCGAGCGGCCCATGTCCAGGAACTGGTCGATGCCCATCAACAGCAGCAGGCCGGCTTCGGGAATGTGGAACTGGTTCAGCGTGGCGGCGATCACCACCAGCGAGGCGCGCGGCACGCCGGCGATGCCCTTGGAGGTCACCATCAGCAACAGCAGCATGGTGATCTGGGTGCCCAGCGACAGGTCGATGCCGTAGGCCTGGGTGATGAACAGCACGGCGAAGGTACAGTACATCATCGAGCCGTCCAGGTTGAAGGAGTAGCCCATCGGCAGCACGAAGCTGGAGATCTTGCGTTGCACGCCGAACTGGTCCAGCGCGACCAGCAGTTTCGGATAGGCCGCTTCCGAGCTCGCGGTCGAGAACGCCAGCAGGAACGGTTCGCGGATCAGGGCCATCAGGCGGAACACGCGCTTGCCGATGAACAGGAAGCCGCCCAGGATCAGCAGCGCCCACAGGCAGACCAGGCCCAGGTAGAAGCCGCCCATGAATTTGGCGAAGGTGCCCAGGATGCCCAGGCCGTTGGTGGTGATGACCGAGGCCATCGCGGCGAACACGGCCAGCGGAGCCAGGTTCATGATGGCGCCGGTGATGCGCAACATCACCTGGGCCAGCTGGTCGATGACGGCGGTCAGCTTGGCGCCGGCCTCGCCCATCGCGCTCAGCGCGCTGCCGAAGAAGATCGAGAACACCAGCACCTGCAGGATCTCGTTGTTGGCCATCGCCTCGATCGGCGACTTCGGCACCATGTGGGCGACGAAGTCCTTCAGCGTGAAGGCCGAGGTTTTCAGGCCGGTGGCGGCGTCCATCGGCGGCAGCGGCAGGCCCAGGTGGGTGCCCAGCTGCAGGAAGTTCGACAGCAGCATGCCCAGCGTCAGCGACACCAGCGAAGCGATCACGAACCAGCCCATGGCCTTGATGCCGACCCGGCCGGCGGCCTTGCCGTCGCCCATGTGCGCAATGCCGACCGCCAGCGTGGAGAACACCAGCAGCGAAATGATCATCTTGATCAGACGGAGGAACACGTCGGTGGCGATCGAGATGTTGCCGGCGATGGTGGCGCTGAGCGCCTTGTCGGGGAAGGTGTCATGGCAGGCATAGCCGACACCGATACCGAGCACCATCGCGATCAGGATGTAGAGGGTTAATGGGCGTTTCTTTTTCACTTGGGTTCTCCAGATTTTTGTTGTCGTCACCGCTAAGCAGTGCGCCGGCGGGGTCCAAGCTACATAGCAATGGTTGTGCCAGCCTTGGACGAACGAAAATTCGGAGGCAAGTCCTTGATTCTAAATATAATTCATAACAGCAACATCTTGTGACACGCCGGGGCCACCCCGAAATTCAGACGGTTGCGATGGCTGTTGTATGAAAAGTTGGACGGTCGTCAGCCGGCCGGCGGAGTCTGGCTCCACTCGAACCAGCCGCCGTCGTAGACGCTGATCGCGGGCCAGCCCATCAGCCAGGCGTAGAAAAACGCCATCGAGGCGCGCCAGCCGGTGCCGCAGTAGAAGGCGGTTGGCGTGCCGGGGAGGATGCCCTGTTCGGCCCACTGCGCGGCGATCTCGGCGGCCGGCTTCATGCTGCCGTCGGCCTCGTGATAGGCGCTCATACTGTTGACGTCGCCATCCTCGCCCGCCCTGCCCCAGCGCGCGCCGGGAATGTCGCCGGCGGCAATGTAGTGGTAGCCGGAGGCCTGGCCGGTGAATTCGGCCCGGGTGCGGATGCTGGCCAGCACGCCGTCGCCCCGCGCGAGCAAGGCGCGCGCTTGCGGCGTGCCGATCAGGTATTCGGGATGGGCCGGGAAGATGGTGCCGAAGCCGGAGGCGGCTGCGGCGGTTGCCGCCGGCCCGCGCGCGCAGGCGTGGCCGCCGGCCTGCCAGCGGGCGAAGCCACCGTCGAGCAGGCGCACGTCGGCCACGCCGGCGTACAGCAGCAGATGCGCCAGCCGCGCGGCGGCCAGGTTGTTGCGGCCGTAGAGGATGACGGTGGTGTCGTGGCGCACGCCGCGCGCCAGCAGCAGCGCCAGCAAGGCCTGGTCGGTGACCTTGTTCCACAGGGGCAGCTGTTCGATGCAGGCGGTGTCGAAGTAGGACGCGCCCGGGACATGGGCCTGCTCGAACAGCACCGCCGCGCCGCAGCCGACTTCGAACAGGCGCCAGTCCGCCGCCGGTGGCGCCTCGACCTCGGCGCCTGCGGTCAGTCCCGCCAGCCAGGCCGGCGTGACGAGCTGGCGCCAGCGGACCAGGTCCGGTCTGAAGTCGGTGGCAATATTGTCGGCAAAACCAGAAAGCATAGCGTGTGGCGGCGGGTCGGAGTGGCGGCTCGATATTTTACGCGATCACATCCTTCAACACCCGCAGATAGGAACGGTACAGGTTGGCGGCGGGCAGCTGGCCACGCTCGGCCATCAGCGCGTGTACTTGCGGCAGGCGGTAGAACGGCACCTGCGGATACTGGTGGTGTTCGATGTGATGATGGATGCGGTGCGGGCCGACGAAGAACGTCTGCCAGCTGCGCCGCACCACCGTGCGCGCGTTCAGGCGCTGGTCGTCCATGGCGGGATAGCCGGCGTGCTCGGTGATGGCGCGGATGCGGGCGAACAGCTGGAGGAAGGTCAGCGCCGGCAGCAGCCACAGCGTGAGGTACAGCGTCGCGTGGCCCAGCGCCGCCAGCACGCCGAGCATCAGGCAGTTGATCGCGACGATGGAGGCCAGCGCGTACAGGCCGCGTCGGTCGCCCTTGCGCGCCTTCGGCATGATGTGCGCGTGCTTGCCGGCGGCGAAATCGCGCACGCTGAGGAAATAGCCGATGCTGGTCACATCCTTGAACAGGCGCCACCACAGCTCGCGTTTGGGGACCGGATAGTCGCCGATGCCGAACACGGTGGCGACAGGATCGTCGGCGGCCATCGGTGCGCGGTGGTGGCGCAGGTGGCCGCGCCGGTAGCCGAACATCGACAGCATCAACGGCGCGGCGGCGAACAGCTGGCCGACCACGTCGTTGGCGCGGCGGTTGCGCAGCAGCGTGCGGTGCGCGCTCTCGTGCATCAGCACGGCCAGCGCCAGCTGCGTGCGGGCGATCAGAATCATCGCCACCAGATAGGCCGCCGGGTGCGCCAGCCGAATGGCGAACGCGAAGCAGGCGGCGATCAGCAACCAGTCCAGCGCCAGGCTGGCCAGCGCGCGGCCGTCGCTGATGCGGGCCAAGTGCGGTGGCAGCGCCAGGCTGGCCTGCACGTCGCCGTCGCCGCTGCGGGCCAGGTCCGGCGGCAGGCTGTCGCGCGCGTGGCCGCCGTCGCAGATGTTGTCCTGCCGCGATGACAGCGTCATGTTCGCCTCCTGCCTGCCGCCAGTTGCTGCAGCACCGAGACCCAGCTGTCCAGCCGCGCACGGGCGATGTTGTGGCCGTCGCCCGCGCCGCAGCGCTGGCCGGCGCCGCTGCGCGCTTGCGCCAGCAACTCGATGCCGGCCTGCCTGACCTCGGCGCCAAAGGCCGCCGCATCGCCGCGCCATACGACGACGCGGTGCGCCAGGCCAAGCGCGGCGGCGCGCGCCGCGTTGCTCTGCTGCTCCGGCTGCTCGGTCAGCACCAGCACGATGGGACGCCGGTACACCAGCGCCACCGACAAGGCCGCCATGCCTGGCGCCGAGACGATCAGGTCGCTGACGGCCGCGCCGTGCACCCAGTCCGGATCCTGCGCCCGCCATGCGCCCCGCCCCGCGTAGCCCTCGCCGACCAACTGCGCGCTCACGCCCGCGCCCTCCAGGCCGGCGGTCAACGCATCGGCCAGCGCGGGATCGCGGAAGTGCGGATTCAAGTAGACCGCCGCACGCGGTGTGGCGCCCGGCTCGGCTTCGGCCGGCGCGGCGATCGCCACCGGCGTCGGCAGGCGGAAGGTGGCGCCGCCGCTGGCCTCGTCGATATAGCAAAAGTCATGCTCCAGCCGCGCCAGGCTGGCGTTGATCTGCAAGGCGATCACCCGGTGGAACAGGCCGGACAGCAAGCCCGGCACCCGGCCGCTGAAGTTGGTTTCCAGCGCATGCCGCAGGCTGGCGCCATACACATGCACCACCTTGCGCCGCCAGCCCGGCAGGCAGCCCATGCACAGCAGCGCCGGATGGAAGGAATCGTTAATGACCAGGTCGGCGTCGCGCAGCACGCGCCGCAAGCGCCAGATGTCGCGCCACATGCGCGTCGGCCGGAACACATAGTTGGCCACGTTGGCGTCGGTGGCGCCGCGCAGCATGTTCTGGTGCGTGTCGAACTGCACCGCGTAGTGGCGCGACAGCACCGTGGCCTCGATGCCGAAGCGCGCCAGGAAGTCCACGCCCTCGTCCGAGGTGGTCAGCACGTCGACGGAGGCGCCATCGGCGCGCAGCGCGTGGGTCAGCAGCTGGGCGCGCATCAGGTGGCCGCGCGCGTCGGCGGTGGCCAGGTAGGTCAGCTTGATGCCCTTCATGCGGCTGGCCTCAAGCGCAAAGCCAAACCGGCCAGGTACATGCCGATGGCTCCCGTCACGCCCCAGGAGCGGTCGATGGCGCGGATCCGCTCCAGCAGCGCCGCCAGCGCCGGCTGCTCCTGCGGCGCGACCAGGCGCTCCAGCGTGTGGCTGCACAGGCGCACGTGGCGGTCCTCGTCGGCCAGCACGCCGGACAGCAGCGGATGCAGCGGATGGCCGGCGCCGATCAGCGCGCAGTGGCGCTGCAGCACGCGGCTGGCCATCTGCTCGGCGCACAGGCCGATGGCGAAGGCCGGCACGATCATCCCGGCGCCGAACTGTCCGCCGTAGCGTTGCGCCAGCGCGCGCCACTGCGCGATCTTGCGCCGGCTCAGCAGGTCCGGCCGGCCGGGCTCGCCCGACGGCGCGGGGCCGCCGCGCGCGGCCAGCTCGGCGGCGAAGGCGGCGGCGTGGCGGCGCTCGTCCGCCAGGTGATGCTCCATCTGCCGCGCCAGCCAGTCCGGCGGCGTGCCGGCCAGGTCCGACGCCAGCGCGATCTCGGTGGCCTCCTCGCCGATCAGGTAGACGCGCAGCAGCAGCCGCTCGCCGGCGGCGCTGGCGTGCAGCTGGCGCAGCGCGGCGCACTTGATGCGCGCCACCCAGCGCGCCTGCCGCGCCGCCCAACCGCGCGGCGGCGGCGGTTGCAAATCAATGGGCATGGGCCTGCTCTTGCGTCTGCTGCCAGCCCAGCACCAGGCCGATAAAGCTCTGCTGCAGGAAGGCGCGCGCCACCGCGTCGGCGCCGTCGAACGGCTGCTGCTGGTCGCCGTAGCGCAGGAAGCCTTTGCCGCCGGTGGCGCCGACGACCAGCTTGTCGTGCGAGGCGAAGCCGCGTTCCATCAGAGGCTTCAGCAGCGGCTGGTTGTCCAGGCCGTACAGAAACAGCTCGCGCTGCGCCACGCGGTCGGGGATCTTGCCGGTCAGCGCTTCCAGCTCGAACGACCAGTTGTCCGGCGCCTGCGGACCGGCCACCGCCGGCACGCCGTGCAGCACCGCGCGCATCACCGGCTTGGACAGCTTGCTCGCGCCCAGGCCGATGGTGATGTCGGCATCGTGCGCGCCGGCCGCGCGGTTGCTGCGCACCTGCACCAGATGGCTGGTGAAGCGGGCGGCCAGGCCGGGATCGGTCAGCGTTTTGGCGATCTGCGCGGCCGGCAGCACCTGCCGCTTGCCGCCCGCCTCGGTCACGTCGACGTCGTAAGGATCGATGTGCACGTCGCTCAGGCGCCCCTTGACCGGCGCGTGCGAATGGCCGGTGACCGACCATTTGCCGCCCGACTTGCTCAACACCAGATGGAAGCTGACCGGCACGCGCGCCCCGCCCTCGCTGGCGGCGCTGCCCTGCAGCAGCAGGTCGCCGACGATGGCCTTGCTGTCGTAGCTGCGGTTGTTGCTGAAGTGGACCTGGTGCGCCTTCTCATCCACCTCGACCGAGGTCGCCGCGTCGTCGAGGCCGATGCGGTTGCATTGCGTGGCGTTGCCGGTCAGCTCGCTCAACGGGCAGCCGCTGGCCGAGGCGAAGTAGTACACACCGCGTCCCGCAAAATCGGCGGCGCCGGCAGTGGCGGACATGGCGCAGATCGCGGCAAGGATGGCGTGACGTTTCACATTCATGTTCAGGCTCCTGGTTGACGTTGATGGTAAGAGAGTGCGCGCGCATCGGCATCGATGCCGCCGGCCGTGCGCAGGCCGAGCCCGCGGAACAGGGCACCCAGCATGTCGACCGCCGAGAACGCGGCGATCAGCGCCAGCGCGGACAGACGGCGCCAGCCGCGCAGAGGCGGCAGGTCCTGCTTGTTCAGCGAGCGCATGCTGAACCACAGCCGCGAACCCAGCACGCATAAGGGACCGACCGGGCCGCTGTGCGCCAGCCACTGCATCCCGGCCGGCAGATAGGCGCGCACCAGGTGCGGCGTGAGGCCTTGCGTATCCTGGCCGCGCAGCCAGCGCAGCTTGAACAGCTCGCCGCGCGTGTCGGGCAGCTTGTGCTCGGTGTGCGCGCCGGCCGCGTAGTGCAGCGCCACGCCGGCCTCCTGCAGGCGCAGGCCCAGCACCTGGCAGTGCGCGCGGTAGACGCCGTCGAGCGACTGGTAGCTGTGGTGCGCGAACACCTCGCGCCGGAACACCACGTTGTTGGCGTAGAAGTTGCGCGTGGCGCCGGCCCGCAGCGGGCTTGGGAAATACATGAAGTCGATGGTGGTCAGCGCCGCGCCGGCCACGGTGGCGGCGTAGCTGGTGCGGCCCGCCACCACCGCCGGCGGTGTCGCGCTGTCGAGCGGCGCCAGCAACTGCGCCAGCCAGTCCGGCGCCGGCACGCAATCCGTGTCGGCGAAGCAGACGTAGTCGCAGCGCGCGGCGTCGGTGGCGGCGAAGCCGTCATTCTTGGCCGAGTAGTAGCCGGTGCCGGCGTCGATGCGGACGAAGTCGATGGCGCGCCCGGCCAGCCGCGCGGCGGCGGCGCGGGTTTCCTCGTCCAGGCCGTCGTGGGTGATGACCACCTGCGCCAGCGCCGTCAAGGGCACGGTCTGGCGCGACAGCAGCCCGACCACGGGCAGCAGGCTGGCGGCGGCGGCCCCGGCAGCGGCGCCGCCGCGCAGGTTGTTGGTTTCAAGGACCAGCGCGGTGCGCGCGGCGATGGACTCATGCGGCATAAGCGTCCCATTCATTGCAAAATAATTAATGCGAATTATAGTGGCTAATGTGCAACCCTGCATGCGCGAGCCGTGCGCAGCCCCGAGGCAAGCGCCGCCATAATTGCGAATGCTTCTCATTTGCGATAATATACGCGTTTCCGTCGTCCGAAAGCCGAACATGCGCAGTCCCTCATATTTCCGTCTTTGCTATGCCCTCCCCCTGGCCTGCCTGGCCGGCGCCGCCGCCGCCCAGGCCGCCGAGGACGAGGTGCTGCAGACCGTGAAGGTCACCGCCGCCCGCGCCCAGGGCCTGCTGCCGCGGACCACCGAGGCCGGCAGCTTTCGCGGCGCCGACATCATGGACGTGCCATCCACCGTCAACGTCGTCACGCGCGAGCTGCTGGAACGCCAGGCCGCCGCCGGTCTCTACGACGCGGTGCGCAACACCGCCGGCGTCACGCGCCAGCAGAACGGCGGCGATACCTGGGACCAGCTGGTGATACGCGGCATCGCCGTGGAGAACCGCACCAACTACCGCCTGAACGGCTCGCTGCCCATCATGAACTTCTCGCAGGTGCCGATGGAGGACAAGGAGCGGGTCGAGGTGCTGAAGGGCGCGTCCGCGCTGTACTACGGCTTCACGTCGCCGTCCGGCGTGGTCAACTTCGTCACCAGGCGCGCCGGCACCACACCGGTCACCAGCGTCGGCCTGGCGCTGGACCAGCAAGGCAGCGCGGTCGCCAGCGCCGACGTGGCGCGCCGCTTCGGCGAGCGCGGCGAATTCGGCGTGCGCGTCAACGCCGCCGGCGGCACGCTGGGCTCCTACCTGCGCGACGTCGGCAACGGCAACCGCGGCTTTGCCTCGGCCGCGCTGGACTGGCGCGTCAGCAGCCGCCTGCTGCTCAAGGCCGACCTGGAGCACGACCACCGCCGCGTGACGGAGCAAGCCGCCGTGATGCTGCCGGCCGCCGTCAACAACGTCATCAGCCTGCCGCGCGCGGTCGATGCGCGCGCCCTGGTCGGCCCGGACTGGGCCCGCTTCGAAACCAGGAGCGACAACGCCCAGCTGCGCGCCGACTACGCGCTGGCCGGCGACTGGGCCGCGACGTTGGAGGCGGGCCGCTCGGAAACCGCGCGCGACCGCACGCTGCCCATCTTCCGCCTGAACAACGCGGCCGCGCTGCAGACCGGCGCCGGCCGCATCACCGGCAACATCCAGCATCAGGTGACGGCGTCGACGCTGCTGCGCGCCGAGCTGGCTGGCACGGTCGCCACCGGCGCGCTGACGCACGAGCTGACGCTGGGCGCCACCCACACCGGCAAATCGCAGGACCCGATCTACCAGCGCAACTACACCATCGCCGCGCAGAACCTGTACAACCCGGTGGCGATCCCGCTGGCGAGCGTGGCGTTCGGCGCAGCGCCGACGACGCCCACCACGGCCGAACTGAAGACGCGAGAAACCGGCGTCTACGCGCTGGACCGCATCGTCCTGTCGCCGCAGTGGCAGACCGTGCTGGGCCTGCGCCACACCAGCTACCGCAGCGACCAGGGCGACAACCACTACGACGTCGGCCAGACCACGCCCATGGCCTCGCTGATCTACAAGCTGTCGCCGGCGCTGTCGTTCTACGCATCGGCCGCGCGCGGGTTGGAGGAAGGCGAATCGGCGCCCACCGGCACGGCCAACCAGGGCGTCAAGATGGCGCCGGGTGTCAGCAAGCAGCGCGAGCTGGGCGCGCGCTGGCTCAGTGGCGGCGGCACGCTGGTGTCGGCCGCGCTGTTCGACATCCACCGCCCCGGCTACTACACCAACGCGGCCAATGTGTTCGTGGCCGACGGCGCGCAGCATTATCGCGGGCTGGAACTGTCCACGCAGGGCAAGCTGACGCGCCAGCTGTCGTGGCAGACCTCGGCCCAGCTGCTGGACCCGGCATTTGAAAACACCACCGCCGCCTACAACGGCAAGGCGCCGGAGAACGCCTCGCGGCGCACCGCCAGCGCCTTCCTGTCGTATGACGTGGATGCCCTGCCCGGCTGGTCGGTCGACGGCGGCGCCTACTACTACAGCGCCCGTCCGGTCAACGACCTGGACCAGGCCTTCCTCGGCGGCGTGACCTTGTTCAGCGCCGGCGCGCGTTACGCCACCAGCATCGGCGGCAAGCGCGCCACGTGGCAGCTGAATATCGAGAACCTCGGCGACAAGCAGTACTGGGCCGGCGCCGGCACGCGCCTTGCCGCCGGCGCGCCGCGCCTGGTCAAGCTGGGTGTGAAGGTGGACTTGTGATTATTCGAAGCGGTAGCTGAGCGCCACCAGGCCGGAATCGAGCGAGCGGCGGTGCACCGCCGGGTTGCTGCGGATGGAGTCGTCCAGCCAGGTGCGGCGCACGTTGGCGACCAGGTACCAGTGGCCGCTCAGGCGCGCCTCCACCAGCAGGCCGGCAAACGGGTTGCTGGCCGAGCGCGCCACGCCGTCGTAGTAACGCACGTAGCTGGCCGAGCGGTATTCGATACCGGCTTGCGGATAAAACGCGAAGCGGTCGTGATCGATCTCTGCCGCATACATCAGGTCGAGCATGGTGCCGTGGGATTTGCCCAGGTCGCGGTACACATTGGCCATGAAGGCGCCCACCGGCGTGACCTGCAAGGTGCCCAGTCCCAGCGGCACCGACGAGCGCAGCCGCTCTTGTGGCGGCGCACTGGCGCGGTAGCCGTCGTCCAGCACCCGCGTCAGCAGTTCGACGCTGCCGTAGCCGGCCGGCGCCAGCTTGACGCCGAAGGTGTCGATGCGCGCGAACGCCGGGCCGTATTCGAAATTGGCGTACGGGACGGCGCTGGTGCTGCGCGATTGCGCCGACACCGCGACCGGCGAACTGCTGATGCCCAGCCCGATGTCGCCGACCAGACGCGGCGCCTGATCCTGCGCGGGTTGCTGCTGCGCCTGAGCGCAGCCGGCCGTCAGCAGCAGCAGCAACGCGGCGCAGCGCCGCAGCCCAGCCCTCATCGGAACGCGCTGACGATCAGCGCGACGTTGCTGCCGCCGAAGGCGAACGAGTTCGACATCGCCGCCCGCAGCGGCACGCCGCGCCGGGCTTCGAGCGGCACGAAATCGAGGTCGCACTCGGGATCGGGCCGGTCGAGGAAGGCGGTCGGCGGCACCGCGCCGTGGCGCACGGCCTGCGTGGTCATCACGAATTCCAGCGCCCCGGCCGCGCCCAGCGTGTGGCCGTGCATGGACTTGGTGGAGCTGACCATCAGATCGCGCGCCAACGGCCCGAAGGCCTGCTTGATCGAGGTGGTCTCGGCCAGGTCGCCAGCCGGAGTGCCGGCGCCGTGGGCGTTGATGTAGCCGATCGCCGATGCCGGCAGGCCGCACTGTTCCAGCGCCTGGCGCATGGCCCGTTCCTGGCCGTCGGCGTCGGGCTTGGTGATGTGGGTGGCGTCGTTGCTGGTGCCGTAGGCGACCAGCTCGGCCAGGATGGTGGCGCCGCGCGCCTGCGCCGACGCCAGCGATTCCAGCATCACGGCGGCGCCCGCCTCGCCCAGCACCAGGCCGCCGCGTCCGGCCGAAAACGGCCGGCACGAACGCTCGGGGTGTTCGGCGTCGAACGGCGCCAGCACGCGCAAGGCGTCCCAGGCGGTGACCACGCCGTAGCACAGCAAGGCTTCCGAGCCGCCGGCCAGCACGCGGTCGGCGTAGCCGTGGCGGACGTGGCGGTAGGCCTCGCCGATGGCCTGCGCCGACGACACGCAGGCGCTGCTGTAGTTGTTGACGCTGCCCTTGAAGCCGCAGCGCAGCGCGATCTGCGCAGCCGCCGCGTTGGTCATGCCGGCCACGACCGACATCGGCCGCACGCGGGTCTTGCCGTCGATGAACAGGTCGACGTAGCCCGATTCGACGGTGCCGGCGCCGCCCATGCCGCTGCCCCAGAACACGCCGCTGCGCTCGGGCGCGACGCTCGCGTCCAGGCCCGACTGGGCCAGCGCCTCGCTGGCGGCGGCCCAGCCCAGCAGCGAGAAGCGGTCGAAGATCGGCAGCTCGGAATTCTTGACCAGCTCGGGCAAGGGCCCGCGGATTTGCGCGGCGGGCGTGTCCGGCCGCTGGCGGTCGCCGCCGAGCTGCAGCAGGCCGATGCCGCTGTGGCCGGCCAGCGCCTGCTCGAAATTGCGGTCGGCGCCGACGCCCAGCGACGAGATCGCCCCGAGGCCGGTGATCACCACGCGCTGCGCTGTCATGCGCTGGTGGCCTTGTTAGCCAGGTAGGTATCGATCTGGTCGGCGATGTCCTGCACCACCACCAGCTTGGGACGCTCGTCGCCCACTTCGATGCCGAACTCTTCTTCCAGATCGAAAATCAATTCGATCACGGTCAGCGAATCGGCGCCCAGCGCCTCGAGTTCGGTCTGCGGCTGGATGGTATCTTCTGGCACGTCCAGGCTTTTGGCCAGCAGTTTGGCGACGGTGGGGAATGAATTCATAAAAAATAATCTCTGTTTAATAGGTGTTAAGCACGGTTCAGCAGCGCGTCCTGGGACGGCAGATGCTGGTTGAAGAACGCAACCGTTTCGTCGGCAACGAGTTCCTTCTCATTGTCGAGGGTGATGATGTGGTAGCTGTCGTGCAGGATGACCTTGCGGCGGCTGGCCGAACTGATGCTGCGCTCGACCAGGTCGGCGCTCTTGGTGCTGGCGACGTCGTCTTCCTCGGCGTGGATGATCAGCGCCGGCGCGGTCACCTTGGACAGCTGGGCGCGCACCTGCTTGATCAGGCGGTGCGCCTGGAAGATGCCCTCGGCCGACAGGCGCGAGGCGCCGGCCGCCGACGAATCGCTGACCTTCATCTCGCGCGCGATCCAGCGCCGCAGGTTCTCGTTTTTCAGCCCGTAGGGATAGCGCTCTTCGTACGAATACCAGTGGCGGGCCGGCGTGTAGTACGCCAGCGGCAACAGGAAGCGGTACTTGGGGATGCTCCAGCCGTCGTAGGACAGGGTCGTGGCCAGCAAGCCGAGCGAGGCGATTTCGTTGCCGCGCTCGATCGCCAGGCGCAAAGCCAGCACCGCGCCGATGCACAGGCCGACCACCGACACGCTGGCGTGGGTCTGCTTGAGCTGGTCGAACAGGCGCGCGACTTCCTCGTACCAGCGCTCGCTGCGGGTAGTACGATAGGAGTCGGCCTGGCCGGACGAGTAGCCGTAACCCGGTATCAATGGAATGACAACGGTGTACCCTGCACGTTGCAGGCGCTTGCCCACATACTGCATTTCCAGCGGGTTGCCCAGCAAGCCGTGCAAAGCCAGCACGGCATGCGGACCGCCTGCCAATTCAATAGTCTTCATACTACCCTGTTCAAGAAAAGCTTTTTATTGTTGACCGGGAAACGATCATCAGTCGCTGTTGCCGCGAGCGTTAAAAAATGGGTTCATCATACCCTCGTTTGACACAGAAACTCCAGTCACCTCAGCGCCGGAATGCCGTCGACATGCAGGTTTTTTTGCCGGGGTGCGCGCCGCGAGACCAATCGGCTCGCGTGATGGCACTAGCGGGACGTGGATGCTGTGGGAAATTGCGAGGATAAACTGGTCCGACCGATTTGGATGGCGAATTTTAGCCATTCGCGGCTATCGGTAGCATGATCACTTCATTACAGATTGGAAAGGTAGCGCGCGCTTGAAAACGCCGCCTTTTGCTTTGTCCGGGCCTTTGCTATAATGCGGCCCGCACACAGGGGGGTATAGCTCAGCTGGGAGAGCGCTTGCATGGCATGCAAGAGGTCAGCGGTTCGATCCCGCTTACCTCCACCAATGTGCGAAATATCCGGCAGTTCACAGTCCCCATCGTCTAGAGGCCTAGGACATCACCCTTTCACGGTGAGTACGGGGGTTCGAATCCCCCTGGGGACGCCATTCCATCTCACGCCGTCGTATCGACCACGCTGCCCACCGTGGCGCTGGCGTCTTTCGACGCCCGCTGCCGTTTCGCGCTGGCGGCCTGTTCCTGCTGATGCTTCAATTGTTCCAGCGCCGCCTTCTGCGCGGCCTGCGACTGCAGCTGCTCGATCTGCGTTTGCAGCGCCTGGATCTGGATCTGGATCAGCTTGAGCCGCTCCTTGGCGCCCGGCGAGCGGTCCTGCGTGGCGTCCCGCAGCTTCTTTATCAGCTCGCCCATTTTCGCTTGCAGCACTTCGATCGCGCTGTTGCCGCCCGACGCGCTGCTGGCGGCCGCCGTGCTCGATCCCAAAGCCTTCACCATTTCAACCTCCAAAGGGTGTTAATTCCACAAGAATACCATTTCTTTAAGCGATTTGAGCCGGGCATATTTTGGCGTACAATGAACATCTATATTTCGGCGAGGTGTGGGTATGCGCAAATCAAACGCGGAGACGGCGGAGACACGCAAGCGTATCCTGTCGACCGCCTCCGGCATGTTTCTCAGGAACGGCATTGCGGCGACGCCGATTGCCGACATCATGGTCGCGGCCGGGCTCACGCAGGGCGGCTTCTACCGCCATTTCCAATCGAAGGAACATCTGGTGGCGGCGGCCAGCGCCGCCGCGTTCGAGCAGATCCGCGCCTTGCTCGACGCCGCCACCGCCGGCAAGCCGCCGCGCGAAGCACTCGACCTGATCGTGGAGTACTACCTCAGCCAGCACCAGGATACGACGCTGGGCAATCTCTGCCCGATAGCGAACCTTGCCAGCGAACTCAGGGATGCGGATGAGCAGATCAAGGAAGTCGTCACCGATGGCTATACGCGCTTCGTCAAACTGTTCGCGTCTTATTTGATGCGCCTCGACTACAGCGATTATCTGGGCGTGGCCGAGTCCATCGTCTCGGTATTGGTCGGCGCGGTGTCGGTGGCGAGCGTGGTCACCGATCCGGTCCTGGCCGAGACCGTCCTGCGCAACGCGAAGAACACGGTGAACCTTATCCTGCGCAACGCCGCCACCAGCACCGGCCTGGAACAGGACAACCGGGCCGCCGCCGAAGCCTAGCGGCGGCCCGTTGGAACGCTAGCCTTGCGGCGCGCTCCAGCCCCCACCCAGCGATTTGTACAAGGCGATGCGGTTTTGCAGCTCGGCCAGGCCGGCCCGGATGGCCTGCTGCTGCGCCGCGAACAAGGCGCGCTGCGCGTCCAGGTATTCGAGGTAGCTGGCCTCGCCGCTGTCGTAGCGCAGCCTGGCCAGATCGTGCCGCGCCTGCTCGGCCTGCTCCTGCGCCCTCACCGCTTGCAACTCCTCGCCCAGCGTCGCGTGGCCGGCCAGCGCGTCGGCCACCTCGCGGAACGCCACCTGCACCGTCTTTTCATACTGCGCCACCGCGATGTCGCGCTCCGCCACGGCCGCGCCGAGATTGGCGCGGTTGCGGCCGCCGTCGAAGATCGGCAGCGTGACCTGGGGCAGGAAGTTCCAGGCGCGGCTGCCGGAATCGAACAGGCCGCTCAACGCGTCGCTCGACGAACCGAACGCGCCGGTCAGGCTGATGCGCGGGAAGAACGCGGCCCGCGCGACGCCGATGTTGGCGTTGGCGGCGCGCAGCAGCGATTCCTGCTGGCGGATGTCGGGCCGCGCCGTCAGCAAGTCCGACGGCAGCCCTGCCGGCAGGGCCGCGATGGCCTCGCCGTCCCAGCGCTTGCCGGGACCGGGCAGCAACGCCGCCGGCACCGGCCGGCCGATCAGCACCACCAGCGCGTTCTCGTCCAGCGCGCGCTGGCGCTGCGCCTGCAGCACCGCGATCTTCGCGGCCTCCAGCAGTGATTCGGATTGCCGCAGATCGTAGTCCGAGTTGGCGCCCGAGGCGCGCAGCAGCGTCTGGCGCTGGTGCGAGGCGCTGCGGCTGTCCAGCGTCTGGCGGGCCAGCGCCAGCAGCTGTTCGTCAGCCAGCACCGCCTCATAGATGTAGGCCACTTGCGCCACCAGGCTGATCTGCGCTGCGCGCTGGCCTTCCTCGGTCGCGGCGAAGCGCTCCAGCGCCGCACCCGACAGATTGCGCACGCGGCCGAACAAGTCCAGCTCGAAGGCGGTCACGCCCAGGCCCGCCGTGTAGCTGGTGGTGAGCCCTCCCCGGCCGCCAGGCGCCACCAGGTCCGGCACCCGCTGCCGCGCGCCGCTCAGGCCGGCGTTCACGCTCGGCAGGCGGTCGGCCGATTGCACCTGATACAGGGCGCGGGCGCGCTCGATGTTCAGCGTCGCCACGCGCAGGTCGCGGTTGTGCTCCAGCGCCATGCCGATCAGCTGCTTCAACTGCTCGTCCCTGAAGAACGATTGCCACGGCACGCTGCTGGCCGATGGACCTTCCTCGGTGCGCTGAGGCGCAGGCCACTCGCCGGCCACCGGCAGCGCCGGACGTTCGTAGGTCGGCGCCAGCGAGCAGCCGGCAAGCAGCGCGGCCAGCAGGACCGACGCGCCCCCTAAATGTTTGGTGCTCATGCTGCCTCCCTGGATTGCATATCATTCGATTCAACCGCCGCAGCGGCATGCTTGCTGACCTTGAACCACAGCGAATACAGCGCCGGCAGGAACAGCAGCGTCAGCACCGTGCCGACGCCGACACCGCCGATCAGCACATACGCCAGCGGCCCCCAGAAGCTGGAATGGGTCAGCGGAATGAAAGCCAGCATGGCGGCGGCGGCGGTCAGGATCACCGGTCGCGCGCGGCGCACCGTCGATTCGATCACGGCCTCATACGGCGTCAGGCCGGCGGCCAGGTCGTGCTGGATCTGGTCCACCAGGATCAGCGTGTTGCGCATCAAGATGCCCGCCAGCCCGATCAGCCCGAGGATGGCGTTGAAGCCGAACGGTTGATGGAACACCAGCAGCGTCGGCACCGCGCCCACCAGGCCCAGCGGCGCGGTGGCGAACACCATCCACATCGTCGCGAACGAACGCACCTGCACCATGATCACCGCCAGCATCAGGATGATCATCAGCGGGAACAGCTTGGCCAGCGCCATGTCGGCCTTGGCGCTCTCCTCCACCGCGCCGCCGGTGTCGATGTGATAGCCGGGCGGCAGGCTGGCCTTGAGCTGCTCCAGCTTGGGCAGGATGGCCTTGGTCACGTCCGGCGGCTGCGTGCCGTCGCGGATGTCACCCTGCACGGCGATATAGCTCTCGCGGTCATAACGCTTGAGGACGGAGTCCTCCATGCGCGTCTCCAGCCGCGCCACTTGCGACAAGGGCACGCTGGCGCCGCTGTCGTTGGTCAGGGTCAGGTTGCGGATGTCGGCCAGGTTGTTGCGCTCGGCGTGCGGGCTGCGGATCAGCACGTCCACGGTGCGCAAGCCTTCGCGCACCTGGGTCGCGGGGATGCCGTTCAACAGCGCCTGCAACTGATTGGCCGCGTCGCGCGGCGACAGCCCGACCTGGCGCAACCGCTCCTGGTCCAGCGCCAAATGCAGCGACGGCGTGCGGTTGCCCCAGTCGAGGTGGACGTCGCGCATGTCGGGGTTCTGCGCCATGATGGCGCGCACCTGCCCGGCCAGCTCGCGCACGCGGTCCAGGTCGGGACCTGCCACGCGGAACAGCACCGGATACGGCACCGGCGGCCCGAACAGGAACTGGCTGACGCGCACCCGCGCCTGCGGGAAGCGGCCCTCGGCGATCATGGTGCGGATTTTCTGCTTCAGGATGTCGCGCTCCTGCGGGCCGGCGGTCAGCACGATCAGCTGCGCGAAGGCCGGGTTGGGCAGCTCGGGATTGACCGACAGGAAGAAGCGCGGCGTGCCCTGGCCGACATAGCTCGACACCAGCTTGGCCTCCGGCTCCTTGCGCAGCGCGGCCTCGATCTGGCGCACGGCCGCGTCGGTGGCGGCGAAGGCGCTGCCCGGCGGCAGGTTCACTTCCAGCGTCAGCTCGGGACGTTCGGAATTCGGGAAGAACTGCTTCTGCACGGCGCCCATGCCCACGCCGGCCAGCGCGAACAAGGTGACGGTGACGGCGGCGGTCAGCCATTTGTGGTCCACGCACCAGCGCACCAGTTGGCGCAGGCGCTGGTAGTTCGGCGTGTTGTAGATGGCGTCGTGGCCGCCGGCCTTGACCGGTATGTCCGGCAGCATCTTGACGCCCATGTAGGGGATGAACAGCACCGCCACCACCCACGAGGTGATCAGCGCGAAGGCCACCACCCAGAAGATGTTGCCGGCATACTCGCCGGCGGTGGAGCGCGCGAAGCCCACCGGCAGGAAGCCGATGATGGTCAACAGCGTGCCCGACAACATCGGCGCGGCCGTCGCGGTCCACGCGTGGGTGGCAGCGGCGATGCGGCTCACGCCCTCCTCCATTTTCACCACCATCATTTCGATGGCGATGATGGCGTCGTCCACCAGCAGGCCCAGCGACAGGATCAGCGCGCCGAGCGTGATGCGGTCGAACACGCGCCCGGTCACCAGCATGATGACGAACACGGCGGCCAGCGTCAGCGGCACGGCGGCGGCCACCACCAGGCCCACGCGCCAGCCCAGCGTGACCAGGCTGACCACGATCACCACCGCCAGCGCCACCACGAACTTGACCATGAACTCGTTGACGGCAGCCTTGATGGCCAGCGACTGGTCGGATATCTGGTCCAGTTCGATGCCGGTCGGCAGTTCGCCGTGCAGCGTCTGCTGGGCGGCGCCGAGGTCCTGGCCCAGCTGCAGGCCGTTGTAGCCGCGCTTCATCACCACGCCCAGCACCAATGAGGCCTCGCCCTGGGTGCGGATGGCGAAGCTGGCCGGGTCTTCGTAGCCGCGCCGCACGTCGGCGATGTCGCCCAGCTTGAGCGTACGGCCGGCGTCGACGATGGGAATGGCCTTGACGCTGTCCACGCTGTCGATGGCGCCGTCCAGGCGCAGCTGCACGCGCGGACCGCGCGTCTCGACGAAGCCGGCCGAGGTGACGGTGTTCTGCCGGCCCAGCGCGTCGATCACCGCCTGCGCCTTGATGCCCAGCGTGGCCAGGCGTTCATGCGAGATCTCGACAAAAATTCTTTGCTGCTGCTCGCCCAGGATGTTCACCTTCTGCACGCCCGGCACATGCAGCAGGCGCTGGCGGACCTCCTCCGCCTTCAGCACCAGCTGGCGGTGCGGCAGCTGCTTACCGCTCAGGGAGAACAGCGAGAAATACACGTCCGAGAATTCGTCGTTGACGAAGGGACCGAGGACGCCGCGCGGCAGGTTGATCGCCTCGTCGCCCAGCTTCTTGCGCACCTGGTAGAACTGGTCTTCCACGGTCTTGGCCGAGGCGTCGTCCTTCAGGTAGACCTTCATCGTCACCAGTCCCGGCCGCGCGCTGGTTTCCACGCGGTCGTAGGCTTCCAGTTCCTGCAGGCGCTTTTCAAGACGGTCGGCGACCTGCTCCTGCATTTCGCTGGCGGTCGCGCCCGGCCAGCTGGCGGCCACGGTCAAGACCTTGACCACGAAGCTGGGATCCTCCGCCCGCCCGAGACGGAAGAAGGCGAACAGGCCGGCGGCGCTGATGGCGATGATCAGGAACAGCGTGATGGCGCGCTCGCGCACGCCGAAGGCGGACAGGTTGAAACCGCTCATGATCCGCTCCCGGTCTTGGTCTCAGCCAGCAGGCGGACCTTCTGGCCGGCCTTCAGCAGATGCCCGCCGACCGCCACCGCGCGTTCACCTGCGGCCAGGCCCTGCGACAGGCTGGCCTGCTCCTCGCCCAGCTGCGCCACCGTCACCGGACGCAGGCTGACGGTGGAGGTCTTGTTGTCGATCACCCAGACGGCGGGGCCGTTGCCCTGGTCGGTCAGGGCGCTGACCGGCACGCTGATCGCGGCCGAGCTCGCCGTGGCGATGCGGATCGTCACCGTGGCGCCCAACGGCGCCTGGCCGGCGCTGCCGCTCAGCGTGTAGCGCGCCAGGTAGGTGCGGGTCTGCGGATCGGCGACGGCGGCCAGTTCGCGCAAGGTGGCCGGCGCGGTGCTGCCCGGTTCGCTGTACAGCGAGGCGCTGGCCGGGCGCTTGGCCAGCGCCAGCTCCTGCTCGGGCAGGAACACCTGCGCCTCGCGCACGCCCTGGCGCGCCAGCTTGACCACGCTCTGGCCGGCCGCCACCACCTGCCCCACATCGGCCGGCACCTCCAGCACCACGCCGTCCATGTCGGCCAGCAGCACGGCGTAGTCGCGCTGGTGCTCGGTCTCGCGCGCCCGGGCGGACTCGGCGCGGGTCCGGGCGATGGCGGCGTCGGCGGCGGCTTTGGCCTGTTCGTAGGCCTGGGCCGAGGTGGCGCCGTGGGCCAGCAGGTTGCGCAGGCGCGCCTCCTCCGCCACCGCCTGCACCTGGCGCGCCTGCGCCGCGTCGACCGACGAGCGGGCGGCGGCCAGCGCCAGGTCATAGTCGACCGCGTCGATACGCATCAGGGGCTGGCCCTTGCGGACGGTCTGGCCCGGGTCCACCAGGCGCTCGACGATTTTGCCGGCCACGCGGAAGCCGAGGTTGCTTTCGGTCCGCGCATGCACGACGCCGGTGAAGGTGGCCACGCCGGACGTGGCCGGCTGGGCGGTGAACCAGGCGACCCTGGCCACCGTGTCCTGCGGCGGCGCCGGCTGGCTGCACGCGGCCAGGCCCAGCAGCAGCACGGCGCCGGCGACGCTACGCCGGGGGAAAGTGGGGAATATCGTTTTCATAAGGCCCTCGTTATTTTAGAGTTCTAGCAAACGCTAAAAATAGATTACATCGATAATCTATAAAACTCAAGCCATTTTTCGCCTCCGGGAGCCCGCAGCATCAGTCGGATGGTCTGCCTGGCGTTGCGCAGGACGCTGGCGGCCGGCGCCGGACCGGCCGCCAGCCTGGCCAGCATCACCGCGCCGACCATGGTGGAGACGATGGCGTCGGCCAACCGGGCCGGCTCGGCGTAGCCCGCCTGATCAGCCAGCCCGGCAAAGAACTGCACCAGCCGTTGGTAGCCTCCCATCGCGGCGTCCCTGACCTGCTGGTCCGCACGGCCTAGCTCGCTTCCCAGGCTGGGCAGCGGGCACACGGCCTCGCAGCCCTGTTGCTCCGACTGGGAAAGGTACAAGTCCACCGCGATGTCCAACCCTTCCGCCGCCGGCTTGCCGTGGATCGCCTCGTTGAAAAGGCCGCGCAGCCTGTCGTGGGCGGCGTTGCTGGCCTCCACGATCAAGTGCTCTTTGGAGCGGAAATGGCGGTAGAAGCCGCCCTGGGTCAGCCCGGCGGCGGCCATGATGCTGGCGATGCCGGTGTCGGCCAGCCCGTGCTCCAGAAACATCCTGGTCGCGGCCGCCACGATGCGCTTGCGCGTGTCGATCGTTGCGCTTTTTGACTTTTTCATGCGTGTCACTCCTGTCTTGCCATTCTGCTTGCCACATTTAGAGTTTTAGTATAATCTATTTTTAGCGTTTAATTGAACTCTATAACTTCAGGAGAAGCAAAATGTCCAATTCACAGGTAGTGGTCGTCACCGGCGTTTCGTCGGGCATAGGCCGGGCGGCGGCGGCGCAGTTCGCCGCGCGCGGTTGCGAGGTGTATGGCACGGTGCGCAGCACTGCGGGAATCGCCCCCATCCCCGGCGTGACGCTGGTTGAAATGGATGTGCGCGACGGCGAATCCGTGACGCAGGCGATGCAGTCGGTCATCGTGCGCGCGCAGCGCATCGATGTGCTGGTCAACAACGCCGGCGTCTCGCTGGTGGGCGCCGTGGAAGAGACCTCGGTGGCCGAGGCGCAGTCGCTGTTCGAGGTGAACGTCTTCGGCCTGCTGCGCACCGCCCAGGCGGTGTTGCCGCAGATGCGCAAGCAAGGCGCGGGCAGGATCATCAACCTGAGCTCGGTCCTGGGCTTCCTGCCCGCGCCCTACATGGGCTGGTACGCCGCCTCCAAGCACGCGGTCGAGGGCATGTCGGAAAGCCTGGACCACGAGGCCCGCCAGTTCGGCGTGCGCGTGGTGCTGGTCGAACCGTCCTACACCAAGACCAGCCTGGACACCAACGCCCCCAAGGCGGCCGGCAAGATCGCCGCCTACGACAACGAACGCGAGACCGCCACGCGCGCGGTCACGCAGCACGCCGCCAACGCCCCCGGACCGGACAGCGTGGCACGAACCATCGTCGAGGCGGCGTTCGGCCCGTGGAAGATGCGCCGCACGCCCAAGGGCCAGGCAACGCTGCTGAGCAAGCTGCGCCGCTTCCTGCCCGCCGGGCCGGTGGACTCGGCGCTCCGGAAAAACCTGAGCCTGAACACCTGAACCCGGGCGTGACAGCGGCAGCGCGCGCATCGTGCAATCGCGGCATTGGTGGTGCTTTGATTTGGATCAATCAAATTGAACGACCACTTCCGTAGTATGAATCGGCACCGTTCGGATGCCGACCTACTTTGGAGAACAATATGAAAAGCAAAAATATCGCATTGGCATGCGCCCTGATCATGAGCCCGATGCTGGCTGCGGCACAAGATCAGCCGAATCACGACGCGCACCATCCCGCTGCCTCCGCGCCGAAGCAAGCGGCGGCCAAGCCCGCCGGGCCAGCCACGAAGATCGATGCGCAAATGAAGCATATGCAGGAAATGCATGAAAAGATGATGAGCGCCAAAACGCCGGAAGAGCGCAAGGCGTTGATGGGCGAGCACATGAAGGCGATGAAAGATGCGATGTCGATGATGAACGGCCCGACCGGCACCATGGGCGGCGGCAAGCAAGGCGACACCAACGCCACCCAGCAACAGATGGGCATGATGAAGATGATGATGCAGATGATGATGGACAGGATGGAGGCCGCACCGGACACGGCAAAATAGGCCCCCGCGCCCGGTTCACAGCAGGGATACGTCGTTGGGCAATTCGTCCGGATTGCCCTCCTGCGCCGGCAGGCAGGCGACCAATTCGCGCGAGACGGCGGCGATGCCGCCGAGCGCTCCCGCCTCGAACCGGCCATCCGCGAATTCGGCCTGCATGGCTTGCGCGATCGCTTCCCACGTGGCGCCGCCGACGCGCGCGTGGATACCACGGTCCGCCAGGATTTCGATGGCGTGGTCGGCCAGCAGAACATAGATGAGCACGCCGCTGTTGTGCTCCGTGTCCCATACCCGCAGTTCGGAAAAGAGTTCGACCGCGCGTTCACGCGGCGTGACATCGCGCCACAGCTGGGTCGGATGCAACGCCGCCTCGATGGCGAACCGGATTTCCCCCAGATGGGCCGCTTCGGACTCGGCGATGGCGGCCTTGATCGCAGCCAAACCCGGGGCCGTGAAATAGCGCCGGACCGTTCCCCGACTGGTCAAGAGGTGTCGTATCGTGCGTGCGAAGTTCATCGTTACCACCTCCCGGACGCGCCGCCGCCGCCAAAGCCACCGCCGCCACCGCCCCATCCTCCACCGCCACCACCTCCCCAGCCGCCGCGGCCGTGACCACTGCCGAGGTACATGCCGGCCAGGCGGGAACCGCCGGCAAGCGTGAACAGGAAGCCGAGCACGCCGGCGATCAATCCAATCGCCGCCGCGCCCGCGAGCAGCCAGGCGGCGAGGCCGATGATGCCGCCGGCGGCCATGGCGCCGGGCACACGGCCAAGCACGGCTCGCAAGACACCGCCAAGCGCCAGGGCCGCGATCAGCGCGACCGGCAGCAATTGCCTCAAGCCTGGCACCTCCTCGGACCGGCGCTCCCATTGAGCGGCCGGCAAAGCCTCGCCGTCGATCACCTTCATGATGCTGGCGGCGCCGGCGGCTATCCCGCCGTAAAAATCGTTTTGCCGGAAGCGCGGCACGATAATGTCGTCAATGATGCGTTTGGCCGTGGCATCGTTGAGCGCCCCCTCCAGCCCATACCCGACCTCGATGCGCAAGGTGCGGTCGTCCTTGGCCACCACCAGGATGGCGCCGTCGTCGATCTTCTTGCGGCCGATCTTCCATTGTTCGGCCACCCGTATCGCGTATTCCTCGATCGACTCGGGCTTGGTCGTCGGTACGATCAGCACCGCGACCTGGCTCCCCTTGCGCTGCTCGAAGGCGCGCAGATCGGCCTCCAGGCTGCTGCGCTGGTCGGCGCTCAGCGTGGACGTGAGGTCGGTGACCGGAGAGCTCAAAGGCGGCACCTTCACCAACCCATCCTGGGCGAACGCCAGGCCGCCCAGCGCGTACAGGACCGCTGCAAACATCCATGGGAGCCTGGACAAGGTCATCTCACTTGCCCGGTGCCGGCTTCGGCGGGGCGTCGAAGGATACCGCGGGCGCCGCGCTGACCGCTTTCTCGTTCTCCACCGTGAAGTTCGGCTTGACCTCGAAGCCGAACATCTTGGCCGTCAGGTTGCTGGGAAAGGAACGCACCGTCACGTTGTAGTTCTGCACCGACTCGATGTAGCGCTTGCGCGCCACCGTGATGCGGTTCTCGGTACCCTCAAGCTGCGCCTGCAGATCGCGGAAATTGGCGTCGGCCTTGAGCTGCGGATAGTTTTCGCTCACCGCCAGCAGGCGCGACAGCGCTCCCGACAACGCGCCCTGGGCCTGCTGGAACTTGGCGAAGGCGGCAGGATCGGCCAGCACGGCGGGCGTCACCTGGATCGAGCCCGCTTGCGCGCGGGCCTGGGTGACTTCGGTCAGCACGTTCTGTTCATGGGCGGCATACCCCTTGACCGTGTTGACCAGGTTGGGCACCAGGTCGGCGCGCCGCTGGTACTGGTTCACCACCTCGGACCAGCTCGCCTTGACCTGCTCGTCGCTGGCCTGCAGGGTGTTGTAGCCGCAGCCGCTGAGCGAGAGCGTCAGCGATGCCAGCAGAAGAATGAGAAGTTTTCGCACATTAGCTCCAAAAGTTGATGTTGACAAGTCACCGCAGCCGCAAGGCGTTGCTGATGACGGACGCCGAACTCAGGCTCATCGCCAGCGCCGCGATCATCGGCGACAGCAGCCAGCCCGTGAGCGGATACAGCACGCCGGCCGCGACCGGAATGCCCAAGGCGTTGTAGACCAGCGCGAACAGCAGGTTCTGCTTCATGTTGCGCACCGTCGCCACCGAGATCAGGCGCGCCGCCGCGATCCCGCGCAGGTCGCCCTTGACCAGCGTCAGCTGGGCGCTGTTCATCGCCACGTCGGTGCCGGTTCCCATGGCGATGCCGACATCGGCCCTTGCCAGGGCCGGGGCGTCGTTGATGCCGTCGCCCGCCATCGCCACCACGCGGCCCTCGCGCTGCAGCCGTTCGACCAGTTCCAGCTTGTCGGCCGGCTTGACCTCGCCGTGGACCTCGTCGATGCCGAGGCGCTGCCCCACCGACCTGGCCGTCGTCATGCCGTCGCCGGTGGCCATGACGACACGCAGGCCGGCCGCCTTCAAGGTGGCCAGCGCCTCGGCGGTGCTCGCCTTGATCGGATCGGACACCGCCAGCAGCCCGGCCAGCTTGCCGTCGACGGCCAGGTACATCACGCTCGCGCCCTGGGCGCGCAGCGCCTCGGCCTCGGCCCGCAGCGCGTCGACGCCCACGCCGGTCTCGCTCATCAGGGCCGTGTTGCCCAGCGCCAGCGACCTGCCGTCCACGCTGCCGCGCACGCCGATGCCGGTCGCGGACTCGAAGCTGTCCGGCTTGGCCAGCGCCAGCTGGCGCCCGCGCGCCGCGCGCACGATGGCGTCGGCCAGCGGATGCTCGCTCCCCTGGTCGAGGCTGGCGGCAAGGCGCAGCACCTCGTCCTCGCCGAAACCCGGCGCGGCGATGGCGCGCTCGAAGGCCGGCTTGCCTTCGGTGAGCGTGCCGGTCTTGTCGATGATGAGGGTGTCGACCAGGCGCAATTTCTCGATCGCCGCGGCATCCCGGAACAGCACGCCGCCCGTTGCCGCCCTGCCCGTGGCGACCATGATCGACATCGGCGTGGCCAGGCCCAGCGCGCACGGGCACGCGATGATCAGCACCGCCACCGCGTTGATCAGGCCGTAGACCCAGCGCGGTTCGGGACCGAACAGGCCCCAGGCGAGGAAAGTCGTCAGCGCGATCGCGACCACGCCGCCGACGAAGTAACCGGCGACCTGGTCGGCCATGCGCTGCATCGGCGCCTTGGAGCGCTGCGCCCTGGCCACCATCTGGACGATCTGGGACAGCACGGTGTCGGCGCCGATCTTCTCGGAGCGCATGGTCAGCGCGCCGGCCGTGTTGAGCGTGGCGCCGATCACCTTGTCGCCCGGACGCTTGGTCACGGGCAGCGGTTCGCCGGTGAGCATCGACTCGTCCACCGCGCTGGCGCCGTCCGTCACCACGCCGTCGACCGGCACCTTTTCGCCGGGCCGGATGCGCAGCACGTCGCCGACATGGACGTGCGCGAGCGGGACATCCTGCTCGCTGCCGTCGGCATTGATGCGGCGCGCGGTCTTCGGCGCCAGCCCGAGCAGCGACTTGATCGCGGCCGAGGTCTGCGAACGCGCCTTCAGTTCCAGCATCTGTCCAAGCAGGGTCAGCGAAATGATGACGGCCGCCGCCTCGTAGTACACGCCGACGCGCCCCATCGACACGAAGGACGCCGGAAACAGCTGCGGCGCGACGGTCGCCGCGACGCTGTAGACGAAGGCGGCGCCGGTGCCGAGGCCGATCAGCGTCCACATATTGGGACTGCGGTGGACGATGGACTGGGCCGCGCGCACCAAAAACGGCCAGCCGGCCCAGAGCACGACGGGGATGGACAAGGCCAGCTCCACCCAGGTCTGGCTGCGCATCTCGAACAGGCCCAGGCGGTGCCCGAACATGGCCAGCACCGTCACGACGACCGTCAGCGGCAGGGTCCCCCAGAAGCGCCGGCTGAAATCCCGCAGTTCCGGGTTCTCGTCCGCCTCCAGCTCGGGGATGACAGGCTCCAGCGTCATGCCGCACTTGGGGCAGCTTCCCGGATGGTCCTGGCGTATCTCCGGATGCATCGGGCAGGTGTAGATGGCGCCCGCCGCTGCCGTGGCCGTTTCCTGCAATGGAATAGACATCATGGGGTGTGGGTTCGATTTGTTGAGGCAGGATCACTGTAGTCCACCGCCTCCCCCAACATCCTTGATCTACATCAAACCGCGCCGGATTATCAATGGGCTTGCGGCCGGCCGGACTACTTCTAGTGCGCAGGCGCAGGCGCCGGCACGGCCCGCCGCATGTCGTGGCGGCGGTACAGCATCCAGGTCGCGAACAGGCTGCACGCCGCCGCCGCCGTCATCCACAGCCCGGGCGTGGCCTTGTCGCCGCTGGCCTCGATCAGCGCGGTGGCGATGGCCGGGGTGAAGCCGCCGAACAGCGCCGTGGCCAGGCTGTAGGCCAGCGAGAAGCCCGCCGTCCGCACCTCCACCGGCATCACTTCGGTCAGCGCCACCACCATCGCGCCGTTGTAGCTCGCATAAAGGAAGGACAGCCACAACTCCACCGCCAGCATCCGGCCGAAGCTCGGATCGGCCACCAGCCAGCGCATGGCCGGATAGGCGGTGACGATGGTCAGCAAGGCAAAGGTCAGCAACAGCGGGCGGCGGCCCACGCGGTCGGACAAGGAACCCATCAGCGGCAGCCAGATGAAGTTGGACAGGCCCACGCACAGCGTCACGATCAGGCTGTCGCCGGTGCTGAGCTTGAGCACGGTCTTGCCGAAGGTCGGCGTGTAGACGGTGATCAGATAGAACGAGACCGTGGTCAGCGCCACCAGCATCATGCCCGACAGCACCAGGCCCCAGTTGTCCAGCATCGAGCGCAGGATGGCGCGCAGCGTCGGCCGATGCGTGCGGCGCTGGAACTCCTCGGTCTCCTGCAGCGAACGGCGGATCGCGAACAGCACCGGCACGATCATGCAGCCGATGAAGAAGGGAATGCGCCAGCCCCACGCGCCCATCTGCGCCGGCGTGAAGCACAGGTTCAGGCCGTAGCCCAGCGCCGCCGCCGCGATGATCGCGACCTGCTGGCTGGCCGACTGCCAGCTGACATAGAAACCCTTGCGGCCCGGCGTGGCCATCTCCGCCAGATACACCGAGACGCCGCCGAGCTCGGCGCCGGCGGAAAAGCCCTGCAGCAAGCGGCCGGTCAGCACCAGCGCCGGCGCCAGCGCGCCGATGGTGGCGTAGCCTGGCACGCAGGCGATCAGCACCGTGCCCAGCGCCATCAGCCCCAGCGTGACGATCAGGCCCTGGCGGCGCCCGGCCCGGTCGACGTAGGCGCCCAGCAGGATCGCCCCCAGCGGCCGCATCAGGAAGCCGGCGCCGAAGGTCATCAGCGTCATCATCAATGACGCCACCTCGTTATCGGAAGGGAAAAACGCCTTGGCGATGGCCGTCGCGTAAAACCCGAACAGGAAAAAATCGAACATTTCCATGAAATTGCCGCTGGTAACGCGCAGCACCATGCCGACGCGGGATTGCGTCTTCGTCGAAGTGGCAGTCATTGTGATCTCGCTTGGCCGCGCATCGGCGGCATCAGGGGTGGAAAAACGTGGGGGCTCAGTTGCTCGGCAAGGGATCGAGGCCGCTGGCGGCCACGGCGTCGCGCGCCTCCGGCCCGGCCAGGAAGCGCAGCAGCTTGCGGGCGGCCTCGGGATGGCGCGCCTGCACCGGAATGCCGGCCGCGAAGCGGGTCACGCTCTGCAACGGCTCCGGGATACGGGCGACAAAGGTGGCGCCGCGCACCGGCAGGATCTCGCTGACCTGCTGGAAGCCCAGCTCGTACTTGCCCTCGGCCACCTGCATCGCGACCGGCGTCTTCTGCACCATGTGGGCCTTGGGTTTGACGGCCGCCTCGATATCGAGTTTCTTCAACAGCTCGCGTTCGATGTAGACCCCGCTGGCACTGTCGGAATAGGCGATCGAATCGGCCGCGAGCAAGGTCGCCTTGAACGCCTCGACGGTGGAGATATCGGGCAGCGCATGGCCGGCGCGCACCACCATGCCGATGCGGGAGTCGGCCAGCTCGGTGCGGCTGGCGGGATCGACCTTCCCTTGTGCGATCAACTGGTCGAGCGCGTAGCCCACCATGATGACCACGTCGGCCGGCTCGCCGCGCGCCAGGCGATTGGGGATCGCCTCCGGCGCCTTGCCCATCGACGGGCCCCAGGCGGTGACCAGCGTGTCGCCGCTGGCCGCCTCGTAGCGCGGCTTGAGCGCCAGGTAGGCCGCCGTGTAGCCGCCGGAATTCATGATGTCCAGCTGTTCGGCGGAGGCCGCCGTGGCGGCGAACGCCAGCACGGCCGCGCACGCGATGGATGTCTGCATGGGTATCTCCTGTTTTACGATCAGATTTTTGTCTAGTCATTATCAGGAGCGTCATTGCGAAAGTAAAATGCATACTTTCTTCGTATTGATACCCTTAAGGCATCAATCAGGCGGTCAGCGCGGCCTTCAGTTCCTCGTATAGCTGCTGGGCCGCCGGCGCGAACACCCGGCCGGAACGGCGGATAATGCCCAGCGTGCGCTCGATGCCCGGCGCGGCCAGCGGCACGGCGCGCAACATCGCACCGGTGGCGCCGGCCGGCATCGACAGCTGGGGCACCACGGCGGCCCCCAGGCCCGCGCGCACCAGCTCCAGCAAGGTGGACACGTGGCGGACTTCGATGAACGAGGCCGGCCGTTGCTCGGCCGGCGCCATGGCCTGGTCCAGCAGCAGGCGGTTGCCGCTGGACTTGGCCACGGTCATGTACGGATGTTTGCCGATGTCGTCCCAGCCGACCGAGCGGCGCCGCGCCAGCGGGTGGTTGGCCAGGCAGGCCAGCACGAAGCGTTCCTTGAGGATGGGTTCGAAGTCTATCCCCGGCTCGCCCGCGCCGAGAAAATTGACGCCGAAATCGGCCTCGCCGCGCGCGACGATGTTCAACACCTCGTGCGCGCCCTCGTCGGCCACGCGCACGCGCACGCGCGGCAGCGCGAGATGAAAGCGCTGCAGCATGGGCGGCAGGAAGTGGTGCGCCACCGACGGCACGCAGGCCACGGTCACCTGGCCCGAATGGGTGCGGGACAGGTCGCTGATCTGGTGCAGCGAACGCTCGACGCCGTCGAGTATCTCCTGCGCCTGCACGAAGAACTCGCGGCCCATCAAGGTCAACGACACGCGCCGGGTGCTGCGCTCGAACAGCTTGACGTTCAACGCCTCTTCCAGCTTGGCGATGCGGCGCGACAGCGCCGGTTGCGACAGGTGCAAGGCCGTCGCGGCGGCGCGAAAGCCGCCCTGTTCCACCACCGCCACCATCGCCTGCAAATCGCTCAAATCAAAACGCAACTGATTCATGTCTTTTCAATTTTCCATTTCGGAATAGTTTTATGCCGAAGTAGCATAAGTCGGCCGTCCCGCGATCCTACACTAGGTGCGTCTCCAAAGGCTTCCCATCGGAAATACCCCACCGGTCGGCCTGCAGGAGCCATCCAACAACAGATCAATAAAGTTCTTACATCGGGAGCGGGACAAGCATGAGAAGCGTTAAATTAACTACATGGATTATGATCGCGATGATCCTGGGGATCGCGGTGGGCGCGGTCTGCCACGGCCAGGCGCCCACGCCTGCCGCCGCCAAGGATCTCGCCGGCTATTTCAGCCTGGTCACCGACCTGTTCCTGCGGCTGATCAAGATGATCATCGCTCCGCTGGTCTTCGCCACCCTGGTCAGCGGCATCGCCAGCATGAGCGATGGCAAGGCACTGGGCCGCATCGGCATCAAGGCCTTCACCTGGTTCGTGCTGGCCTCGCTGGTCTCGCTGTCGCTGGGCTTGTTGTTTTCCAATCTGCTGCATCCCGGCCAGGCGCTGGGCCTGCCTTTGCCCGAGCTGGGCGCCGCGACCAAGCTGAGCACCGCGAGCTTCAGCCTCAAGGATTTCGTGACCCACCTCGTTCCGAAAAGCTTCTTCGAGGCGATGACGAACAACGAGATCCTGCAGATCCTGGTGTTCTCGCTGTTCTTTGGCTGTGCCGTGGCATCCGCGCGGCCGGGCGAAGCGCTCACCGTGGTCAAATTCTCCGACGAGATGACCGGCATCATGTTGCGGCTCACCGGCTACGTGATGCGCTTCGCCCCGCTCGGCGTGTTTGCGGCCATGGCGGCGGCGATCACCGTGCAGGGCTTCGGCGCGCTGACGACCTACGGCAAGCTGCTGGGTAGCTTCTTCCTGGCGCTGGCGGTCCTGTGGACGGTGCTGGTCGGCGCCGGCTTCGCCTTCATCGGGCCGCGCGTCTTTACGCTGCTGGGTTTGCTGCGCGAGCCCATCATGCTGGGCTTCTCGACGGCCAGCAGCGAATCCGCTTATCCCAAGCTGCTGGAGCAACTGGAGAAATTCGGCCTGGATAACAAGATCACCGGCTTCGTGCTGCCGCTCGGCTACTCGTTCAACCTGGACGGCTCCATGATGTATCAAGCCTTCGCCGCGCTCTTCATCGCCCAGGCCTACAACATCGACATGTCGCTCACCCAGCAGCTGACCATGCTGCTGGTGCTGATGGTGAGCAGCAAAGGCATGGCGGGTGTGCCGCGCGGCTCGCTGGTGGTGGTCGCGGCCGTGCTGCCGATGTTCGGCCTGCCGGAAGCCGGACTGCTGCTCATCATGGGCATCGACCAGATCTTCGACATGGCCCGCACCGCCACCAATGTGCTGGGTAACGGTATCGCCACCGCGGTCGTGTCCAAGTGGGAGTCAGGTCCGGTTGCCCATGGCGCAAGCCGTCCGGCGATCGTCGCCGCCCCCTGAGCAAGCCACGTCCACCGAGCCACCGGGCAAGCCGGTGGCTTCATCACATTTATGGAGTTAGCCATGTCCCTCTTTTCAAAAATCTCAACCGGCGCCCTGCTCTGCTTAGGCATGTCCACCCTCTGCCACGCTGAAGGTCCGGCCGGCACACTGCAAAAGATCGCGGCCAGCGGCACCATCGTCGTCGGTTACCGCGCCGCCTCGGTGCCGTTTTCCATGCGCAGCGGAGGCGCAGCACCCACCGGTTACACGCTGGACCTGTGCGCGCATATCATCGACAACATCCGCAAGGAACTGGCGCCCAACCTCAAGGTGAGCTATGTCGAGGTCAAGTCGAGCGACCGCATCCAGAAGCTGGTGGATGGCGATATCGATCTGGAATGCGGCTCGACCACCAACACCCGCGAGCGCGCGGAACAGGTCACCTTCGCGAATACGACTTTCGTGACATCGAGCCGGATTTTGACGCATACCGCCAGCACCATCAAAAACGTGGCCGGCTTGAAGGGACAGCGCGTTGCCATCGCCCAGGGCGCCAGCGTGGCGCCGCTGCTGAGCAAGATCGACATGGAGCAGGGATTGAACATCCACTATGTGCGGGTGAAGGACTTCACCGACGGCTTCCAGGCGCTCGACAGCGGCAAGGTGGACGCGTTCGTCAGCGACGATATCCAGTTCGCCGAGTATATCGCGCACTCCGCTCATCCCAAGGACTACGCGGTCGTTGGCGATCCCATCTCGATCGACGCGCTGGGCATCATGATGAGGAAGCAGGATGTCCAGTTGCACGGCATCGCCAACCGAACGCTGTCGGCGCTGGTGGCCAGCGGTGAGTTCAACAAGATCTATGCCAAATGGTTTGTCACGCCATCGATGCATTTCCCGATGAGCGAGGAATTGAAAAAATTGCTGAAAAACCCGGGCAATCAAGCGTATTGAATCGACCGGGCGGCCATGCCGGCAACGGCGGCCGCCCGCCTTGCCTTACGCCCCGCCTCGCGCCAGCTCCACACAACGGCGCGCCAGGATCGCGGTGGGATCCAGCAGCACGATGCTGAGTTCACCAAGCGGAAACGCCTCGTTTTCACGCAACAGCAATGGCAGTTCGGTGCAGCCCAGGATCACCACGCTGGCGCCGGCTTGCACCAAATGGGTCAGCGCCAGCATCAGATCGTCCCTGCACTCCCCCTCCAGATAGCCGGCCTTGATGCCCCGCTCGCCGTAGATGGCGCGCATCACCAGTTCTTGATGGGCCTGGTCCGGGACCAGCAAGTCAAACGGCGCGCCCGCCGCCGCGTCATGATAGACACGGCTTTGTATGGTGCCGCTGGTCGCCAGCAAGCCCACGCGACTATGGCCCGCATGGTGCCGCTCGATGTGCCTCACCGTCTCATGCAGCATATTGACGATCGGTATGGCGACCTGCGCGCTGATACGCTGGAGATAGGCGTGGGCGGTATTGCAAGGAATCGCGATCAGGTCGGCATGATGGGCTTCCAGGCGCTTGCAGGCGGCGTAGATGGCCAGCGTGGGATCCTCGCCGTCGCCGATCAGATTGGCGGTGCGGTCGGGGATCTGCGGGTTATGCTCGACAATTAATTTGACGTGTTCCTGATCGCGGCCGGCGTTCGTGTTCACGATGATCTTGTCCATGAAATCGACCGTCGCCGCAGGACCAACGCCGCCGATGATGCCGATCTTGAAAGACTGCGGCGGCATCTGCTCGCGGATCGAGAGCGCGTGGTCGACATAGGCCTGGTTGCTGTCCATCGCCGGTATGCCGGCCATGTTCAGCAGGCTCGATATCATGGCGATTTCCGTCGTACCCGGCACGATCAAGTCCGCGCCTTGCGCCATCAGGTCATGGCACGCTTCCAGCAGCAGCGCCACCGCCGCCGGAGACTGGTCATGGGCTTTGAGTCCGCCGTGACCGTACACCGCCTCCATCACGCAATCGCGTTGTCTCCGCGCCGAGGGATAGCGCACCTGGTAGCCCGCCGGTTCCAGATGCCGTTCGAACAGCCGCTGGCCAAGCACGTAGTCGGAAGTCAGCACGCCCACCGTGCGCGCGCCGGGGGCGCTTTGCCGGAGCGCCGCCAGCAGCGCATCCATCAGGCTGATGATCGGCAGGCGCAGCTCATTGCGCAACTGGTGCAGAAAGGTATGGCTGATAAAGCAAGGCAGCATCGCGCAGTGCGCGCCCGCCTGCTCGTAGCGCTGCAGCATATCGTAGATGTAGAGCTTGCGGCCGGCCAGCTCGGGCGTGCCGCCTTCCAGCCGGTCCCCGCCCTGGAACGGGTGCTGCTCATACAACACGGCGTAGTCGTCGGCATGGCCTCCTGTCGCGATGCTGCGCAACATTTTGCCGTGCACGTCGGCGCCGGCCAATGCGCCGAGACCGCCAATGATGCCGATACAGGTTTTCGCGGGATCAGCGGAGGTAGGGAATTTAGGTGTGTGAGGCATGATCTTTGTGGTATCCGGGAGACACTTCAAACGATACCCGCGTCCAATCCCCAGGTTATGCAATTTAGATCTGACCTCATGCGACACAAGCATAGCAAAATGTCCGGCGACGGCTAAGCTCTTCAATCACAACGGATTCGGGACCTATGGATATCAAATGGCTGGAAGATTTTCTGAGCCTGACTCAGACGCGCAACTTCTCGCGCTCGGCGCAGGAGCGCAATGTGACGCAATCCGCGCTCAGCCGCCGGATCCGTGCGCTGGAGGCCTGGGTCGGCGCGGACCTGGTCGACCGCAGCACCTACCCGCTGGTACTGACGCCGGCCGGCAAGCTGTTCAGCAGCTCCGCCACCGACGCCATGCGCCTGCTGAACGACGCGCGCTCGCTGCTGCGCATCGAAAGCAAGGACGAGAACATGCTCAGCATCTCGGCCGGCCACACGCTGTCGCTGAACTTCCTCCCCAAATGGCTGGGCGCCATCGAAGCGCGGCACGGCCCATTGCGCACGCGCGTGCTGCCGGCCAACGTGCATGATTCGGTGCTGTCGCTGGTGGAAGGCAATTGCGATCTGCTGCTGTGCTACTACCATTCCGACCTGCCCATCGAACTGGATCCCGCGCGCTTCGAATTCATCAATCTCGGCGGTGAGATCGTGATGCCGGTCTCCATCCCCAAGCGCAGCGGCTTCGCGGCCTTCCCCTTGCCCGGCAACCGGCTGGCGCCGACCTCGCACCTGGCCTACACCGCCGGCTCCTTCTTCGCGCGGGTGGTCGAGCGCATCGTCGCGCGGGTGGACCAGCCCTGCTTTCTGACCAACACCTACGAATCCGACCTGGCCGAGCTGCTGAAGACGATGGCCTTGTCCGGCCACGGGTTGGCCTGGCTGCCCGAGAGCTGCATCAAGCGCGAACTGAGCGAAGGCAAGCTGGTGGCGGCCGGCGGCGAGCAGTGGAATATGACCATGGAGATCCGCCTGTTCCGCGCGCTGGACAACCGCAAGCCGGCGCTGCAGCGCCTCTGGGATACGCTCAAGCAGCCCTGAAGCGGCGCGCCTGCGCCACCAGGACTGCATTCCCGTATGACATCAATGTATGCGGAATCAGCATAAATGCCTGGCATCGCGTCTCTAGAATGACTTTCATCGGCCGCATCGCAACGCGGCATCGGCGAAGTCCCATTCAAGCGAGGAGAGACAAGATGACCATGGCAACACGAATAGAACACGACCTGCTGGGCGAACGTGCCGTGCCCGAAGGCGCGTATTACGGCATCCACACATTGCGCGCACTGGAAAACTTTCCGGTTTCCGGCACGCCCATTTCGCAATGGCCGGGCCTGATCATCGCGCTGGCGATGGTCAAGCAGGCGGCGGCCCTCACCAACCACAAGCTCGGGCTGTTGAGCGACGCGCATCTCGACGCCATCGTCGCCGCTTGCCGGCAAATCGTCGACGGCCAGTTTCATCAGCACTTCGTGGTCGACATGATACAAGGCGGCGCCGGCACGTCCACCAATATGAACGCCAACGAAGTGATCGCGAACCTGGGGCTGGATCTGCTGCAGCAGCCGCGCGGCGCCTATCACGCGCTCCATCCCAACGAGCATGTGAATCTGAGCCAGAGCACCAATGATGTCTACCCCACCGCGCTGCGGCTGGCGACCTATCGCGCGATGGACGGCTTGATCGCGGCGATGGATGTGCTGAAATTGGCGTGCCGCGCCAAATCCATCGAGTTCGCCGATGTCATCAAGATGGGACGCACCCAGCTGCAGGACGCGGTCCCCATGACATTGGGACAGGAGTTGTCCACCTATGCCGTGATGCTGTCCGAAGACCAGGAACGCCTGCGCGAAGCCGCGATGCTGATGTGCGAGATCAACCTGGGCGCCACAGCCATCGGCACCGGCATCAATGCCCATCCCGACTATGCGCAGCTGGTGTGCGCCGCGCTGTGCCAGATCAGCGGCGTGCCGCTGTCGACCTCGATAGACTTGATCGAGGCGACCCAGGACGTGGGCGCCTTCGTCCAGCTGTCCGGCGTGCTGAAGCGGGTGGCGCTGAAGCTGTCGAAGATCTGCAACGATCTTCGTCTGTTGTCGAGCGGGCCGCGCTCCGGCTTCGGCGAGATCAACCTGCCCGCCATGCAGGCCGGCTCCAGCATCATGCCCGGCAAAGTCAATCCCGTGATTCCCGAGGTGGTCAACCAGATCGCCTTCGAAGTGCTGGGCAACGACGTCACGGTCAGCTTCGCCGCCGAAGCCGGCCAGCTGCAGTTGAACGCCTTCGAGCCCATCATCGGCTACAGCCTGTTCAAGAGTATCAGCCATCTCACGGTCGGCTGCACCTTGCTGGCGACGCGCTGCATCAACGGCATTACCGCCAATCGCACCGCCCTGCAGGCCAGCGTGGAAAACTCCATCGGCCTGGTGACCGCGTTGAATCCCTACATCGGCTACGAGGCCGCCACCCGCATCGCCCAGCTCGCGCTCAGCAGCGGCCGCGGCGTGGCGGAACTGGTGGTCGAACAAGGCCTGTTGACCGAATCCGAATTGCGTCAACTTTTGCAGCCCGCCCAGTTGACCAGGCCCCGGCTGTCGCCGCTGGCCGCATAGACGACGCGCTAAGCGCCCTTCCCCGATTGTCCTGGCAGACAGGCGCCCTGGCGGCGCCCGGGGACGCGCACGCCTGTCATCCGCCCTTTCTCATCTTTTTATAACAACGTTTCAAAACCGGGAGAACACATGAAATCGCAAACCACCTGCCTCGCGCTCATCGGATGCCTTTGCGGCATCGCGTCGGCGCAATCCAATGTCACCATCTATGGTATCGCCGACGCCGGCCTGGTCCGCGAAACAGGCGGCGCCGCCGGCAGCGTCAGCCGCGTGAGCAGCGGCGTGGGCTCCGGCTCGCGCCTGGGCTTCAAGGGCAAGGAAGATCTCGGCGGCGACATGAGCGCCTTCTTCCAGCTGGAGAACGGCTACAACATCGATACCGGCAGCGCCGGCCAGGGCGGGCTGCTGTTCGGCCGCCAGGCCTTCGTCGGCTTGTCCACCAAATATGGCGCCATTTCATTGGGACGGCAGTATTCGCCGCTGTACAGCACGCTGCGCGATGTCGTGGACCCGTTTGAAATCGGCTTGGCCGGCAACGTCACCAACATCATTCCCGGCAATACGCGGGTCGACAATATGGTGGAATACAAGACTCCGCGATATGCGGGCTTTGCCGCCGACCTGGCTTACGGCGCCGGCGAAACCGCTGGCGACAGCCGCAAGAACCGCACCTTGGGCGCGGCGCTCAGCTACGCCGACGGCCCGCTCAATGTGACGCTGACCAATCACATCAAGGAAAACGCCGACGCCAGCGATAGCTCGCGCTACAGCCTGATCGTGGCGAAGTACAAGGTCGCCGCGTTCAGTGTGGACTACGCGCACGGCGTCACCCACGGCCTGGCCGGCGCCCGCAGCAAGGACGATGTGCTGGGAGGCACCTGGACGACCGGCGCGCATACGGTGCTGGCCTCGTACATCCGCCATGACGATCAAGCCGTCGCCGACAAGGATGCGCGCCAGTGGGCGGTGGCCTATCTGTATGGGCTGTCCAAACGCACCGACCTTTATCTGAGCTACGGCCATATCGCCAACCGCAACGGCGCCAGCTATACGGTGGGCAATGGCACGGATACGGGGACTGGTAACACCGGCACCGACATCGGCATCCGTCATCGCTTCTGATTTCCCCGCATCTCTCGATTGATATCGTTTTCGATATCAATCGAGAAAAAAAAGTGATTGGTTAATTGACAATTCAAGGACTACATTTGTCGTATTAAAAAATGTTATCGCAAACATTTTTAGCTTCACTAACATGGAGGCTAACATGCGACATAAAAAGGCCCGCCTACAGGGCCGAGCAGGAGACACGTATCACCGGTGGAAGCGCCTGGCCGTGCCGGTCTTTGTGCTGGCCGCTGCCATGCCGCTCCCCGCCCACGGCGCGGACGTGCGCGCCGCCGCCCAGGCGCACGCGCAGAGCCTGGTGGCGCGGCTGACGCTGGACGAGAAGATCGAACAGTTGCTGAACGTGGCGCCGGCCGTGCCGCGCCTGGGCATCCCGGCCTACAATTGGTGGACCGAGTCGCTGCACGGTGCACTGGGGCCGCTGCCCACCACCAACTTCCCCGAACCGATAGGCCTGGCCGCCAGTTTCGACGCGCCGCTGCTGCAACAGGTGGCCGCGGCCATCAGCACCGAAGTGCGGGCCCTGCACACGCTGGGCCGCGAGACCGGACACCTGGGACGCATCGGCACCGGGCTGGACACCTGGTCGCCCAACCTCAACATCTTCCGCGACCCGCGCTGGGGGCGCGGCCAGGAAACCTACGGAGAAGACCCTTACCTGACGGCGTCGCTGGGCGTCGCTTTCATTCGCGGCATCCAGGGCGGCAACCCGGACTTGCCGGACGTGGTCGCCACGCCCAAGCACTTCGCCGTGCACAGCGGGCCGGAATCGACCCGCCACGCGGCCAACGTGTTCGTCTCCGCGCACGATCTGGAGGATACCTATCTGCCGGCCTTCCGCGCCGCCATTGTCGATGCCAAGGCCGGCTCCATCATGTGCGCCTACAACCGCATCGACGGCCAGCCGGCCTGCGGCAGCGAGCTGCTGATGAAGCAGCACTTGCGCGGCGCCTGGGGCTTCAAGGGCTACGTGGTCTCCGACTGCGATGCGGTGACCGACATCTCGGAACGCCACAAGTACGCCGCCGATCCGGCCGCCGCCGTGGCCGTGGCGCTGAAGGCCGGCACCGACAACGAGTGCAACACCAAGACCCTGGGCGAAACGCCAGGCCTGGCGGAGCGCTATCGCGAAGCCTGGCAGCGCGGCCTGATCGGCATGGCCGACATCGACCAGGCCCTGGTGCGCCTGTTCTCGGCGCGCTACCGCAACGGCGACCTGCCCGGACTGCCGCAGCGCCAGGTCAACGCGGTGCCGGTCAGCGCCATCAACACGCCCGCGCACCAGGCGCTTGCGCTGCAAGCGGCCACCCGCAGCCTGGTGCTGCTGAAGAACGACGGCGTGCTGCCGCTCAAGCAGGGACTCAGACTGGCGCTGGTCGGTCCGCTGGCGGACGCCACGCGCGTCCTGCGCGGCAATTACTCGTCGACCCAGTCGGCGCCGCCGGTGTCGGTGCTGGAGGGCTTGCGGCGCGTGCTGCCGCAGGCGCGGATCACGCTGGCGCCCGCCGGCGCCTCGATCACCGACGGCGATCCGGTGCCGGCCTCCGCCTTGCGCGCGCCGGATGGACAACCGGGCTTGCGCGTCGAGTACTTCAACCGCAACGGCCAGCAATACGACAGCAAACCGGTGTTGAGCCTCATCGAACCGGGACTGGAGGCGCGCGGCCTGCAATTCAAGGCGGTCGCCGATCACCACAAGGTCGTCTGGGATGGCGAGCTGAGCGTGCCGGAAAGCGGCTTGTACCGGTTGGGCGTCAGCGGCGTCAAGGGCGCGCTGAAGGCAGATGGCAAGGCGGTGGTCGAAGCCGGCGAGTATTCGCAATGGGGCGAACCGCTGAAACTGACCACGGTGCGGCTGGAGCAAGGCCAGCGCTATCCGCTGCACTTCGAGGTGGAATCCGGCGGCAGCGGCGTGCCCGGCCTGTTCTGGAAGCGCATTTCCAGCGAAGCCGATGCCGATCTGCGCCGCGCCACCGCCGACGCCGACGTGATCGTTGCCGTGGTCGGCCTGACGTCCGACCTGGAAGGCGAGGAAATGGCGATCAAGATGGACGGCTTCGAGGGCGGCGACAAAACATCGCTGGACCTGCCGGTCGAGCAGCGGCAACTGCTGGAACGCGCCAAGGCGCTGGGCAAGCCGCTGGTGGTGGTGCTGATGAATGGCAGCGCGCTCGATCTTTCATGGGCCAAGGAGAATGCCGCCGCCATCCTGGAAGCCTGGTATCCCGGCCAGTCCGGCGGCCTGGCGATTGCCCATGTGCTGACCGGCCGCGCCGATCCGGGCGGCCGCCTGCCGCTGACCTTCTACCGCAGCGTGGCCGACCTGCCGCCGTTCGACGACTACAGCATGCGCGGCCGCACCTACCGCTACTACGACGGCAAGCCGGTCTACGCCTTCGGCGCCGGCCTCAGCTACACGAGCTTCGGCTACGCGCCGCTGCACGTCGCGCCGGTGGATGGCGCGCCGGAAAACGGCGTGACCGTGACCACGCAAGTCACCAACACCGGCGGCCGCGACGGCGACGAGGTGGCGCAGCTGTACCTGACGCCACCGGCCTTCGAGGGTGCGCCACGGCTGGCGTTGCGCGGCTTCCAGCGCGTCACGTTGAAGGCGGGCGAGAGCCGCCGGATCAGTTTCCAACTGACGCCACGTGAGCTGAGCTTCGTCACGCGCGACGGCCAGCGCCAGCTGACACCGGGACAGTATCAACTGAGCGTGGGCTCCGGCCAACCCGGCACCGGCGTGGCGGGACAGCAAGCGCCCCTGGTATTGAAGCGCACCGTGTCATTGGAGAGATGACACGGAAGCGGCTAAACATCAACCGTCACAAGGAGGCAAGCGACCGGATATCCAAGCGTTGGACCACGTACAAGATACTCAATATAAAAAATACGGAGACTTTATGCAGAAACCTTTTCAACGTCGTTTGATGTACCTGGCCGTTGCCAGTGCGTGCAGCGCGCTGGCCATGCCCGGCCATGCCCAGCAGGCGCCGGTCCCCGGCACCGAGGGCCCGCAAGTGATCGTGACGGGCATACGCGCCAGTATGCAGTCGACCCTGAACCTGAAGCGCAATTCGGACGGCATAGTCGACGGCATCGTTGCCGAAGACATGGGCAAGTTCCCCGATACCAACCTGGCCGAATCGCTGCAGCGGATTTCCGGCGTCTCGATCGACCGCAGCAACGGCGAAGGGCAGAAAGTCACCGTGCGCGGCCTGGGTCCGGACTTCAACCTGGTGCTGCTGAACGGCCGCCAGATGCCCACCACCGACCTGAGCGATTTGTCCGGCCGTTCGTTCGACTTTTCGAACCTGGCGTCCGAATCGATCTCGCAACTGCAGGTGTACAAAACCGGCCGCGCCGACAGCCCGACCGGCGGCATCGGCGCCACCATCAACGTGGTCACCGCGCGTCCGTTCGACAATCCCGGCATGCATTCCAGTATCGGCGTCAAGGCGGTCAAGGACACCTCCAACGACCACCTGCCCGATAGCATGAAGGGCAATAGCGTGACGCCGGAGGTGTCCGGGATTTACTCGAACACCAGCGCCGATGGCCGCTTCGGCGTGTCGCTGAGCGCCAGCTTCCAGTCGCGCGATTCCGGCTTCAACCGCGCCGGCCTGTTCAACGGCTACCAGGGCCCCTATCTGGGATCGGCGGTCATCGACGGACAGACCCTGCCGCAACCCGGCCAGCCCGGTTCGCAGAACATCACCAATCGCCCGGCGCAGGACGCGCTGTATTCGATTCCGCAGAATATGAACTACAACGTCGCCGCAGTTCAGCGGCAGCGCACCAACGGCCAGTTGACCTTCCAGTTCCGCCCGGTCAAGGATCTGACCACCACGGTCGACTACACCTATTCGGAAAACAAGATACAGACCAAGCGTAGCGAACTCAGCGTATGGTTCGCACAGACGCCGACCTCGACCAGCAGCTGGCCAAGCGGACACGTGGTCAGCCCGCTGACCTATTCCGAGGTCTACCCGACACCGCAGGATATCTCGGTGGTGGGCAGCGATTACGCCACCAAGACCAAGAACCAGTCGATCGGCTTCAACGCCGCCTGGAAAGTCAGGCCGGGCCTGAAGCTGGAGTTCGACGCCCACCACTCCACCGCCGAGTCCGGCGCGGACAGCCCGTTCGGCAGCGAGAACGTCCTGTCCAACGCCAGCTTCAGCCGTGGCACGACCAAGGTCGACTTCACCCACGAGTTGCCGATCCTGAGCATGCCGGCCGCCAACCTGGCCGCCGCGCCGATCCAGGCCGCCGGGTCGTGGTTCCACAACGGCTACGAGAAATCGGTCATCAAGCAGGCGCAGGCAAAAGGCAGCCTGCAGTTGATGGAGGCATCCGAGCTGAACTTCGGCGTCGGCTACACCGACACCACCAACCGCTCGACGTTCTCCAATGTGCAGAACAACACCTGGGGCGGCGCGACCAAGGCGTCGGACTATCCGGCCAGCCTGTACCAGGCCAACTCCCTGCCCTCCTTCTTCAACAAGCTGGGCGGCGCCAACTCGCCCGACCTGTTCGCCACGCTGTACACCTTCGACTTCGCCAAGGTGCGCCAGGTGACCGCCAACGCGGTGGGCAACCAGGCCGCCTACCTGCCCAACTTCGGCGTTCCCGACACCGACCGCACGCTGCAGGAAAAAACCACGTCGGCCTATCTGTCCCTCAGCAGCGATTGGGATCTCAAGATTCCGGTCCACACGTCGGTCGGGGTGCGGGTGGAACGCACCCAGGTCAGCTCGGTCGCCCAGGTGCTGCCGGCCAGCGCGGTGGTGTGGGTGGCGCAGAACGAGTTGCCGCTGACCTTCGGCGGCCAGGCATTCAGCAACACCGATGCGTCCTACACCAACGTGCTGCCGGCCCTCAACCTGGACGCCGACCTGCGCAGCGACATGAAGCTGCGGGCCAGCCTCGGCGCCACCATTGGCCGCGCGCGCTACGATCAACTGCAAGGCGGCCTGACGCTGGGCACCATCGCCAACGTCTTCACCGGCGGCAGCGCCTCGGTCGGCAACCCGGCGCTGAAGCCGGTCAAGTCGAAGAACCTGGATCTCTCGTGGGAATGGTATTACAACAAGCAGAGCCTGATGTCGCTGGCCTTCTTCCGCAAACAGCTGGACAACTACGCCGGCCAGACCCTGGTTTCGCAGACGCTGTACGACCTGCACACGCCCGTCGGCGGCGCCTACTACAAGGCGGCATTGGGCAATGGCTGCGGCGCGGCCGATACCAACTGCATCCGCAACTACATCCTGGGCCATTTCGACGGCCAGCCTGGCGTGAAGAAAACCGGGGTCAAGGGCGATGGCATGCTGGACGGTACCATCACCGGCCTGTCGACCGACCCGCTGCTCGTCTTCCAGACCACCACCTATGCCAACCAGAAATCGGCCAACGTCAGCGGCGCCGAGGTCAACGTGCAGCACATGTTCGGCGAAAGCGGTTTCGGTCTGCAGGCGAACTACACGTATGTGCACTCGCCGCTGAAGTACAACAACGCCGATGTCAACGACCAGTTCGCCATTCTCGGCTTGAGCAATTCAGCCAACGTGGTGGGCATCTTCGAGAACAAGGAATGGTCGGTGCGGGTGGCGTACAACTGGCGCGACGAGTTCCTGGCCGCGACGGTCGACGGCAGCAACCGGGCGGCGCCGGTGTACACCGACGCCTATGGCCAGGTCGACGTCAGCGTGGGCTACAACTACAACAAGAACCTGAGCTTCCAACTTGAGGCGATCAACCTGAACGATGCCACCCAGCGCCAGCATGGCCGCACGTTCGCATCGACGTTGAACGTGACGCAGGCTGGACCGCGTTACATGATCGGCGCGCGCTACAAGTTCTAACCATCGTCTCGCGGCCACGTTCGTGGTCTTGGCCGCTCGCCTTGAAGGGAGCGGCTTTTTTATTCGATCACGACACCATCAACTTGATGGATTTCAGCTGGACGCTGTCCGGGCCGGCATGGATGGTGAAACTGCCCGGCTCGACGACCCGCTTCATGTCGATGTTATAGAACCACAGATCGGCCGGCGTGATGTCGAAGGACAGCGTGCGTTGCTCGCCCGGTTGCAGCGTGACGCGCTTGAAGGCCTTCAGCTCCAGCACCGGACGCGTGACCGAGCTGACGTCGTCGCGGATATAGATCTGCACCACCTCGTCGCCGGCCAGCCTGCCGGTGTTGCGCACGTCCACCTCGACCCTGGTCGATTCGCCGGCGCGGATGCTGGCCTTGGCCAGGCGCGGCGCCGAGATGTCGAAGCTGGTGTAGCTCAGGCCGAAACCGAAGGGATACAGCGGCGTGGTCAGGCCGTCGATGTAGCCGCGGCGGGCGGAAGGCTTGTGGTTGTAGAAGACCGGCAGCTGGCCGACGCTGCGCGCGATCGACACCGGCAGCTTGCCGCCCGGGTTGGCGCGGCCGAACAGCAGGTCGGCGGCGGCGTGGCCGGTTTCCTGGCCCATGTACCAGCCTTCGATCAGCGCGTCGGCCTTTTCCGCCAGCAGGTTGACCGACAACGGGCGTCCGTTGAGCAGGAACACCACGGTCGGCTTGCCGAGCGCGAAGATGGCGCGCGCCAGGTCGTTCTGCTGGCCCATCAGGTCCAGGCTGTCGCGGTCGCCCAGGTGGTTGTCGGCCCAGGCCTCGCGGCTGGTCTGCTCGTTGTCGCCCAGGACCATGATGATGGTGTCGGCCGATTTGGCCGCTTCCACCGCCTCGGCGATCAGCCTGGCGTTGACTTCCGGCGCCGTGAACTTGATCTCGTCCGCGCCCCAGACGTGGCCTTCGGTGATACGCACGCCTTCCGCGTAACGCAGTTCGAAACCCTGCGCCCGGCTCTCGGCCAGCAGGCCGTCGTGGATCGACACCACATGGCGCGGCACGTCGGAATAGCCGCCGATCGGGCAGTCCTTGGCGTGGGTGCCGAGCAGCAGCACCTTGCCGACCTTCTTCGCGTCCAGCGGCAGCAAGCCCTTGTCGTTCTTCAGCAGCACCGGCGTGCGGGTCGCGGCGCGGCGCGCCAGCGCGACCGCCTCCGGCGTCGCGGTCAGGCTGTCGGCCGCCTTGGCATCCACGTAGGGCTGCTCGAACAGGCCGGCCAGGAATTTCAGTTCAAGGATGCGGCGCACGACGGCGTCGATGTCCTTCTCGGCGATCTTCTTTTCGCGCACCAGTTCGCCCAGCGTCTTGTAGGCTTGGCCGTCCGGCGTTTCGATATCCACGCCGGCCTTGAAGGCGGCCAGCGCAGCCTCCTTCGGCGTGGCGGCCAGCTTGTGGCGGGTGATCAGTTCATTGATGCCGAAATAGTCCGACACCGTCACGCCCTTGAAGCCCCACTCCTCGCGCAGCACCTTGGTCAGCAGCCAGCGGTTGGCGTGCGAGGGGACGCCGCCGATCTCGTTATACGACGGCATGACGGCGCTGATATGGGTCTCCTTGACCAGCTTCTCGAACGGCGGGAAGAACTCCTCGCGCAGCGTGCGCTCGCTGACTTCGGCCGGGCCGATATTGGTGCCGCTCTCCGGCTGGCCGTGTCCCGTCATGTGCTTCAGCGTCGCGTAGACCTTGTCCTTGGCCAGCTGCCGCGATTCGCCCATGAAGCCCAGCACCGCCGCCTTGCCCATCTCGCCGCACAGGTGCGGGTCTTCGCCGTAGGTTTCCTCGATGCGGCCCCAGCGCGGCTCGCGCGCCACGTCGACCACCGGCGCCAGCGCCAGGTTGGCGCCGCGCGCGCGCATCTCGCGAGCGGCGGCGCTGAAGATGTCGCGCACCATGTCGGTATCGAACGACGACGCCAGCCCGATCGCCTGCGGGAAGCTGGTCGCGTCGCGCGCCACGTAACCATGCAGCGACTCCTCGTGCATCAGCAAGGGGATGCCGAGGCGGGTCTGTTCGAGCGCCCATTTCTGCATGGCGTTCACGTAGGTCGCGGTTTCAAACGCATTGCGGTTGGCCACCACGCCGGTGTCGCCGGCGCCGGCCGCCTGGCCCACCTGGCGGTCGGACGGACGCGCCACCATGCCCAGGCCGTGCGGGTACATCCGCGCCGCCTTCTCGGCGGAGAATTCGTTTTGTGCGTCCTGGATCAGCTTCTTGTCCTGCCAGATGCATTGCATCTGCGCGACCTTTTCGTCCAGCGTCATGCGGCCCAGCAGGTCGTCGACGCGCCTGGCGAGCGGCAGCGACGCATCCTTGTAAGGCGGGCGCGCGGTGGCGCCCAGCGCCATCGCCGGCGCCAGCGATGCCGCGCCGGCCAGGCCGGTCATCGATTTGAGGAACTGCCTGCGCTTGTCGTTACTCATCTTGTCTCCTGGTTTTTTGTTAGATGGTATGACGCCATTAACTCACCATGAATAGCGCTACCATTTTTCCAGTGTGATCGATTGAGATTGCCAAGTCAACACGTCTTAGCGGAGTGCGCCGGCCAGCATGGCCAAGGTATTTCTACGGGAAATCATCGTCGACACGCCGCGTGGTGAAAATGTTTGCTAACACTCGTGGCATAATCAAAATGTTACAACACAAGGTTAGCAAAAGGCCGATGGCAAGCATCAAGGTGAAATCCAAACCCGCAGCGGGTTCCCGGTCGGGGGCGCCGACGATGATCGACGTCGCCAAGCTGGCCGGCGTTTCGCCGATGACCGTATCGCGCGTGATGAACGGCGACACCCGTGTCCGCGAAGTCACCCGCAACCGTGTCGGCAAGGCGGTGGCGGCGCTGAACTATGTGCCCAACCAGGCCGCGCGCCGCCTGGCGGGGGCGCCGCCCATCCGTGTCGGCTTCTTGTACAGCAACCCAAGCGCCGGCTACCTGAGCGAATTGCTGGTCGGCCTGTTGAACCAGGCCAGCCCGAACAACGTGCAACTGCTGGTGGAAAAGTGCGAGGCCGACGAGCAGGCCGCCGACCAGGCGCGCCGCATGATCGCCAACGGCATCGACGGCATCATCCTGCCGCCGCCGCTGTGCGACACGCCGAACCTGATCGATGCCATCGTCGCTTCCGGCACGCCGGCCGTCACGGTGGCCTGCGGCAGCCCGGACGACCGCGTCTGCGCCGTCAGCATCGACGATTTCCACGCGGCGCACGCGATGACCAACCACCTGATCTCGCTGGGCCACCAGCGCATCGGCTTCATCATCGGCCATCCCAACCAGACCGCCAGCGCGCGCCGGCTGGCCGGCTTCCAGGCCGCCATCGCCGAAAAGCGCGCGCAAGGCGGAGCGGAGCTGATCGTCCAGGGACTGTTCACCTACCGCTCGGGCCTGGACGCCGCCGAAACCTTGTTGGGACTGGAACAGCGCCCCACCGCCATCTTCGCCAGCAACGACGACATGGCGGCGGCGACGGTGGCCATCGCCCATCGGCTGGGACTGGATGTGCCGGGCGACCTGACGGTGGCCGGCTTCGACGACACCGCGCTGGCGACCACCATCTGGCCGGAGCTGACCACCGTGCGCCAGCCCATCACCGACATGGCGGCGGCGGCGGTGCAGTTCCTGGTCAGGCAGATCAACGCCCAGCGCGACGGCGAGGACGAGGCGCCGGAGCACGTGGTGATGGACTATCAGCTGATACGGCGCCAATCCGACGCCGCCCCACGGACGCGCCCGTCGACCAAGATCGCGGGCAAGCTCAAGGTTTAACGCCGCATCATATTCAACAACTGCGCGCGCAGCCTGCGGGCCGCGTCGCCATCGAACGGCGCCAGCACCCCGCGCGCATGCGGCGGAATGTGGGCGGCTTCGCCGCCGTCACTGTCGAACACGTAATGGCGGAAGATCTCCCGCCACGCCTGCCGCTGCGCCGGCGGCAGCTCGCGCAGCGTCATCAAGGCTTGCAGCAGCGTGTTGACCGGCGTGTCCATATAGTCGGGCGATTGCCGCCACCAGTAGTTGACCAGCACGTTGAAGCTGTCCAGCGCCTCGATGTGGTGCCACCACATGCTGGGAATGAAGAGCGCGTCGCCGGCTTCCAGCTCAGCCACCTGCGCGTGTTCGAGCGCGGTGGCGAATTTGGGGAAGGCGGTGAGATCGGGCGCGGCGAAGTCGACCAGGCTGATCGCCTGGCCGGCCGGCGTCAGGTCCAGCGGGCCGACATACAGGTTGGCCAGCTGGTCCGGCGGGAACAAGGTGAAGCGGCGCCGGCCGGCCGCAACGCACGCCAGGTTGTCCGGCAAGTCGTAGTGCGCCGGGATGCGCGTGCGGTTGCCCACCCAGATGCTGGCCAGGGCATCGCGCGTGCCCAGGTCGATATCGTTTTCCGCGCGAAAGCCCGGTAGGCAGGCGTCGATCGTGGTCGAGCCGACGTAGAAGGCCGGCGGCTGCTTGTCATCCAGGTGGCCGCGCAGCGCGTCGAGCACGGCGTCGAAGCGCACGCGCACCGATGTGAAATTGAAGCCGCTCATGTCGGCGTTGTAAAAGAAACGCCCGCCTATATCGGGCGCGCCGTGCATCGCGTTGACGCTGGCGTCGCGGTAAAAGCGCCGCAGATAGGCGTCGGCCGCCTGCGGCGAGCTTTGCGCGGCGCGCACCATCGGCCACGCGGCCGCCAGGCCGCGCAGCACCAGCGGTTGCGTCGACGTCAGGATGGCGTCCGTCAAGCCGTCCTTGGCGACGCCGTGGAGCTCGCGTATCGGCTTAGCGTGCGGCAGTGGAACAGCTTGAGGCATCGTGGTTCACCATGGTCGCATGGTCCTGTTATCCGGCGAACCAGTGTAAAAGGGTTGAAAAGTTATTGTCAATGAAAATTGATATGCGCAACCATCGCCGACATCGCCGAATGCGTCGATTACAAGCAGTGCGTAGTCTTCAGGTAGTCCACCCAATGACGGTACCCCGCTTCGTTCAGATGCAAGCCATCGCGCCCGAATCGGGGATCGAGCCTTGCGCGCGCATCGGCAAATTGGGCGTATAGATCGACAAAGGTGTAATCCAAGGCTTGGGCGTCCTTGCGCAGATGGGCGTTGATGTCCAAGATATCCTGCCCCTTGTCGAACTGGCGCATGAAGTCGCGTGCGCCAGGATCGACCGGCAGCAGGCTCTGCACGTAGATGCGCGTGGCCGGCGACGCGGCCTTGACCGCCTTGACGATCGCCGAGATATTCTCCGTAACGACCGACGGCGCGATGTTCTTGGAGAGGTCGTTGACGCCGATGAGCAAGAACAGCTTGGCCGGTTTGAGGCGGACGACTTCATCGAGGCGCCTCAGCACGCCGAACGAGTTGTCGCCCGAAATGCCGCGGTTGATCACGCTCGGATCGCCCAGCAATGCGCCCCAGGCGCCGCCTTCGGTGATGCTATCGCCCAGAAACACGATATGCCCGCTGCCAGGCGCCTCGCTGTTGAACAGCTCCACGCGCTGGGCGTAGTGCTCCGGCAAGTTTGGCGCCGTGTCTTCGCCTTGCTGCGCAGAAGCATGGAGCGCCGCGGCCGCGAGCAGCGCGCATAGTAGTTCTTTGATCCTCATCCATCCTCCAGTGTCATGGTGATTCGATTGGTCCAGCCCAGGCGGCGCCGACCTCGCCCTCACGGGCGCGCGACCGGCGGCCAGGCATTGCTGCGGGCTTGTCATTGGCCTTGCGTTGGGATGGCTGTCCGTCGCCTGTTCGATGCATTATGGAAGCGCTTCCATATTGCTTCGAATTTAACACGAACTGATTTTGAGAGTCAACCGTTGCGGCCGCGCCCAAAGCCACAATTTAGATGACGCATACGTCGCGCGCCCCGAGGCAGCGGCGCTGGCGCGTTGCGCCAGCAGTTGGGCGATTCGACGGCGGCACACGCGTAGAATCTTGACTTACTGTTCTTCGTTAGAATAAAAAAAAATGGACTCCCGCAGGGGAGTCCATTTTTTTTTGTTCTGGCGGAGACGGTGGGATTCGAACCCACGATACAGGTATAAGCCGTATGCATCCTTAGCAGGGATGTGCCTTCGGCCACTCGGCCACGTCTCCTAGTCGATCACTCAACTATGTCTTTTCTACCAAACTGCGCTAGAGCAGACGACCGTCATAGTATAGAGCGAGACCACTTTGGTCAAGGCTACCCGACGATATTTTTCGAAAAATTTATGCCTTCTCCAATTCGAACGCTTTGTGCAGCGCGCGGACGGCCAGTTCCATGTATTTTTCGTCGATCAGCACCGAAATCTTGATCTCGGATGTGGAGATCATCATGATGTTGATGCCCTCTTCCGACAAGGTGCGGAACATCTGCGAGGCCACGCCCACGTGCGAGCGCATGCCCACGCCCACCACCGAGATCTTGGAGACCTTGGCGTCGCCGGTGATGCTGGCCGCGCCCAGTTCCGCCTTGGTGCTGTTGAGCACGTCGATGGCGCGCTGGTAGTCGTTGCGCGAGACGGTGAAGGTGAAGTCCGTTTTACCGTCGACCGACTGATTCTGTATGATCATGTCGACTTCGATGTTGGCGTCGGCCACCGGGCCCAGGATGTGGTACGCCACGCCTGGACGGTCTGGCACGCCCAGCACGGTGATTTTGGCCTCATCGCGGTTGAACGCGATACCGGAGATGACTGCTTGTTCCATGTGTGTGTCTTCCTCAAACGAAATCAGGGTGCCCGAGTTGGCTTCTACTTCCAGGTCCAGCATTGGGTCGGTCAGCGACGACAGTACGCGGGTCGGCACGCGGTAGTTGCCGGCGAATTCCACCGAGCGGGTCTGCAGCACTTTCGAGCCCAGCGACGCCAGTTCCAGCATTTCCTCGAACGTGATCGCCTTCAGGCGGCGCGCTTCCGACACCACGCGCGGGTCGGTCGTGTAGACGCCGTCGACGTCGGTGAAGATCAGGCATTCGTCGGCCTTCATCGCGGCGGCGATCGCCACGGCGGAGGTGTCCGAGCCGCCGCGGCCGAGGGTGGCGATGTTGCCGTCGTCGTCCACGCCCTGGAAGCCGGTGATGATGACGATCTTGCCGTCGTCCAGGTCGCGGTTGACCTTCTCGTTGTCGATCGACTGGATGCGGGCCTTGGTGAAAGCGGAATCGGTTTTAATCGCGACTTGCCAGCCGGCGTAGGACACGGCCTTTTTGCCGATCGCCAGCAGCGCCATCGACAGCAGGCCGACCGACACCTGCTCGCCGGTGGAGGCGATCATGTCCAGCTCGCGCGGGTCGGGCTGGGCCTGGATTTCCTTGGCCAGCGCGATCAGGCGATTGGTCTCGCCGGACATGGCCGACGGTACGACGACGATGCGGTGCCCGGCGTCATGCCACTTGGCGACACGCTGCGCCACGTTCTTGATACGGTCCGTCGAACCCATCGACGTACCGCCGTATTTGTGCACGATTAAAGCCATAACAGTGAGTTTTCCGCTCAAATAAAGGTAAATGGAACCCTTAACTCTACATGCCGCACTGCAAAATAACAAGTCAAAAAACTCATAATGTCATACCGAATAGACATATCTACATACAAAATTCGGCAGATGCGCCCGATTGTCTATACAGCCTGCCAACGCAGGCGCCAGCGTGAAGCCCCTTCATCCACCAGATGATTGCAATCCATGCCAACCCCGGCCGCGAACAACACCTGCCTGCCGGCGCTCACCACCGGCAGGCGCGAACGCTCCCAGGCCGGGATGTCCAGCGCCTGGTAATGATACTTGAGTCCGCGCGTTGGCCGGTTGTGGGCCGGCTTGAGGCGCTCGCCGCCCTTGCGGAATTCGATCAGCAGCGGCTGGCCGCGCAGCCAGTCCGCATCCAGCCCACCCTCGCCCGCGCCGGCGGAGTCAAAATGCAACACGCCGCCGTAGGCCGGGAAGGCCAGCTCGGTTTCGCCGCTCCAGTGGAAGGTGGTGCCCGGCGTTTTGTCGAACTCGTCTTCGCGCGTGCCCTCCAGGTCGGCCAGCTTGGGCGTGATGTGCAGGCGGTCGCGGTGGCGCCTGACGTGGCAATCGGGATGCGTCACCAGCGGCTGGGCGCCGTCGCGCGCCTCCAGCAGCTGGGCCAGCATCTCGGACAGCCACGCCGCGCTCGGCATGCGCAGCTGGCGCGTGCCGAACCAGTAGCGCAACATGTTGTAGCTGCGGTCCAGGCTCAGCATGCGCAGCTTGGCGATGTCGATGCAGTCGTCGACCAGGCACAGGGCCAGATCCTGCTGCGCCAGCTCGGTCAGCAGGCGCTGGGCCGATTGCGCGTGCTGGGCGCTGCGCGCGAAGCGTTCCTGGAAGCCGGGGAAGGCTTCGTCCAGCGCCGGCATGACCTTGTGGCGCAGCGCGTTGCGGGCGAAGCGCGGGTCGTCGTTGGACTCGTCATTGATGTAGGCGATGTCGTGCGCGGCCACATACGCGGCCAGCTGCTTGCGCGAGGCCGGCAGCAGCGGGCGCGCCATCACCAGGTCGGGATTGGCCAGCAGCTCGGGTGCGGCGTTGGCCGCGTCCATGCCGGACAGGCCGGCCGGGCCGGAGCCGCGCAGCAGTTGCAGCAGCACCGTCTCGGCCTGGTCGTCGAGATGGTGCGCGGTCAGCAGCAGCTTGACCTCGTGCGCGGCGCACAGCGCGCCCAGCGCGGCGTAGCGCGCCTTGCGGGCGGCCGCCTCGGTGCCGCTCTTCTGCTGGTTGGCCAGCTGCACGCGGCGCGCCTCGAAGGTGACGCCCAGCGCGGCGCAGGCTTGCTCGCAGTGCGCCAGCCAGGCGTCGGCGTTGGCGCTGAGGCCGTGGTGGACGTGGAAGGCGTACAAGGCCACGCCATGCGCCTGCGCGTAGGCGTGCGCCAGGTGGAGCAGCGCCGACGAGTCGAGGCCGCCGCTGAGGGCCACTGCCATGCGCGGAGCGCCCTGCCGCTGCGCCAGCGCCGCCGTGACGGCCTGTTCGAAGGTTGAGGACAGGGTCGGGATCTGTTGCTTCTTCAATTGCTGCTCCAAAATGCAAACCGGGGGCAAGCGCCCCCGGTCGTGGTGTCGTGCCGCGCGCTTACTCTTGCGGCGTGGTTTCTTTGAACTTACCGTAGCTCATCAGCTTTTCGTGACGCGCTTCCAGCAAGTCCTTGGTCTTCATGCCGTGGAACTGGCGCAGCGAATCGGCCAGCGCGCGCTTGAGCAGCGTGGCCATCTGCTTCGGATCGCGGTGCGCGCCGCCCAGCGGCTCGCTGACGATCTTGTCGATCAGGCCCATGGCCTTCAGGCGGTGCGCGGTCAAGCCCAGCGCTTCGGCCGCGTCGGCGGCGCGCTCGGAGGTCTTCCACAGGATCGAGGCGCAGCCTTCCGGCGAGATCACCGAGTAGGTCGCGTATTGCAGCATCAGCACCGCGTCGCCCACCGCGATCGCCAGCGCGCCGCCGGAGCCGCCTTCGCCGATGATGGTGGCGATCAGCGGCACTTTCAGTTCCGCCATCACGTACAGGTTGTGGCCGATCGCTTCCGACTGGCCGCGCTCTTCCGCGTCGATGCCGGGGAACGCGCCCGGGGTATCGACGAAGGTGAAGATCGGGATGCCGAACTTCTCGGCCAGCTTCATCAGGCGCATGGCCTTGCGGTAGCCTTCCGGCTTCGGCATGCCGAAGTTGCGCATCGCGCGCTCTTTGGTGTCGCGGCCCTTCTGGTGGCCGATGACCATGCAGGCCTGGCCGTTGAAGCGCGCCAGGCCGCCGACCACGGACAGGTCGTCCGCGTAGCTGCGGTCGCCGTGCAGTTCGTGGAAGTCGGTGAAGATTTCGTTCACATAGTCCATGGTGTATGGACGCTGCGGGTGGCGCGCGATCTGCGCGACCTGCCAGGGGGTCAGCTTGGCGTAGATGTCTTTGGTCAGTTGCTGGCTTTTTTTGGCCAGACGGTCGATCTCCTCAGAGATGTCGACAGCCGAATCGTCCTGCACGAAACGCAGCTCTTCGATTTTGCCATCGAGTTCGGCGATCGGTTGCTCAAAGTTGAGGAAAGTCGTTTTGGTCATTGTACCTCCGTGTTTATTCTCAGCCATGCGGGCACGAACCTGCCTCGCTCAGCGATTAGAGCATCTATTCTACAGCAACCGGGTCCAGGCTACGCCATAAGTACCAGGTGGCGACCGTGCGCCAGGGCTCCCAATTGGCCGAGACCTCGCGCGCATCGCTGCGGGAGACAGGTTCGCCGGAAAAATAATTCTGGCTGATGCCCTGGATCAGACCGGGGTCATCGAGCGGCAAAACGTTGGGCCGCAGCAGATTAAATATCAAAAACATCTCGGCTGTCCAGCGGCCGATGCCGCGGATCTGGACCAGCTCGGCGATGACGGCTTCGTCGTCCATCTGGTCCCACTGGCTGGTGTGGACGCGCTTGTTCTTGAAGTGGTCGGCCAGGTCGAGGATGTATTCTGTCTTGCGCTTGGACAGGCCGCAGCCCGCCAATTGCTCGGCGCCGGCCTTGATGATCTGCGCCGGCGTGCACTTCGGACTGACCTGGAGCAGTTTTTTCCAGGCGGTGTCGGCCGCCTTGGTGGTCACTTGCTGGCCGACGATGGAACGCGCCAAGGTGGTGAACGGGTCGTCATGGCCGACCAGGTGCAGGTCGCCAAATTGCGGGATCAGCTTTTTCATGATGCGGTCCCGCTTCATGAGCTCGATCTTGGCCTCTTCCCAGTACGGCGGCACGGCCGATACCGGGCCGCCTGCGCCCTCGTTATCCTTGGCGGTGACCATTATGCGCGGCGCCAGTTGGTCGTGCCGTCAGGCTTGTCTTCGAGGATGATGCCGGCCGCCAGCAGGTCGGCGCGGATCTTGTCCGATTCGGCGAAGTTGCGCGCCTTCTTGGCTTCGATGCGCTTGGCGATCTGCTCGTCGATGGCGGCGTCGCCGGAAGCGTCGGTGTCGCCGACGGCGGCCTGGCGGAACTGCTGCGGCGTGCGGGCCAGCAGGCCGATCACGCCGGCCAGCGCCTTCAGCTGGCGCGCCACGGCCGGCGATTTCGATTTGTTGAGCTCGCTCACCAGGTCGAACAGCACGGCCAGCGCGACCGGCGTGTTGAAGTCGTCGTCCATCGCCTCGGCGAAACGCACCGCGTACGGCTCGCTCCAGTCCAGCGCTGCGCCGTCGCCCTCCACGCCGTCCAGCGCGGTGTACAGGCGGGTCAGCGCGACGCGGGCGTCGTCCAGGTGGGCGTCCGAGTAGTTCAGCGGGCTGCGGTAGTGGGCGCGCAGGATGAAGAAGCGCACCACTTCGGCGTCGTACTTCTTGAGCACGTCGCGGATGGTGAAGAAGTTGCCCAGCGATTTGGACATCTTCTCGTTGTCGACTCGCACGAAGCCGTTGTGCACCCAGTAGTTGACCATGGTGTGGCCGAACGCGCCTTCCGACTGCGCGATCTCGTTCTCGTGGTGCGGGAACTGCAGGTCCGCGCCGCCGCCGTGGATGTCGAAGTGTTCGCCCAGCAGCGCCGAGCACATGGCCGAGCACTCGATGTGCCAGCCCGGACGGCCCTTGCCCCACTTGGAGTCCCACTTGACCTCGTCCGGCTCGGAGTCCTTAGACGCCTTCCACAGCACGAAGTCCAGCGGATCGCGCTTGCCGGTGTTGACGTCGACGCGCTCGCCGGCGCGCAGGTCGTCGAGCGACTTGCCGGACAGCTTGCCGTAGTTGGGGAAGTTGCGCACCGCGTAGTTGACGTCGCCGTCCGCGCCCTGATAGGCCAGGTCCTTCGATTCCAGCGTCTCGATCAGCGCCAGCATCTGCGGCACGTATTCGGTGGCGCGCGGCACCAGCGTGGCCGGCAGGATGCCCAGCGCGCCGGTGTCCTCGTCCATGTAGCGGGTGAAGCGGGTGGTCAGCTGCGAGATGGTCTCGCCGTTCTCGACCGCGCGCTTGATGATCTTGTCGTCGATGTCGGTGATGTTGCGCGCGTACGTGACCTGGTAGCCGGAGGCCATCAGCCAGCGGTACATCACGTCGAACGCCATCATCATGCGGGCGTGGCCGATGTGGCAGTAGTCGTAGATGGTCATGCCGCAGACGTACATGCGGACTTTGCCTGCCTCGATGGGTACGAATGTCTGCTTGTCACGCGCCAGCGTGTTGTAAATCTTTAAATTGCTCATCGGGCTCTTGCGTATTCTCTTTTAAGCGCGTGCCGCGGCCCCGGGCAATACGAGAACCGGGCGCGGCGCAGTGGGCGCGCACCTGGCATTCGTCGTATCGCGTTGGAGACCGGCTGACACTCGGGTGTTATTCTTTCCACCTTCTAAGGGGTAGAATGAACAAGTATAGCATTGATAAAAACAGCATAGACCCAATCTGACTGAGGATTTTTGGCAAGTCGGCCAGTTCCCCACTGATCAAACCACCACGAGGAAGCAACAATGCACCAAACCCAGCCATCGCTGTTCGCCAAACTGATGACCTTGTTTGCCGGCGTCGCCCTGTCCGGCGCCGCGCTGGCGGCCACGCCGGCGCCCGCCAACCCCACGCCGCAGGTCGAGATCAAGACCTCGATGGGCGACATCGTGGTCGAGCTGAACCACGAGAAGGCGCCCAAGTCGGTCGACAACTTCCTGACCTACGTGAAGGCCGGCTTCTACAAGGGCACCATCTTCCACCGCGTGATCGACGGCTTCATGATCCAGGGCGGCGGCTTCGACGAGAAGCTCAAGCAAAAGAAAACCAACCCGCCGGTGCCGATCGAATCGCAGAACGGCCTGACCAACAACACCTACACGCTGGCCATGGCCCGCACCGGCGATCCCAACTCGGCGACCTCGCAGTTCTTCATCAACGTGGCCGACAACGACGCCCTGAACTACCCGGGCCGCGACGGTTTCGGCTACACGGTGTTCGGCAAGGTCATCAAGGGCCAGGAGGTGGTCGACAAGATCAAGGGCGTGCTGGTCGATGACAAGGGCATGTTCCAAAACATCCCGGTGATCCCGGTCGTGATCAAGTCGGCGACGATTTTGAAGACCCCAATCCAGCCAAAACTGTAAAATAGCGGCCTGCCGTATTTTTTAACTACTCAGGATAACAACATGACCAACGTAATCATCACCACCAACAAGGGCAACATGACCGTCGAACTGAACGACGAGAAAGCGCCTAAATCGGTAGCCAACTTCCTGAAGTACATGGAAGCCGGCCACTACAGCAACACCATCTTCCACCGCGTGATCGACGGCTTCATGATCCAGGGCGGCGGTTTCGAGCCAGGCATGAAGCAGAAGCCGGCCGACGAGACCGTCGAAAACGAAGCCAAGAACGGCCTGAAGAACGACACCTACACGCTGGCCATGGCCCGCACCTCGGCGCCGCACTCGGCATCGGCCCAGTTCTTCATCAACGTGAAGAACAACTCCTTCCTGGACTACCCAGGCCAGGACGGCTGGGGCTACGCCGTGTTCGGCAAGGTCATCGAAGGCACCGAAGTGGTCGACGCCATCAAGAAGGCCAAGACCACCCGCAGCGGCATGTTCGCCGACGTGCCCGCCGAAGACATCATCATCGAGAAGATCGAACTGGCCGCTTAATTAATGAGCGACGCCAACATGCGCGCGGGCCAGGCCTGCGCGCTGTTCATCTCCGACCTGCACCTGCAGCCCGCGCATCCGGCCACCAGCACGGCGTTCTTCGACTTCCTGGAGCGGCACGCGCGGCGCGCGCAGCAGTTGTACCTGCTCGGCGACCTGTTCGAATACTGGGCCGGCGACGACGACATCAGCGATCCCTTTCATCAACGGATCATTGCCGCGCTGCGCAGCGTGAGCGATGCGGGCGTGGCCGTCTACTGGATCGCCGGCAACCGCGATTTCCTGGTCGGCCCGCAGTTCGCGGCGGCGGCGGGCCTGACCCTGCTGCCTGAAACCTATGTGACCGAGATCGGCGGCCAGCGCCTGGTGGTGCTGCACGGCGACGCCCAGTGCACCGAGGACGTCAAGTACATGGAGTTCCGCGCCATGGTGCGGCAGCCCGCGTGGCAGCAGCAGTTCGTGGCGATGCCGCTGGCGCAGCGCAAGGCCATCATCGCCGGCATGCGCGAGAACAGCCGCAAGGACCAGGGCACCAAATCCTACGAGATCATGGATGTGACGCCGCAGGCGATCCGCGACGTGTTCGCCGCCACCGGCGCCGACGTCATGATCCACGGCCACACCCACCGCCCCGCCCTGCACGTCGTGGACGGCAAGCGCCGCTACGTGCTGCCGGACTGGGAGCCGGACGCCAACCCGCCGCGCGGCGGCTGGATCGCCATCGACAGCCACGGCGCCATCACGCGCCACGCGCTCGACGGCGCCGTCATTCCGTCATAGCCGCCACGCCGCCCATTTGCGGCGCGGTCAATCCAGCGTAACCGCCACGCCGCCCACCGGCGGCGCGGCGTCGATCGGCGCCTCGCAATAGGCCGCGATCGACGGCAGCTCGCGCATGCGCCGCACCAGCTCGGGCCAGGGCTGCGCCCACACCTGCGGATACAGCTGCTCGCCCGGCGTCACCACCGGGAAGGCCAGGTTCTCCGCGCCCGGCGTGAATTCGCAATGCACGGTGGCCTTGTTGCCGCGCGCGTCGCAGCGATACCAGCCGCCCTCCTCCAGCCACACCGCCACCAGGCCGTGCGTGCAGAACGGCGAGCCGGCGTCGCGCAGCGTCAAACGCTGGTAGCAGAAGCCGGACGGAATGCCGTTGGCGCGCAACAGCGCCACCAGCAGATGGCTCTTGGCCGTGCACAGGCCGGTGCCCAGCGCCAGCGCCTGCGAGGCGTCGCAGCTGACCTCGTCGCGCTGGTAATCGATGCTGTGCTCGATACGGTCGCGCACCCATTCGAAGCAGCGCTGCGCCGTCGCGCGCGGCGTATCGGCCCGCAGCGAGCGCGCCAGGCGCTCCACGTCGGGATGGTGAAAATCGATGACGTCGCTGGCGGCGACGAATGCGGGCAACAAGGCGTTCATGGTCCTCCCATTTATCAAAGGAGCAACAGTCTGCCACACTTATGGTTTTGGCACAGCGGATAGCCCTATAATCGGCGCATGACCTTCCGTATCTTTTTTCAACGCAGTCTCCTTGTCGCCGGCGTGCTTTCGGTCGGCGGCGCCTGGTGCGCACCGCAGCCGCTGACCGTGGTGTGGCGCGACAAGCCGCCCTATCACTACCAGGAGAACGGCGAACCCAAGGGCTTCCTGCTGGAGCGGGTCAAAAATATCTTCAACGTCGCCGGCGTCCCCGCGCAGTTCATCACCGAGCCGCAGAAGCGCATCTGGGCCAACTTCAAGCACGGCGCCAGAAACTACTGCTCGATCAGCTGGTACCGGCTGCCCGAGCGCGAGGAGGTGGCGCAGTTCAGCTCGGCCATCCACGAAGACCTGCCGCAAAGCGTGCTGATCGCGCCGGCCTACGTGGACAAGGTGGCCGCGCATCCCACGCTGAGCTCGCTGCTGAGCGATCCCGAGCTGACGCTGGGCCTGGTGGACGGCGTGTCCTACGGCCCGACGCTGGACCAGATGATCAAGGGCAGCAAGAACCGCATCATGAGCCGCACGGTGGAGGCCACGCTGATGATGCGTATGCTCACGGTGGGGCGCGCCTCGTTCATGTTTGTGGACCGCGAGGATTGGGACTATTTCCGCGCGCGCGAAACCACGCCGCAGACGGCGGTGCGCCGCGATTTCCCCGACATGCCGCCGGGGATGAAGCGCTACATCCTGTGCAGCAAGGACGTACCGGCCGAGACCATGGCCAAGCTCAACCAGGCCATCGCCGCGACCGGCGGCGCCTACAACCCGGGCCACAGCGCCCGGCAAAAATGATCAGCGCTTGACGCCGGCCATGGCCGCGTTCAGGCGGCGTATCAATTCCTGGTTCAAGTCGCGGGTGTGGCGGGTCCAGCGTTCCATCGTGCGCTGCAGCTCGGCATGCAACTGGTTGGCGCGCGCCGCGTCGCCGGCGCCGGCAGCCCAGATCGCGAACTCGGCCTGCGCGGTGAAGCTGTTGTAGCGGCCCAGTGCGAACTCGAACTCCGCCCTCGCCTCGTCCTGGCGTCCGGCCGCCGCCAGCGACTGGGCCAGCAGCAGCGACACTTGCTCGCCACGGAAATTGGCGTCGGCGGCGCGGATGGTTTGCAGATGCGTCACCGCTGCGGCGGCGCGGCCGCAAGCCAGCGTGGCGCGCGCGGCGCCGTAGCGGATCTCCAGGTCGCCGGAGAACGGCCCTTGCAGGCAGGCTTCGTAGGTGGCGGCCGCCTCGTCGGCGTTGCCCGCCTCCAGCAGCGCGCTGGCCAGGCGCATCTGGTTTTGCGCGGTCGGGGTGTAGGCGTAGGCGTCGCGCGCCTCGCGCAGTTCGCGGCCGGGATCGAGCGTGCGGGCCGCCGCCGTCACCACCTTGCGGGCGCCGTGGTTCAGTTTCGAGTCCGGCAGGTAGATGGCGATGAAGTAGACGATGCTGCCCAGTCCGGGAAACATGAACAAGATCATCAGCCAGTACATCTGCTGTCCGCTGCGGATCACGTGGACGGCGAAGAATATCGCCACCAGCACGTGCAATCCAATTCCAAATATGGTCATGAGGCCAACTCCAACATTTCATCGATGCCGCGAATTGTAGAAGCTCTTGCCCCGCACCACAAGGAAACTTGCAAATTCATTAAGCCGCAACGGGTTCCGGCTGGGCCATCCAGGCTGCCACGTAGCGCGCCAGGCGGCCGACGAACACACCGTTGAACAAGCCGAACAGCAAGGTGACCGTCGCGGCAAACAACGGGTTCTGCGCCAGTTCGGGATGCATGGCCGTCGTCACCGCCACCGCGTACTTGGTGCAGAAGATGGCGATCATCAGCATCAGCGGCAACCAGCTGCCGCGCTGGCGCACGGTGCCGGCGGCGCGGTCGACCATGATGGGGACGCCGCTGCCAAGTCGCCACGTCGCCACCGCGCCGGCCAGCACGCCCAGCAGCCACACGGCCCAGACGCCGCTGCCCAGCGCGCCGTGTCCGTTCATGCTCGACAACGACAGGCCGATCATCACCACCGGGATGACGAACAGCGCCCGCATCGCCAGCTCGCGGTCGCGGCTGGCCAGCGCGCCGCGGTACAGCAGGAAGGCCAGCAAGGCCCAGACGTAGGTTGGTGTGTGGCTGACGATTTGCGCAATCATGATTCGCTCCGCATGGCTGGTTAAGGTGACGCCACTATGCCGGGCGCGGCGCCGGCGCGGCTCGCGATGCGACGAAATGCAGCGGCACGGCGCGAAATGCAAGCCTGCGGCGCAAAGTGTGTGCATCCCGTCAAGCAAACGTTGCGGCGAAATGCTTCGTTACAAAATTTCGATGGCACAACAAGCGGACTCGGCATAAATTACCACACAGCAATGTCTGAGCCCCTTCCTGGAGATCACAGTCATGACCCCGACACCAACTCCGGCCGCCGCCGCCCGCTTCCTGGCGCAAGCCTCGATGGGAGCCAACCGCGCCGAGATCGCCAAGGTGCAATCGCTGGGCTACGCCGGCTGGATCGACGCCCAGCTGGCCGCGCCGCGCTCCGGCGCCCGCTGGGACTGGCTGGTCGCCAAGGGCTACAACGCCCTCGCCAACCGCAACTCCGAGAACGGCTTCGACGCCTGCGCGTGGCGCAAGCTGATCACGGCGCCGGACACGCTGCGCCAGCGCGTCACGCTGGCGCTGTCGGAAATCTGCGTGGTCGCGATCGACGGGCTGGTCGGCGCCGGCTGGCGCGCGTTCTCGGCGGCGGCCTACCTGGACCTGCTGGAGGGCTACGCCTTCGGCAACTACCGCGCGCTGCTGGGCGCGATCTCGACCAGCGCGCCGATGGGCCAGTACCTGACCTTCCGCGGCAACGCCAAGCAGAACCCCACCACCGGCGCCCTGCCCGACGAAAACTACGCGCGCGAGCTGATGCAGTTGTTCAGCATCGGCCTGATCCAGTTGAACCTCGACGGCACACCCAAGCTGAACAACAACGGCGCGCCCATCGAAACCTACGGCCTGAGCGACATCACCGGCCTGGCCCGCGTGTTCACCGGCTGGGACTTCGACATGGCCGGCCTGGACGCCAACACGCCCGACTTCCTGCGCCGGCCGATGGCGCAGGTGGCCAAGCGGCACGAGACCGGCGCCTCCACCTTCCTCGGCGGCACGGTGCCGGCCGGCCTGTCCGGCGCCGACGCGCTGAAGGCGGCGCTCGACATCATCTACGCCCATCCCAACGTGGCGCCCTTCATCAGCCGCCAGCTGATCCAGAAACTGGTGACCAGCAATCCCTCGCCGGCCTACGTGGCGCGCGTGGCCGCCGTGTTCAACAGCGACAACCGTGGCGTCAAGGGCAACCTGGCGGCGGTGGTGCGGGCGCTGCTGCTCGATCCCGAGGCGCGCGCCGACAGCCTGAACGTGCCCGGCGCCGGCAAGCTGCGCGAACCGATGCTGCGCTTCATCGGCTGGGCGCGCGCCTACAACGCCAACTCCGCCACGGACGCCTGGGCCATCGGCAACACCAGCGACGCGTCCAGCCGGCTGGGACAAAGTCCGCTGCGCTCGCCGTCGGTGTTCAACTTCTACCGGCCCGGCTACGTGCCGCCCAACAGCGCCGTGTCCAAGGCGGGGCTGGTGGCGCCGGAGTTCCAGCTGACCAATGAGACCTCGGTGGTCGGCTACGTCAACTACATGCAGCGCGCGGTCAGCAAGGGCGTGGGCGACGTGCTGCCGGACTACGGCAGCCTGCTGCCGCTGGCCGCCAACGGCCAGGCGCTGGTCGACGAAATCAACGTGGTGCTGGCGGCCGGCCAGCTGAGCAGCGCCAGCGTCGGCCTGATACGCGGCGCCATCGACACCATGTCCGCCAAGACCGACGCCGCGCTGCACAACCGCATCTACGCCGCGCTGACGCTGGTCATGGCCGCGCCGGAATACCTCGTTCAATCATAGGGAGCCGCCATGACCACCAACTCTTCCCGCCGCGCCTTCCTGCAACGCGCCTCGATGCTGGCCATGAGCGGCGTGGCCGCGCCGCTGGCCGTCAACCTGGCGGCGATGGCCGCGGCCTCGGCC